>CAZMCV010000136.1:0-11331 GCA_964564645.1 uncultured Acetobacteraceae bacterium
GCGGCGCCGGCCGCCGCGCCGCGCCGGCCGCGCCGCAGGGCTCGCCGGCCCAGACCCCGCTCGGGCCGGTCGACACGCTGGCGCGCCAGGCGCTGGTGATGGATTTCGACACGGGGGCGACCCTGCTCGAGAAGAACGCCGATGAGCGGATGCCGCCTTCGTCGATGTCGAAGCTGATGACCATGTACATGGTCTTCGAGTGGCTGAAGCAGGGCCGCCTGAAGCCGGACCAGGAGCTGCCGGTGAGCGAGCGCGCCTGGCGCATGGGCGGCAGCAAGATGTTCGTGCAGATCGGCACGCAGGTGAAGGTCGACGACCTGATGCGCGGCGTGATCGTGCAGTCGGGCAACGATGCCTGCATCGTCTTCGCCGAGGCGATCTCCGGCTCCGAGGCGCAGTTCGCCGAGCTGATGAACGAGCGGGCGCGCCAGATCGGCCTGTCGGAGCGGACGAACTTCCGCAACTCCACCGGCTGGCCCGACCCCGAGCACCGCACCACCTGCCGCGACCTGGCGATCCTGGCGCGGCGGATCATCCTCGACTTCCCGGAATACTACCGGCTCTACAACGAGCGCAGCTTCACCTACAACAACATCAGCCAGGACAACCGCAACCCGGCGCTCGCCCGCGTGCCCGGCGCCGACGGGCTGAAGACCGGCCACACGGAGGAGGCGGGCTATGGCCTCACCGCCTCCGCCAAGCGCGGGGAGCGGCGGCTCATCCTGGTGTTCAACGGCCTGCCCAGCATGCGCGCCCGCGCCGAGGAGAGCGAGCGCCTGCTGGAATGGGGCTTCCGCGAGTTCGAGAACGTCGTGCTGTTCCGCGCCGCCGACACCATCGAGCAGGTGCCGGTCTATCTCGGCGAGCAGCGCAGCGTGCCGATGGTCGGCGGGCGCGACGTGATCGTGACCCTGCCGCGCGCCTGGCGCAACCGCATGCAGGTCCGGCTGCGCTACGACGCGCCGGTGACCGCGCCGGTGCTACGGGGGACGGAGCTCGGCGTGCTCGAGGTCACCGGCCAGGGCGTGCCGCAGATGTCCGTGCCGCTCTATGCGGGGGCGGATGTCGAACGGCTGGGGATCGTGCCGCGCATCCCGGCCGTGCTCGGGCGCTGGATCACCGGCAGCTGAGCCGGCGCGGGCGCGCGCCGCGCGTCAGAGGACCCCGAGCAGCCAGAGCACGAGGATCACGGGGATCGGGATCCCGATCAGCCAGAGCAATCCGCCTTTGAGCATGGACCGGGTCTCCTTCGTTGCGTGTTGCTGCGAACGCGACCGGCGGCGCATGGTTCCGGCCCGCATGGCGGCCCGCCACGGGCTCGGCTAGACCGCGCGGCATGGCGGAGAGCATCGGGCAGGCCGGGCCGGGGCGCGGCCGCTTCATCACCTTCGAGGGCGGGGAAGGGCAGGGGAAGACGACCCAGGCGCGGCGCCTGGCGGCGTCGCTGGCGGCGTCCGGGCTGCCGGTGCTCCGCACCCGCGAGCCCGGCGGCGCCCCCGGGGCGGAGGCGATCCGCGCGCTGCTGCTCGGCCGCGGCCGCTGGGACGGGCTGGCCGAGACGATGCTGCATTTCGCGGCGCGCCGCGAGCATCTGGTGCGGACGATCCTGCCGGCGCTGGCGGCCGGCATCTGGGTGGTGTCGGACCGCTTCGCCGATTCGACCCTGGCCTACCAGTGCTTCGGGCAGGGGGTGCCGCGCGCCGCCTGGGACGCGCTGGCCGCGCTGTCGCTGGAGGGGCTGCGTCCGGACCTGACGATCGTGCTCGATCTCGGCGTCGAGGCGGGACTCGCCCGCGTCTCGGCCCGGGGGGCCGCCGACCGCTACGAGGCGATGAGCCGGGAATTCCACGCCCGCGTGCGCGAGGGCTTCCGCGCCATCGCCGCCGGGGATCCCGGACGCTGCGCGCTGGTGGATGCGACCGGCGGGCCCGATGCGGTCGCCGGCGCGATCCTCGCACTCGTCGGCCGACGCCTCGGCCCGCTTCCGCGGGCCTGAGCGTGTCCGGCCTCGCCCCGCCCCGCGCCAACCCGGGCCTGGTCGGCCACGACCACGCCGCCGCGACGCTCGAGGCCGCGGCGCGGTCGGGGCGGTTGCACCATGCCTGGCTGCTCGCCGGCGCGCCCGGCATCGGCAAGGAGACCCTGGCCTTCCGCTTCGCCCGCTGGCTGCTGGCGGGCCTGCCGGAGCGCGCGCCGGGACAGGCGCCGCTGCACCTCGCCCCCGGCCATCCGGTGTTCCGCCGCGTCGCGGCCGCCGCGCATGCCGATCTCTTCACCCTCGAGCCCAACACCGGCGAGAAGGGCCGCAAGGAGGTGCTGCGGGTCGACGACGCGCGTGACGCCATCCGCTTTCTCGCCCACACCGCGGCCGAGGGCGGATGGCGCGCCGTGGTGATGAACGAGGCCGAGCGGGCGGACCGCGCGGAGGTGCAGAACATCCTGCTCAAGACCCTCGAGGAACCCCCCGCCCGCACCGTGCTGCTGCTGGTCACCCACCAGCCTGAGCGGCTGCTGCCGACCATCCGCAGCCGCTGCCGCCGGCTCGACCTGTTCCCGCTGGAGGAGGCGGCGCTCGCCCGCCTGCTGGCGGGCGCCCTGCCGGAGATGCCGGAGGCCGAGCGCGCCGGGCTCGCGCGCCTGGCCGATGGCGCGCCGGGCCAGGCGCTGGCGCTGGCGGCGGGGGAGGGGCTGGCGCTGCAGGCGCTGGTCGAGCGGGTGTTCGCCGCGCTGCCGCATCTCGATCCCCGCGCCGTCCATGCGATCGCCGAGGAGGTCGCGGGGCGGCGGGATGCCGGGGCCTCCGCGCTGGCGACCTTCATGGCGCTGCTGCGCCGGGCCCTGGCGGCCGCGCTGCGCCGGGCCGCGCGGGGCGGGGAGGCGTCCGCGCCCTGGATCGCCGCCCGCTCGCTTGCCGATTGGGCGACCCTGTGGGATAGGCTCGGCCGCCTGGCCGAGGAGACGGAGCGGCTGAACCTCGACCGCAAGCAGGCCGTGCTGACCGGCCTTGGCTGGCTTTCGGTCCGCTGAGCGCCCACATCCCGAGGCCACCCGCCGCCCCCGAGGGAAGCGATCCCGCCGACATGGCCCGCATCTACCTGACGACGCCGATCTACTACGTGAACGACCGGCCCCATATCGGGCATGCCTACACCTCGCTCGCCACCGACGTCATGGCGCGGTGGAAGCGGCTTGAGGGGCACGAGGTGATGTTCCTGACCGGCACGGACGAGCACGGTCAGAAGGTCGAGAAGGCGGCGCGCGATGCGGGGATGGAGCCGCAGGCCTTCACCGACCAGGTCAGCGGGCACTTCCGCACGCTGGCTGCGCGGATGAACCTCTCGAACGACGACTTCATCCGCACGACCGAGCCGCGCCACCACCGTGCCTGCCAGGCGCTGTGGGAGGAGCTGGTCCGCCGCGGCGAGATCTATCTCGGCCACTACGAGGGCTGGTACGCCGTGCGTGACGAGGCCTTCTATGGCCCGGACGAGCTGACCGAGCGCGACGGGGTGAGATACGCGCCGTCCGGCGCGCCGGTGGAGTGGGTGAGGGAGCCCAGCTACTTCTTCCGCCTGTCGAAATGGCAGGACTGGCTGCTCGACTACTACACGCGGGAGAATCCCGGCTTCATCGCGCCGGCGGCGCGGCGGAACGAGGTGATGCGCTTCGTCGAGGGCGGGCTGGCGGACCTCTCGGTCAGCCGCACCAGCTTCCGCTGGGGCATCCCCGTGCCCGGCGATGCGGACCATGTGATGTATGTCTGGATGGACGCGCTGACCAACTACGTCACGGCGGCGGGCTACCCGGACACGCAGGCGCCGCGCTGGCCCTTCTGGGCGGACGGGCAGGTCACGCATTTCGTCGGCAAGGACATCGTCCGCTTCCACACGATCTACTGGCCGGCCTTCCTCAAGGCTGCGGGCGTCGAGCCGCCGGGGCGCGTCTTCGCCCATGGCTGGTGGACGATCGAGGGACAGAAGATGTCGAAATCCCTCGGCAACGCCATCGACCCCCTGGCGCTGATCGACGAGTACGGGCTCGACCCGCTGCGCTACTTCCTGCTGCGCGAGGTGCCCTTCGGCCAGGATGGCGACTTCCAGAAGAAGGCGCTGGTCGCGCGGCTGAACGGGGAGCTGGCGGATGGCCTCGGCAACCTCGCGCAGCGCACGCTGTCGCTGATCCAGCGGAATTGCGAGGGCAGGCTGCCGGCGGCAGCCGATGGCGCGCAGGCCGATGCGGCGCTGCTCGGCGGCGTGGCGGCGCTGCCGGGCACGGTCGCGCGGCACATCGACGCGCAGGAATTCCACCTGGCGCTCGAGGCGGTGATGGCCGAGGTGCGGGGCGCGAACGGCTACATCACGCAGCAGCAGCCCTGGGCGCTGAGGAAGACCGACCCCGCCCGCATGCTGGTGGTGCTGCGGCACCTGCACAGCGCGATCCGCAGCTTCGCCACGGTCCTGCACCCCTTCATGCCGCAGACCATGGCGGCGATGCTCGACCAGCTCGGCGTGCCGGCCGACGCGCGGACCCTCGCCGCGCTGGCTGTGCCGCTGCCCGAGGGCACGGCCCTGCCGGCGCCCGCGCCGCTGTTCCGCAAGATCGACGACGCGGCCTGATCCGATGCTGATCGACAGCCATTGCCACCTCGACTACTTCGTCGAGGCGGAGATCGAGGCCATCCTCGACCGCGCCCGCGCCGCGGGCGTCGACCGCATGGTCACGATCGGCACGCGCGTGAAGCAGGCCGAGGCGGTGAAGGCGCTGGCCGACCGCTTCCCCGACCGCATCTGGGGCACGGTCGGCGTGCATCCGCACAATGCCGGCGAGGCGGAGGGCATGCCCTCGGTCGAGGAGATCGTGGCGCTGGCCGACCACCCGCGCGTGATCGGCATCGGCGAGGCCGGGCTCGACTATTTCTACGACAAGGCCCCGCGCGAGGCGCAGCAGGAGGGGTTCCGGCGGCACATCCGCGCCGCCCGCGCCACCGGCCTGCCGCTCTGCATCCATGCCCGCCAAGCCGATGACGACATCGCCGGGATCCTGGCCGAGGAGCGGGAGGCGGGCGGTCCCTTCGACTTCCTGCTGCACTGCTTCTCCTCGGGCCGCGAATTGGCCGAGCGCGCGGTCGCGATGGGCGGCTACGTCTCCTTCAGCGGCATCCTGACCTTCCCGAAGTCGCAGGACGTCCGCGACATCGCCCGCGACATCCCCGGGGACCGGCTGCTGGTCGAGACCGACAGCCCCTACCTCGCGCCCGTCCCGTTCCGCGGCAAGCGCTGCGAGCCGGCCCATGTGGCCCACACCGCCAAGGTCCTGGCCGAGGTCCGGGGCTGGACCATGGCGGAGACCGAGGCGCTGACGACGGCGAATTTCCACCGCCTGTTCCGCCGCGCCGGCTGAGAGTTCGTGAAGGAATGCCCGCCAGCCCCGATGCCGATGGGTGTTCCGCAGTGACTTCGACGGGCGTTCCTTCGCAAGGTCGGTGTCCTCACCCGCTCTGACCGGGGCCGCACGGGGATGCTGCGCATCCGTTGCGTTCCGCGATAGGCTCGCCCGGGGACGGGCGGGGAGGCCGGCATGGCGTGGATCAAGACCAACAAGCGGAACCTGATGGCGAGCTGGGGCGGGCTCGCCAGCCTCGACAAGATGCTCGTCATCCAGGGCTTCCTGATGAACGAGAAGGAGGTGCGGAACGCGCTGACCACCCTCGATGCGCGCACCAAGGCGATCACCAAGCCGGATGCGTTCCGGGCCTATCTCGCGCAGCGGGAAGCCGCGCTCGGCTTCTCCTCCGAGGTCGTCGCCGCCGAGGGCTGGCTGCCGCCCTCGGTCTTCCTGTCGCACATCCAGGCGAAGAAGCCGATCTACGACATCGGCGCCGGCAAGAACCATGGCTGGGTCACGCACCGGGTGCAGTGGATCCTGATCGGCATCTTCGACGAGGAGGCACGCTTCCTCGCGGATGCGAACACCACGATCGCCGATCTCTACGCCGATATCGGCAGCGGCCAGGCGCGCGACCCGCAGAACAGCAGCCGGAACCTGTGGAACGACCTGCTCGACCGCGGCGGGGAGGAGCCGAACCAGTCGGGGAACGGCTGCTCGCCCGAGCATCTGCACAACCAGCTCGCCCGGCTCGACTACCCCCGCCTCCACGCCATCTGGGAATGACCGGAGCGGTCGCCACCCGGGTGGTCGCGGCCCGTGCCGCGGCGGCGTAGAAGGCCGGCAGGACGCTGATCCCGGCGCGCGCCGGGTGGGAGACAGGGACAGCATGCTCAAGGTCACCCTCCTCGGCACCGGGGGCTCCGGCGGCGTGCCGCTGATCGGCGGCGAAGGGGAGGGCGGCGAATGGGGCGATTGCGACCCCGCGGAGCCGCGCAACCGCCGCACCCGCACCGCCGCCGTCATCGAGGGCGCCGATGGCCAGCGCCTGCTGATCGATGCCGGGCCCGACCTGCGCGCCCAGCTTCTCGCCTGCCGGATCGCGCGGCTGGACGCCGTGCTGTTCACCCATGCGCATGCCGACCACATCCTCGGCATCGACGATCTGCGCCTGGTGAACCGGGTGATCGGGCGGGCGCTGCCGGCCTATGGCACCAAGGTCACGCTCGGGAAGCTCGATGACCGGTTCGACTATGCCTTCATCGGCGCGACGGGCCCGTTCTTCTTTCGTCCCGCGCTGGAGCCGCTGAAGGTCGCGTACGGAGAACGCATCGGGATCGCCGGCCTCGACGTCCAGCTCTTCCGCCAGGACCATGGCGTGATGGACACGCTGGGGCTGCGGGTCGGGCGCTTCGCCTATTCGACCGACGTGGCGATCCTGCCGGAGGAGAGCCTGCCATTCCTCGAGGGGCTGGACACCTGGGTGGTCGGGTGCCTGCAGCGCATGCCGCACAAGGTGCATGCCAGCCTGGAGCAGGTGCTGGAATGGGTGGCCCGCCTGAAGCCGCGCCGGACCATCCTGACCCATATGGGCGCCGCGATGGACTACGCGACCTTGCGGCGCGAGCTGCCGGACGGGATCGAGCCCGGCTACGACGGCATGGTGATCGAGGTCGGGCCGGCCTGAAGGCGCCAAGGGGACCGGGCGGCGACATCATCCACAGCTTATCCACAGCGTCGTTATTTTCCATAATATATCTTATCGGGGAATCAGGCCCTGGGGACAAGCCGGGCGCCCACGCCCCCTTGCCGGCCGCCGACCGCTCTGCTCTGGGCGAAGGATGACCAGGAGAGCCGCAAGATGACGCCGCCCGCCCCCGAGACGCCCGCCGAGGACCGCCCCGACCCGACCCGGGCGCTGGCCCGCCTGCTGGCGATCATGACCCGGCTGCGCGACCCGGCCGCGGGCTGCCCCTGGGACCAGGTCCAGGACTTCGCCTCGATCGCGCCCTACACGATCGAGGAAGCCTATGAGGTGGCCGACGCCATCCGCCGCGGCCCGGACCGCGCCGCGCTGCTCGACGAGCTCGGCGATCTGCTGTTCCAGGTCGTCTACCATGCCGAGATGGCGCGCGAGGCCGGCTGGTTCGGCTTCGCCGAGGTGGCCGAGGCGATCTCCGCCAAGATGATCCGCCGCCATCCTCACGTCTTCGGCGAGGCCGCCGCGCGCGACGAGGCCGCCCAGGTGGCCGCCTGGGAGGTCCAGAAGGCCGCCGAGCGCGCCGCCCGGGCCGAGACCGGGACGCTGGCCGGCGTGCCGGTGGGCCTGCCCGCCCTGACCCGCGCGGCGAAGCTCACCCGCCGCGCCGCCAGGGTCGGCTTCGACTGGCCGGATGCCGGCGCCGTGCTGGACAAGCTCGAGGAGGAGGCGGCGGAGCTGCGCGCCGAGCTCGGGCCCGGCGCCGACCCCGCGCGGCTCGCCGACGAGGTGGGCGACCTGTTCTTCGTGCTGGCCAACCTGGCGCGGAAGCTGGATCTCGACCCGGAGGCCTGCCTCGCCGGGGCCAATGCGAAGTTCGAGCGTCGCTTCGGGGCAGTGGAGCGGCGGCTCGCCGCAAGCGGCCTGGCGCCGGGGGATGCCGGGCTGGCGGCGATGGAGGCCGCCTGGCAGGCGGTGAAGGCGGAGGAGCCGGGCCGGGAGCCCCCGGGCTGAGCGCCCAGCGGGCGCGGCGCGGGAGGGCGCCGCCGGGCTTGCGGAGAATATTCCCAGGAGTGTCGGCCGGCCCTCTCAGCCAGCAAAGAAATTGACAGCCCCTGCCCGGCTTTGGCCGGCCGTTTCACGGCTTTGACGCCACCCGTAAAGCCCGTAAATCGACTGGAAAATCGGCTTCCGGCGCGAGCGGAGCCGCCGCGCCCGCCCGGGCGATGCGTGGGGAGAAACAGGAACAGAAAGGGGAAATCCGGGCGGCGCGGAGCCGCCCTCCCCGCCGCCGCCCGGACCGGGACGGGCGGGTCAGCCCGCCGGGCGGCTGTCGGCGGGGCGGCGCACCGTCTCGGGCAGCGGGATGAACTCCGCCTCGTCGCCCGGCACCTTGGCGAAGCGTCCCTCGCGCCAATCCGCCTTCGCCTGCTCGATCCGCTCGCGCGAGGAGGAGACGAAGTTCCAGAACAGGTAGCGCGGCCCGTCCATCGCCGCCCCGCCCAGCAGCAGCACCCGCGCCCCCGCCGGCCCGGAGGCGCGCAGCGCCAGCCCGTCGCCCGGCCGGAAGACCAGCATGCGGCCCGCGGGGAAGGCCTGGCCGGCGACCTCCACCTCCCCCTCCATGACGTAGGCCGCCCGCTCCTCATGCCCGTCCGGCAGCGCCACCCGCGCGCCGGGGGCGAGCACCGCGTCGCCGTAGAACATGGGCGAGGAGACGGCGACCGGCGCGCGCAGCCCCCACCCCTCCCCGGCGACCAGCCGGAGGCGCAGCCCGGCCTCCTCGGCCACCGGCAGCGTCGCGCCGGGATGGTGCGCGAAGGCCGGCGCCGTCTCCTCGGCGCCCTTCGGCAGCGCCACCCAGGCCTGGATGCCGGCGAGCGGCCGGGTCCGGGCGCGCTCGGCCTGGTCGCTGCGCTCGGAATGGGCGATGCCCCGCCCGGCGGTCATCCAGTTCACGTCGCCGGGGCGGATCGGCTGGTGCGAGCCCAGGCTGTCGCGGTGCAGGATCTCGCCGGCGAACAGGTAGGTGACGGTCGCCAGGCCGATATGCGGGTGCGGGCGGACATCGAGGCCCGTGCCGGCCAGGAACTCGCCCGGGCCCATCTGGTCCCAGAAGATGAAGGGGCCGACCATCTGCCGCTCCTTCGTCGGCAGGGCGCGGCGGACCTCGAAGCCGCCGATGTCGTGGGCGCGGGGGATGATGACCAGGTCGAGGCCCGGGGGCGGGCCGGCGGGGCAGTCGGGCTCGGGGGCGTCGAGGGCGGACATGGCGGGGGTCTCCTGCGGGCCGGGATGCCTCCCCGGAAAGTGGGGCCGACCCGGCCCGGAACCAGCCGGGACGCGGCCGGTCAGGCGGCCCCCGGCCCCTCGCCCACCCGGATGACGTGGCGGATGTCGTCGCCGAGGAAGCCCACCATGGCCGGCCGCCGCACCCCCGGCAGCGCCGCGACGTCGTAGAGCTCCCGCACCACGCCGGCGAAGCGCAGCCAGTGCGGGGTCTCGCCCGTGGCGAGGTCGATGAAGAGCAGGCCGCAGCGCGCCTCCGCCCCGCGCGCCGCCAGCGCGGCGTCGAGCGCGAGGCCGGCGAAGGTGCGGTTTTCCCGCGCCAGCGACAGCCCGACCACGGCGAAGCCGCCGAGGAAGGCCATCCCCCGCGCATAGCCCGGGCAGAAGGCCACCGGCTCGAACCGCCCGGCGGCGCGGTCGATCCGCCCGAACTCCCCGGTGCCGGAGTTCAGCACCCAGAGCGCGCCGCCATGCAGGCGGGGGGAATGCGGCATGGAGAGGCCGGCGCAGACCACCTCCCCCGAGGCCACGTCGATCACCTGGCCGCCCTCCCGCCGGTGGTCGCGCCAGCCATCGGCGACGTCGCTGGGGCCGACCACCGTCACGTAGCGCGGCGTGCCATCCGCATCGGCGGCGAGGCCGTTCAGGTGGCACCGGTCCTCGGGCGCCAGGCGCGAGACGAAGCGCGGCCGCCAGAGCGGGGTGAAGCTGGCATCCTCGGCGATGGTCGCGAGGCAGGAGAACAGCGTGTTGGCGAAGACCGGCCGGCCATCCGCGCCGCGCACGATGTCATGGATGTCGCAATCGCCGGTCACCCAGCAGCGGCGCGGCGCGTAGAGCGCGTCATGCCCGGCATAGCGGCCGGCGGGGGGCACGCCCTGCCCCGCCACCAGGTCCTGGAAATGCCAGAGCTGGGAGAGGGTGGCGACGTGCAGCCCGCCCGGCGAGGCGGCCAGGCCCATGCAGCGCGGCAGGGTGCGCTCGAACAGCGAGAGCCGCCCCTGCCCGTCCGCGGTCCCCGGCCCGACCAGCAGCAGCTTGCCTGCCTGGTAGGTGGTGACGGCCAGGCTCGCGCCCTGCGCGGCCAGGAAGGCCGGCAGGTGGCGCGAGGCGGTCATCTCGAAGGCGGGGGCGGGCGGCGCCGCCTGGTCCCCGGTCACGCGCGCTGGCAACGGCCCCTCCTGTCGCATGCCGCAAGACGGTGCCGGGTTTCGCGCGCGAAGGCGAGCAGCCGGCGCGCCCCTCCCGTCCTCCCCCGATCCGGCGCATCCTGCCCCGGTCGCCGGAACGAGCGGCCAGGACAGGGATGGCGACCGCCGCCCCTGGGGGGAGACAACCATGCCAGCACCCTATGCACCGATCGACCTCGGCGCCATCGCCGCCGGCCAGGGCGGCTTCGTCCTGCATGGCGAGGACCTCTTCGACCTCGCCGGGATCGCCCTGGCCGCGGCCGGGGACGTGAACGGCGATGGCCTCGATGATCTCCTCATCGGCGCCCCCGGGGCCGACGGGCCGCTCGAAGCGGAGCCCGCGGCCGGCGCCGCCTACCTGGTGTTCGGCCGCGCCGGCGGCTTCGGCCCCCCGGTCGATCTCGGCGCGCCGCCCCTGCCGCCGGGCCAGGGCGGCTTCGTCCTCCTCGGCGAGGCGGCGGGCGACGACGCCGGAAGGTCGGTCGCCTCGGCGGGGGACATCAATGGCGACGGCTTCGACGACCTGCTGATCGGTGCCGGCGGCGCCGATGGCGCGGGTGACGGCACCGCCGATGCCGGCGCCGCCTATGTCGTGTTCGGCCGGGCCGGCGGCTTCGGCGGCGCCGTCGACCTCGGCGCCGTCGCCGCCGGGCAGGGCGGCTTCGTGATCCATGGCGAGGCGGCGGGCGATGTCGCCGGCTTCTCCGTCGCCCGGGCCGGCGACGTGAATGGCGACGGCATCGAGGACGCGGTCATCGGCGCCTTCGG
>CAZMCV010000137.1:0-11122 GCA_964564645.1 uncultured Acetobacteraceae bacterium
CGGAATCCGCCAGCGCGATCGCCGCCTCCTGGCGCGGGACGAAGGCGGCGCCGGTGGTGCTGATGGTCACCGGCACGCCGGGCAGCGCGTCCTTCACCATGCGGATGCGCTGCGCCAGCTTCCGGTCGGTCAGCGGGTCCGCATAGACGCCGAAGCCGATCGCGCCCTCGATGGGCAGGCCGCTCTCGACCAGCCCCTCGACGATGCGGGCGAAGACGCGGTCGGTCATGACGCTGCCGGCCGGCGTGCCCGGCTTGTTGGTCGGGCAGTGGATGCAGGAGGCGGTGCAGACCCCGCTATTGCCGATCATGACGCTGCGCAGCCGGTCGAGCGGCCAGCGGTCCAGCCGGCCATGCGTGCCGGTCCAGGCGGCCGGCGGGCCGTGCCCGGCCTGCCTGACCGTCACCGCGCGCAGCCGGAACGCGCCGGCCCGGGTGGAGGCCCAGCAGCGGATCTCGACCTCGCGCGCCTCGGGCAGGGCGAGGTCGAGGAAGAGGTCGTCCGCGCCCTCGGCCAGGGCGGCATCCACGCGCCAGAAGCGCCGCGCGACGATCTCCGCCTCGCCGGGCACGCCGATGGTCGTGGCGATCTCCGCGCCGAGCGGCAGCGGATCGGGCAGCATCACCTGGTAGCGGGCGGCGAGGCGCCCGGCGGGAAGGCGGGCGCGCTGGGCGAAGAAGACGCCGGGGCCTGCCGGATCGGCCAGGCCCGGGCGATGCCGCGGCGGGGGCGTCACATGCTCGAAGACGATGCGGCCCGGCGCATCGGATCCGGGCGTGGCCTGGTGGTTCGGCGCGTCCGTCACGGGCGGGGCAGGGTCCTCGGGGCGGCGAAGGGGGGGCGGCGTCGCCCCCAGGCTACAGGGCCGGCGCGGCCGGTGCACGCCCGGCCTGCATCGCTTCCCACCGGTAGAGGACCGGTTCGTTTCCTGGAACGCCGGGGAAGCGCTAGGCTTGCCCCACGGGTCGAGATCCAGGGAGGACACCGAAACATGACCGTCGTCACCGATGAATCGGCGCTGATCTCCGGCTATGCCTGGAACGGGATCGATGTCGCCGGGCGGCCTGTCGTCGTCACCTACAGCTTCCCCACTCTCGCCCCGCCGAGCCACGCCGCGGGCGACGTGATGGGCGCGGCGGTGACCAGCTTCCAGGCCTTCGACGCGGCCGACCAGGCGGAGGCGCGGGCGGCGCTGGCGGCCTGGGGTTCGGCCTGCGGCATCACCTTCCTCGAGGTCGCGCCGGGCCAGGGCGACATCAACTTCGCCTGGTACGATTTCACCGACACGGTATGGGACGGCGCGGGCGGCATCGCCTTCTACCCCTTCGGCGACTGGGATGGCGCGACCTATCCGGATTTCTACGACCATCGGACGAATTGGGACGCCTCCGGCGACGTCTTCCTCAACCTCGACCATGCGGAGGCGGATGGCACGCCGGCCTACGGGCTGCTGCTGCACGAGCTCGGCCATGCGCTCGGCCTGAAGCATCCCTGGGAGAGCTTCGGGTCGCACACGGAGACGCTCGACCCCTCGCTCGACAACACCGCGAATACGGTGATGAGCTACAATGGCGCGGAGCCGACCGGGCTCGGGCCGCTCGACCTCGCGGCGGCGCAGGCGATCTATGGCGGGCCGGGCGAGGACGGGACCCAGGCCGCGTCCTGGGGCTGGAACGCGGCGGCGCAACGGCTGACGCAGACCGGCTTCGCCGCGGCCGACACGCTGATCGGGATCTCGGTCCGCGACGTCATCTCCGGCCTGGCGGGGGACGACCACATCTACCCGCTCGACGGCAATGATTCGGTGAATGGCGGCGCCGGGCAGGATTCCATCCATGGCGGGTCGGGCAGCGACACGCTGGTCGGCGGGCCGGGCGCGGATACGCTGCAGGGCGGGAACGACCCCGACGGGCTGGTCGGCGGGCCGGGCGATGACTGGCTGACCGGCGGCGCCGGGGCGGACCGCTTCGTCAGCACCGCCGGCTTCGGCTTCGACATCGTCGCGGACTACGTCGATGGCGAGGACAAGCTGCAGTTCAACGCCGTCCCCGGGGTGACGGGCGCGGCGAGCCTGACGGTCGCGGCCGATGGCTTCGGCAACACCCTGGTCACGGCCGGAACCCAGGGGACGCTGCTGCTGCTCGGCATCGCGCCCGGGGTGCTGGGGGCGTCGGATGTGGTGATCGTGGCCTAGGGCAGGCGGGGAGCAGGCGCGGGAGGCTTCCGGGCGACGGGGCGGTGCGGTGGGGGGGGAGAAGACATGTCTTCCCCCCGTCGGAGATGGACGTCAGCCCCCCCATCCTCGCATTCGGGCACCTTGCCCGTGTGGTCCGGGGGGCAGGAGAGGAGGCGCTACCTCTCCGGCGGCGCCAGGCGCTGTCGCATCCAGCCGCCCGCCTCCGCCACCGCCCGGCGCGCCGCGCCGACATGGGCGACGGCACGCAGGAAGCCATGCACCGTGCCGGGGAACAGCGTCTCGGTCACCGCCACCCCGGCCTCCCGCAGCCGCGCCGCCATGGCGCGGTTCTCGCTCTCCAGCACGTCGAGCTCGGCGATCTGCAGCAGGCAGGGCGGCAGGAAGCCGAGGTCGCGGGCGCGCAGCGGCGCCGCGCAGGGATGCGTCCGGTCGGCCTCCCGCGGCGCGTAGACCGACCAGTAGAAGGCCATCCGCTCCGCCGTCAGCCCGTAGCCGGTGGCGAATTCGCGGTAGCTCGGCGTGTCGAGGCGGGAATCGAACACCCCGTAATTCAGCAGCAGGCCCCTCAGGCCGGGCGGCGGCGCGCCATCCGTGTCGCGCAGCAGCAGCGCCGCCCCGAGCGCCAGGTTCGCCCCGGCGGAATCGCCGCCGAGCAGGATCCGCCCCGCATCGAGCCCCCATTCCGCGCCCCGCATGCCGATCCAGCGCAGCACCGCGGCGCATTCCTCGACCGCCTGGGGGAAGGCGGCCTCGGGGCTGAGCGCGTAGTCGGGCCCGATGACGGCGCAGCCCGCGGCCTCGGCGTATTCCCGCATCAGCCGGTCATGCGTGTCGATGCTGTTCCAGACCCAGCCCCCGCCATGCAGGTAGAGCAGCACCGGCAGCGGACCGGCGATGCCGGCGGGCCGGTGGAAGCGGCACTGGATGCGCCGCCCGCGCAGCCACAGCCAGCGGTCGGCGCTCTCCGCCATCACCGGCCCGCCTTCCGAAAGGGGCAGGTTCAGCGCCTCGGTCAGGGCGCGGGGACCATCGAAGGGGAAGCTCAGGGTGATGGGCGGCTGCTCCGCGGCGCGCGCCTCCATCATCGCGTTGAAGGCGCGCATCTCCCCATCCATCCTCGGATCCGCATGGCCGCTCATCGCCCCGAACCTCCCGCCTCGTCCCGGCGCAGTGGAGGCGCGGGAAGCGGCGCGCGCAAGCCCCGGCGGCGCCGGGCAGGGCCATCGGGCGAAGCCGCCGAGCACGCCCTGGTTCTCCCGCGGGGGCAGGAAGAGCGGGGAAGGGAGGGAACTCCCTTCCCCGAAACCCCAACCCACCTTTTTCTGCTCCCCTTCCGCTTTCCCGCGCGCCGAGGCTGAAGCGCCATCGCACGGACCTCGCTGCCGCACGACGAGGCACAGAAATGGATGAGGGGTCGCCCTGTACGGCGACGGGAGAATGCCTTCTCCCTGGCCCTGCCTTGCCGGAAGCGACAGGGGCGACGTCCTTCACCCGATGGCCCTGCGGCGCCCGGCCGGCGGTGGGTCGGGATCCCGACGCGGCACTATCATTGGACCTGGACCCCGAACAGGATCATGTTGCACCGCACCATGACCAGCCTTCTCCCCGTGAGCGCCGTGGCGGGATTCCGCGACCGCGCCCTGTTCAGGCCCCGGAGCGTGGTCCTGATGGGCGACCCATCCCTGCCCGAGACCGCGCTGCTGGCGCGCAACCTGGCCGGGGGCGGCTTCCAGGGCCGCCTCTTCGCCATCGGCCACGCCGCCGAGGGCTTCACCGCCTTCCCCTCCGTCGCCGCGCTGCCCGAGGCGCCGGACCTCGCCGTGCTCAGCCTGCCGGGCGCGGCGCTCGCGGGCGCGATCGAGGCGCTGACCGCGCGCGGCTGCTTCGCCGGGGTGGTGACGGGCGCGGGCCCGGACCTCGGCGCGCTCTGCGCCCGCACCGGCATGCGCGCCTATGGCCAGGGCAGCTTCGGCCTCTGCGTGCCGGGGATCGGCCTGAACGCCTCGCTCAGCCACGTCGCGCCGCGGCCGGGCCGGCTCGCCCTCGTCACCCAATCCGCGGCGACGGCGCGGGTGGTGCTCGACTGGGCGGCGGCGGAGGCGGTGGGCTTCAGCCACGTCATCGGCATCGGCGGCAATGCCGCGATCGGCTTCGCAGTCGCGCTCGACTGGCTGGCGCGCGACGCGGCGACGGGCGCGGTCGTGCTCGACCTCCGCCGCGTGCGCAACCGCCGCGCCTTCGTCTCCGCCGCGCGCGCCACCGCCCGCACGCGCCCCGTCGTCGCCATGCGCGCCGGCGGGCGGTGCGAGGATCCCTCCGGCCTCGGCGATGCGGTGATGGAGGCGGCGCTGCGCCGCGCCGGCGTGCTGCAGGTCTCGGGGCTCGAGAACCTGCTGGCGGCGGCCGAGACCCTGGCGCGGGCGCGGCTGCGGCCGGGCGGCGCCGGGCCCGGCGACCGGGTGGCGATCGTGACCAACGGCATCGGCCTCGGCCAGATGGCGGCCGATGCGGTGCTTCGCTGCGGCGGGCGGCTGGCGGCGCCGAGCCCGGAGGCGGCGGCGGCGCTGTCCCTGCTGGCTCCGGAGGGCTGGCCCGACCTCGCCAACCCGCTGGCCCTCGGCCCGATGGCCGGGGCGCGGCTGGCCGAGGCCGCCGCCATGCTCGCCACCCTGGCGGAGGTCGACAGCGTCGTCGCCCTGCACGCCCCGGCGCCGGACGGGGAGGGGGAGGTCGCGGCCGAGGCGCTGGTCGCCGCGGTCCGGGCCAGCGCGGGCCGCCGCGCCGCGCCCATCCTGCTCGGCTGGACCGGCCAGGCGACGGCGGGGCGGCAGCGCGCGATGCTGGCCGAGGCGGGCCTGGCGGTCTTCGACACCCCGGAAGCGGCGGTGCGGGGCGCGCTCTACCTGGCGCGCGACCGCCAGAACCGCGCCGCGGCGGCCGAGCTGCCGCCGCGCGAGGTGCTCGAGCTCGCGCCCGACCGGGCGGTGGTGCGCCGCGCCTTCGCCCGGGCCCGCGCCGAGGGGCGGCTGGCGCTGACCGAGGAGGAGAGCCTCGGCGTGCTCGATGCCTATGGGCTGCCGACGGTCCCCGGCCGGCAGGCGGCGGCCACGGCGGAGGATGCGGCGGATGCCGCCGCGCTGCTCGGCTTCCCGGTGGTGCTGAAGATCCTCAGCCCCGACCTGCCGCACAAGAGCGAGGTCGGCGGCGTGCAGCTCGGCCTCGCCTCGGCGGTGGCGGTGCGGGAGGCGGCGGCGGCGATGCTGGCGCGGGTGCGGCGGGGCCGGCCCGACGCGGCGATCCTGGGGTTCCTGGTGCAGCGCCAGGCGGCCCGCGCGCTGGAGCTGCGCATCCGCGTCGGCGAGGATGCGATGTTCGGCCCCTGGATCGGCTTCGGGGAGGGCGGGACGGCGGCCGATCTGGCGGGCGACGAGGCCTTCGACCTGCCGCCGCTGAACCTGGCGCTGGCCGGGCAGCTGATCGCGCGCGCGCGCGTCTCGGCGCGGATGGGGGGCTGGCGCGACTGGAAGCCGGTCAACCGCGCCGCGGCGGCGGATGCGCTGGTGCGGGTGTCGCAGGTGGTGGTGGATTTTCCGGAGATCGCCTGCCTGTCGATCAACCCGCTGTTCTGCGACGGCTGGGGCGTGCTGGCGGTGGATGCGGAGATCACGCTGCGCCCGCCGGGCGAGGCCGGGGTGGCGGCGATCGCGCCCTATCCGGCGGAGCTGGCGCGGCCCTTCCGGACGCGCGCCGGCGTGGTGCTCACGGTCCGGCCGATTCGCCCCGAGGATGCCGAGGCCCATGCCGAGGCCTTCGCCTGCCTGCCTGCCGAGGATGTGCGCTTCCGCTTCTTCTCGCCGATCAAGGAGATGTCGCCCGCGCTGATCGCCCGCCTGACGCAGATCGACTACGACCGCGAGATCGCCTTCGTCGCCACGCGGCCCGAGGGCGATGGGCGGGAGCGGATCCTCGGCGTGGCGCGGCTGATCCGCGGCCCCGGCCAGGAGGAGGAGGCCGAGTTCGCCATCATCGTCTGGCCGGAGACCAAGGGGACGGGCCTGGCGCGGCACCTGATGGAGCGCCTGTTCGAATGGGGCCGCGCCCATGGCGTGCACGAGGTGGTGGGGCAGGTGCTGGCCGACAACGCGCCGATGCTCGGCTTCGTCCGCGCCCTCGGCTTCGCGCTGCGGCGCTCGCCCGAGGATCCGGACGTGATGGAGGCGCGCTACGACCTGTCGGCGGCGGGGGCGCGACACCCCGGGGGCGATCCTTGAACCATCGTTCAGACATCGCTAGAGTCCGGAAAGTTTGCGAGTGATTATCACTTGTCTCGCAGCCGGAGGGTCCCTGGATGGTCGCCACGCCGATGGCGGTGCGGTTGGAGAGCCGGGTGGTGAACGCCGCGCGCCGGTGCGAGCGCGCCGTGGTCACCGCCTACCGCGAGCTGCGCGAGGCCGGCGCGGATGACTTCTCCGCCTTCGGCGCCTGCGCCGCGCTGTACCGGATCCACCATCCGGAGGCCTCGGTGGAGGAGGCGCGCTGGCTGGTCGCCGAATGGATCGACCACCACGTGATCCGCGAGGATGACGGCCCGACCGCGGGCTGCGAGTGCGACTGAGCGCCTCTGCGCCCGCCCCGGCGGGCTGATGCGGATCGGGCCCTTCGGCCTCGCTCCCGCCCGTCTCCGGCGCTCGCCCGGGACGAAGAAGAACCAGTGCCAGAAAACGATGATGGGGGGTTTCCGGGGGGAAGAAGGGCCTTCTTCCCCCCGCCTTCGCCGGCGGGTCGCTAGACGCTCGGGCCGAGCCGCGTCGCCTGGCTGACGGCGAGCTGCCAGTCGCCGCCGACCCGCACATAGACCTGGATCCAGCGGAAATCGTAGTTCCGGCTCTCCCGCGCGTTCAGCACCGGGCTCTTGCCGCTGACGATCGCGGTGTCGGCATGCGGGACGCGGATGGTGATCTCCTCGACCGGCGCCAGCTCGATCACCGGCTCGCCGGCCAGCAGCGCGACCAGGCGCGCATCGCGGCCATCGACCTTGCCCGAGCCATGGGTGTGGGTGAAGCCGGGCGCATAGATCGCGCGCAGCACCGCGACATCCTTGGCCTGCACCGCGTCGCGCAGGCGCGCGCGCACCGCCATGATCTGCTGCTCGATCTCCGCGCTGCGCTCGGCGGTCAGCTGCTCATGCGGGTGGGCGAAGGCGGAGGCGGCCAGCAGCGTGGCGGCGGCGGCGGACAGCAGGGCGCGGCGGTGCATCAGGTCTCTCTCTCCGGCGGGTTGGGGCCGGGATCATGCGAGCCCGGGCGCCCGCGTCAATCGTTGGAGCGGGCGGGCGTCAGAGCTGCACCGCCTTCATCGCGCCGTCCGGATAGCGCGGACCGGCGGCGGCGCCGGGCGGGATCGCCGCGCCGATCCCGGCGACCTCCTCGGGCGTCAGCCGCACCGCCGGCGCCCCGACATTCTCCCGCAGCCGCTCGATCCGGCGCGTGCCGGGGATCGCCACCAGATCCTCCCCCTGGGCGAGCAGCCAGGCGAGGGTGAGCTGGGCGGGGGTGCAGCCCTTGTCCCGGGCGAAGCCCTCGACCTTGGCGACCAGGGCGCGGTTGTGGGCGAAGTGCTGCTCCTGGAAGCGGGGATGGGCGGCGCGGCGGCCGTCGATCTGCGCGAACTCCGTGATGGCGCCCGTCAGGAAGCCGCGGCCGAGCGGCGAATAGGCGACGAAGCCGATGCCGAGGGGGCGGGTGACGGCCAGCGTCGCCTCGGCCGCCTCGCGGTAGAGCAGCGAGTATTCGGTCTGCACGGCCGCGATCGGATGGGTCGCATGGGCGCGTCGGATGGTCTCGGGCGCGGCCTCGGAGAGGCCGAGGAAGCGGACCTTCCCCTGCGCGACGAGCCGCCCCATGGCGCCGACCGTCTCCTCGATCGGAACGGCCGGATCCACGCGGTGCTGGTAGTAGAGGTCGATCACCTCGACGCCGAGGCGCCTGAGGGAGGCCTCGCAGGCGGCCTGGACGTGCTCCGGCCGGCCATCGACGCCGTTGGGGCCGCCCGGATTCTGGACCTGGCCGAATTTCGTCGCGAGGAAGACCCGGTCGCGGAGGCCGTGCAGCGCGCGGCCGATCACCGTCTCGTTGTGCCCCCAGCCATACATGTCGGAGCTGTCGAGATGGGTGACCCCGAGGTCGACGGCCTGGCGGATCAGCGCGACGGACTCATCGTCCCGCGCCTCGCCATAGACGCCCGACAGCGACATGCAGCCGAGGCCGATGGCGGGGATGGCGGGGCCGTTCCGGCCGAGGAGGCGCTGCGGAAGCGGCATGCGGGGGATCTCCTCGAACGGCTCCCCCCGGGGCGCGGGGGGAGGTCGGTGGGGGGCGCCACGGTCGGCATCCAGGCGGCCGGGATCACCCCCACCCCATCCCTCCCCCGCGCGGCGGGGGAGGGGGAGGCGATCACGCCTCGGCGGTGATGACGCCCTTCTCCTGCAGCAGCTGCTGCAGCTCGCCCGCCTGGAACATCTCCATGACGATGTCGCAGCCGCCGACGAACTCGCCCTTCACGTAGAGCTGCGGGATGGTCGGCCAGTTGGTGTAGGCCTTGATGCCCTCGCGCAGCTCGCCGTCCTCGAGGATGTTCACGCCCTTGAAGGGCACGCCCACGTGGGAGAGGATCTGCACCACCCGCGCGGAGAAGCCGCATTGCGGGAAGGTCGGGGTGCCCTTCATGTAGAGCACGACCGGGGTCGCGTTGATCTCGCTCTCGATGCGCTCGAAGACGGGGTTGGTCATCGGGGTCGGGTCCTCTCCTCGGGATGGTCGTGTGGCGGGAAGGGGGGGTCAGGCCGGCGCGGAGGTCTGCAGCGCCAGCGCGTGCAGCTCCCCGCCCATGCGGCCGCGCAGCGCGGCATAGACGATCTGATGCTGCTGCACGCGGCTCTTGCCGCGGAAGGCCTCGGACACCACGGTCGCGGCGTAGTGGTCGCCGTCGCCGGCCAGATCCTCGATCGCCACCTGGGCGTCGGGCAGGGCCGCCTTGATCAGCGCCTCGATCTCCGCGGGCTGCATCGGCATCCGCTCACTCCCCCTCCATCAGCGCGGGCAGCGTCGCCTCATGGGCGGCCGACAGCGTTGCGACGGATATGGACTCTCCGTCCGGCAGAACCAAGTCCTCCCCGCCCGAGCGCCCGAGGCGCGCGGCCGGCACGCCCGCGGCCGCGGCCGCGGCCAACAGGGGGGCGGCATCGGCGACGGCCAGCACGTAGCGGCCCTGGTCCTCGCCGAACCAGAAGGCGTGGGGGGGCACCGGGGCGGGGCCGGCCAGCAGGGTGGCGCCGGTGCCGCCGGCCATCGCCATCTCCGCGACCGCCACCAGCAGCCCGCCATCGGCGCAGTCATGGCAGGCGGCGATCCCGCCCGCGCGGATCCGCGCCCGCACGAAATCGCCGTTGCGACGCTCGGCGGCGAGATCGACCGGCGGCGGCGCGCCCTCCTCCCGCCCCGCGACCTCGCGCAGCCAGAGCGACTGGCCGAGCCAGCCGCGCGTCTCGCCGACCAGCACCAGGTCGAGGCCCGGGCGCAAGGCGAGGCCCGACGCCTGCGCCACATCCTCCAGCACGCCGACGCCGCCGATCGCCGGGGTTGGCAGGATCGCGCGCCCCTCGGTCTCGTTGTAGAGCGAGACATTGCCGCTCACGACGGGGAAGTCGAGGGCGAGGCAGGCCGAGGCCATGCCGCGCACGCAGGCGGCGAACTGGCCCATGATCTCGGGCTTCTCGGGATTGCCGAAATTCATGTTGTCGGTGATCGCCAGCGGCAGCGCGCCGGTGGCGGTGATGTTGCGCCAGGCCTCGGCGACGGCCTGCCGGCCGCCTTCCTCGGGGTCGGCGGCGCAGTAGCGCGGCGTGCAGTCGGTCGTCAGCGCCAGCGCGCGGGCATGGCCCTCGATGCGGACCACGGCGGCATCGGCCGCGCCGGGGCGCTTCGCCGTCTGCCCACCCACCACCTGGTCATACTGGTCCCAGATCCAGCGGCGGGAGCACAGGTCGGGGCAGGCGACGAGGCGCAGCAGGGCGGCGCCGAGCCCGGCCGGATCGGGAAGGCCGGCCGCGTCCAGCACCGGCCGCTTCGGCGTCTCGGCGGTGGGGCGGCGGTAGAGCGGCGCCTCCGATTCCAGCGGGGCGAGGGGGATGTCGGCCTCGACCACGCCGCGGTGGCGGATGACGATGCGCCCCGTCTCGGTCAGGTGGCCGATGATGGCGAAATCCAGCTCCCATTTGCAGAAGATCGCCTCGGCCACGCCCTCCCGGCCGGGCTTGAGCACCATCAGCATGCGCTCCTGCGATTCGGAGAGCATCATCTCGTAGGCGCTCATGCCGGTCTCGCGCTGGGGGACGTCGTCGAGCACCAGCTCGATCCCCATGCCGCCCTTCCCGGCCATCTCCACGCTGGAACTGGTCAGGCCGGCGGCGCCCATGTCCTGGATGGCGACAATGGCGTCGGTCGCCATCAGCTCGAGGCAGGCCTCGATCAGCAGCTTCTCGGCGAAGGGGTCGCCGATCTGCACCGTCGGGCGCTTCTCCTCGCTGTCCGCGCTGAACTCCGCGCTCGCCATCGTCGCGCCATGGATGCCGTCGCGGCCGGTCTTGCTGCCCACATAGACCACCGGATTCCCGGCACCCGTCGCGGCCGCGTAGAAGATGCGGTCGGCCGGCGCGATGCCGACGGTCATGGCGTTGACCAGCGGGTTGCCGTTGTAGGCGGGGTGGAAATTCACCTCGCCGCCCACCGTCGGCACGCCCACGCAATTGCCGTAGCCGCCGATGCCGCGCACGACGCCGTCGATGATCCGCTTCATCCGCGGCGCGTCGGGCGCGCCGAAGCGCAGCGCGTTGAGGTTGGCGATCGGGCGCGCGCCCATGGTGAAGAC
>CAZMCV010000138.1:0-11001 GCA_964564645.1 uncultured Acetobacteraceae bacterium
GCCGACCGCGGCGCTCGACAGCCGGCGCGGCCGGCAGGTGATGGAAGTGCTGCGCGCCATCGCGCGGGAACGGCAGGCCGCCGTCGCCGTGGTCACGCACGACCCGCGCTCCGTGGACCTGTTCGACAGGATCCTCGACATGGACGACGGTCGCATCGTCGCGGAGCGGCGGCCAGGCGCGGAGGCGAGCCCGGGCACCGGCGGGGGAGGCCTGCCGGTCCCGAGAGCCCCACCGGAAGGGCATTGAATCGCCCGGATCGGATGTGGCTCGCTGGACCTGCAGGCGCATCCCGGGCGGCGCTATCGCGCTGACCTGGCGGAGGCCGGGTGGGCGCGGGCGGCGCCGCCGATCCGGCCCGCCAAGCACGGCGGCAGGCCGCCGCGCCGCCCCGCCCCACCCCCCATCAGAACACCGTGAAGTCGCTGGCCGTGACGGTCGGAAGGCCGAGAAGGACGGCGAACTGCACGCTGGCTGCCGCGCCCACCCCATCCGCATCGAACAGCAGCACGCCGGTGGCGGTGTTGTAGATCACCTGCGGCACGCCGGCGGCCGAGGTCGCCGCGTTGGAGGCCTGGGCGACGAAGCGTGCCGCAGGCAGCGCGCCGAGGGCGAGGCCCGCGAAACCGGCATCGCTGAGGGCGATCTTGTCGATGCCGGAGGTGAAGTCGACGATCTGATCGGCCGCGCCGCTCGGCGTGGAGAAGATGAACCCGTCGCCGCCGGCGCCGCCGTTCAGCGTCTCCAGCCCTGCATCCGCAAAGAGGTAGTCCGTGGCGGCACCGCCGGAGAGCGAATCGCCTGCGCCGCCGCCCGTCAGCGTATCGCCCCCGTCGCCGCCGGACAGCGTGTCGGCCCCGCCGCCGCCCGAGAGCGCGTTCGCGAGCGCGTTGCCCGTGATCGTGTTCGCGGCGCTGTTGCCGGTGCCGTTGAGTGCGGCGCCGGTGAGGATGAGCGTCTCGATCGACTGGGTGTTGGCGATGGTGAAGCTGACGCTGGCGAAGACGAGGTCCGTGCCGGCGCCCGAGGCCTCCACGACCTGATCGCCGATGTTGTCGACGACATAGGTGTCGTCGCCGAGGCCGCCCGCCATGGTATCGGCGCCCGCCTGGCCGTCCAGGCTGTCGTTGGCGTCGCCGCCGTCGAGCGAATCCCCGCCATCGCCTCCCTGCAGCGTGTCGTCCGAGGCGACACCCGCCAGGGTGTTCGCGAACGCATTCCCGACGATCGTGTTGGCCAGGACGTTGCCGGTGCCGCTGATGGCCGTCCCGAGGAGCTCGAGCGTCTCGATCGAGGAGAAGGCGGCGAGGGTGTAGCTCACGAGGGCCTGGACAATGTCGAAGTCCACGCCGGAATCGTTCACCTGATCGGACGCGTTGTCCACGACGTAGATGTCGTTCCCTTCGCCGCCCTGCATGGTGTCGATCCCGGTCCCGCCATCGAGGATGTCGGCCCCCGACCCGCCATCCAGGCTGTCCGAGCCATCGTAGCCGAGGAGCAGATCGTCCGAGGTCCCGCCGGAGATCGAATCGTTGTCGGCATCGCCGAAGATCCAGTCGATGCCGCCGCCGCCGTCGATCGAATCGGCGCCCCCGGCGCCGCTCAGGGTATTGCTGCCGGAGTTGCCGAAGATGCGGTTGGCGAACTCGTTGCCGCTGGCGGAGACGCCCGCGCCGGTCTCCTCGAGGATCAGGTTCTCGATCTCCTGCCCGCCGGCCAGCGTGAAGTCGCCGAAGGCCTGGACGACGTCGACGCCCTGCCCGACCGCCTCCAGCACCGAATCGCCCGGGCCATCGACGATGAAGTCGTCGTTCCCCGCTTCGCCGACGAGGGTATCGTTGCCCGTCCCGCCGTTCAGCACGTCCGTGCCATCGCCGCCGGCCAGAAAATCGTTCCCGCCAAGCCCGCCCAGCGTATCGTTGCCGGCGCTGCCCTTGGCGTCATTGGCGAAATCATTGCCGAGGATCGACAGGGAAAGCCCCGTCAGGAGGATCGCCTCGACCTCCTGCGTATTGGTCAGGACGAAGTTGACGGAGGTCTGGATGGTGTCGCTACCGAAGCCCGCGGCCTCGATCACCTGGTCGCCGGTGTTGTCGACGATGTAGAGGTCGTTGCCGCCCTCGCCTGCCATGGTGTCGCCGGCGATGCCGCCGTCGAGCGTATCGTTGTCCGCGCCGCCCAACATGTTGTCGACCAGCCCGCCGCCCTGCAGCAGGTCGGCGCCGTTGCCGCCCAAGAGGGTATCGATGCCGTTGTTGCCGACAAGCGTGTCGTTGCCGTCGCCGCCGAGGATCGAATCGAAGTTGTTGGCCCCGTCGATGCTGTCGTCGCCGGTGCCGCCATCGACCGTATCGTCTTCCGTGCCGGCGAAGATGGTGTCGTTGCCGGCTTCGCCGCTGATCGAATCGAAGAAGGCCCCGCCATCGACCGAGTCGTTCCCGATCCCGGCCAGGACCGTATCGTTGCCGTCGCCGCCGAGGAGCGTATCGTTGCCGTCGCTGCCCGAGAGGCTGTCGTTCTCGCTGCCCCCGTCGGCGGAATCGTCGCCCGTTCCGGCGCTCAGCGTGTCGGCCCCGCCGATGCCGCCGAGGAGCGTATCGTTGCCGTCGCTGCCCGAGATGCTGTCGTTCTCGGTGCCACCGTCCACGGAATCATTGCCCGCGCCGGCGCTCAGCGTGTCGAACCCGGCATTGCCCACCAGCGTGTCATTGCCGTCATTGCCTTGCAGGCTGTCCGAGAAGCTGTTCCCCACCAGCCTGTTGGCCAGGTTGTTGCCGATGATGGAGGTGGCGACGAAGCCGCTCAGCCTCACCTCCTCGACCTCGACATTGTTGAAGAGGACGAAGTTGCTCGTGGCCTCGACTGTGTCGTTGCCGCCGCCGATGGCCTCGTTGACGAGGTCGCCCGGGTTATCGACCCGGAAGAAATCGTTCCCGGCGCCGCCGGTCAGGGTATCGTTGCCGGTGCCGCCATCCAGCGTGTCGGCCCCGTTGCCGCCATTGAGCGAGTCGAAATCGGCATCGCCCCGCAGGCTGTCATTGCCTTCGAAGCCCGACAGCGTGTCGAAGCCGCTGCCGCCCGCGACGGTGTCGTTGCCGAACTCGCCATTGGCGTCGTCGTTGCCGGTGCCGGCATCGATCGTGTCGTTGCCGCCCAGGCCGTTGATGTTGTCGTTTCCGCCGAGCCCGTTGATCGTGTCGGCCGAGGCGCTGCCGAGGATCCCGTCTGGGTTGTTCGTGCCGTTGATCAGGGCCATGGCCGAGTCTCTTCCGTAACGTTTCGCTTGCTCGGATTAGGCTAGGCTGAATGTCACGAAGCTGGCCAGTCGATAGGTCGCGGATTCGTGGGGAATGCGTCAAAAAAAGCGTCCGGCTTTGTGCTTTGCGTGGCAAAGGCCTGAAATCTCTGCGGCCCCGCGACTGCCCGTCCTGTCGCGACGCACGAGACGCGCGCTTGCCGTGGCGGCGCAACGATGTGCGCGGTGCCGATGCAGCTCAGCAACGAGTCATGGATTCGGCAACTCCCCGCCCGCTATGTCCGGCTGGACAGGGTCGTGTCCCGCCATTTGGTGCAGGACTGGCGCCGGCGCGGCGGTGAACCGCAAGCGGGTGGAGCGGATCTGACGGCGCGAGGGGCTGAAGGTGCCGCAGTGCCAGCCCAAGCGCGGCAGGCCTTGGCTGGCGGACGGCTCCTGCGCGCGGCTTCGGCCGGAGCACGGCAACCATGTCAGGCCCCGCAACCGTCTACCGAACCGGGGCAAACCCAGTGATCGGCAGTCCGACGCCATCCTCGACCGCCTTGTCCATGACGCTCACCGCGTCACGCTGCAGGGAGAGTGCATGCAGAAACTGCGCGCCCGCCGAGCACAAGCCGCCGGGACGCTTGACGCCAGCCAGACGGCCTGACCCCATCACCGTGTCGGCAGATCAGCCCGCCCGCGATGGCGTGGAATCCGCGCCGACGATCGCGTGGAACGGCCGCCCACGATCACTGGAATACGCACGCGAAGGGTCCGATTGCCTGGAAATCCATCACCATGGGCGGGAAGCCGAAGCCTCGCGCCACCCTGCCGTTCGAGGGCCGCATCCCAACCAGTCCGGTATAGGCGGTCGGCATCCGCGTGCTGCCGCCGGCAGGCGATTGCTCCAGCAATTCGAGCGGCGTGGTCTCGCCGGCGGCGAGGCGGGCCGATTGCGCGGTGGCGTCGAGCATCCACGTCATGCGGTCCTCCCCGTGCCGGCGGCGAGGTCGGAGGCAGCAAGTGCGACGCAGGCGAATCCCACCCTGGCCTCCGTCGGTACCCCGAACAGCGCCGTGTGCCTCGCAGGCAGTCCGCCGGGGAAGTGCTTGACGTATTCGGCGTTACAGGCGGCGTAGTCGGCGCGGTCGCTGATCAGCATGGTGACCTGGACAACTTGGTCCAGGCTGCTCCCGGCCTCGGCCAGCAGGTCGGCGATGAAGCAAAGGGCATTGCGGACCTCCTCGGCAGGAGTAGTACCACGTTGGACCCCGCGGGCGGGATCGTGGGGAGCGGAATGGCCGGAGACCCAAACTAGACCGCCCGCCTTCACTACGCGGCTGAACGGCCGCGAGTCCCCTGGTGCCGGTTGGTGAAGGAATTCCATGACGACGCGGCCCCTGCCAAATCCCTGAAGACTGGCCACCAGCTGCTTGGCAGGTCAATGCGAGCCGATGATACGTGCTGGACCGCAGCGAGACGATGCAGTCAGTGTCGCTGCGCCAAGTGCCGTGACAGGATGGTCGGATGGACGGGCATCTCGTAGCCGCCATTGAGAGTCCGCGGCCGACCTTCGACAGGCTGATGGCCGCGTCAATGGGTCATGGCCCCCCCTCCGCGTTCTCGTCGCACGCCCGGGGTCTACCGTTTCTCAGAGGCGGGCCGTCATCTGTAGGTCGGCCGGAGCAATGACATTGCCGCGCGGTATCGCCGCCATTGCGGCCGTAGTGCGACGGACCGAATGGCAGCCTTCGCATTCCGGCTCGCGCGTGAGGCTGCCGGCAAGACCACAGCATTGTATCGCGCCGGCCCTGTTAGCTAGCCTTGCGGAGCGAACGGGCAAACCGAGTGCCGGCCTGCGTGAAGCCCGTTGCCTGGCAGAACTCCTGCAGGAGTGGTGCATCTGTCGGGATGAGCAGGTCCAGCCTGCCGCAGCCAGCCGTCCGGGCGGCCTGCGACGCCGCCTTGATCAGCAGCCGGCCGATCCCGCGACGCCGATCCTCGACGGCAACCAAAAGCGTGGTGATCTGCGCGACAGGACGCGTGTCTTCGAGCGTTGGGTACCAGTGCAGGACGACAAGTCCGCTCGGCGGTCCCCACTGGGCCGCGACCAGCGCCGTCCCGGGACCCGCGCGTATCGCCTCCAGGCGCTCCGCCAACGTGCGGACCTCGACAGGGTATCCCGCCTCCGTCAGCAGGGTGACCAGCCCAGGCGCGTCGATCGGCGTCGCGGCGCGGATCTCCAGGCCGTAGCGGGACGTCAACCGGGCACTCCGTTTCCAGTGGGGGGACAAGCAGCGGTATGCGACGGTACGATGAACGCGGGCCGTCCATAAGGTGCATGGCGGCACACCCCACGCGCGAGCTCTGGCCAGTCACCATTAGTGTGAAGCGCACCAATGCCCTCCCGTCTTGCCCAGCCATAGGAAAAGCACTGACATGACGACAACGCTCGGCTTCCTTGGTCTCGGACAGATGGGCGCGGCGATCGCGGAGAGGTTGCAGGCCGCCGGCCATGCCCTGCAGGTCTTCGATCCGAGCCCGCATGCGGTCGCGCCGTTTGTCGCGCGTGGCGCTGTCCGGCACACGTCGCCAACCTCCGTGGCGAACGCGGCCGAGATCGTTTTCGCCTGCTTGCCGAACGGCAAGGTCAGCGAGGCCGTGGCCCACGACGTCGCCGCCGGTAGCGCCGTGAAGACCTATGTCGAGATGTCGACGATCGGCAGCCCGACTTTGGAGAAGGTTCGCCAGATCGTCGCTGCCAAGGGCATTGCCCTCGCTGACTGTCCGATCAGCGGCGGACCGAGGGGTGCGCGTGCGGGCACGCTGACCATGCTCTGCGCCGCCCCGCCGGAGGTCCGCGTGATGGTACGGCCCTATCTCGAGCAAGTCGGCCGTGCGATCTTCGAGATCGGCGATCGCCCCGGTCAGGCGCAGTTGATGAAGCTGGTCAACAACCTGGTGAATGCCGCCAACATGGCCACCGCATTTGAGGCATTGGTCCTCGGGGCGAAAGGTGGGCTCGATCCTGATCAGATGGTGGCTGTGCTCAATGTATCGACGGGCCAGAACAGCGCGACACTGACCAAGGTCCCGAAGTCGGTGCTGCCCGGCAGCTTCGACTACGGATCCAGTCTGACGACCATGCTGAAGGACGTGGAATTGGGCCTTGCCGAGGCCGCAGCGCTTGAAGTGCCGATGTGGGTGCATCAGCAAGTCGGAACGCTCTGGCGTCTTGCTGAGCAGCAGGGTTTCGGGCCGCAAGACTTCACCGCGTTGATCAAGGTGATGGAAGGCTGGGCCGGTGTCGAGGTCCGCAGCCGCACGTCCGCGTCCGACTGATCGCCGCTGCTCGACAGACGCATTTCAGCCGTCGTCCGCGCCAGCCCTCGCGCCACCGTCGTGTGAGTCCACGCGCCGCTGCCCTATGGCACCTTCACCCCGCGGTCGTTCAGGACCCTGACGATGGCGGCATGCGCGACGACGCCCTCCACCCGCAACCGCTCGACGTCCAGCGCCAGCCGGTGTGCTGCCTGCTCGGCAGCCAGGCGCCGCGCCTGTGCGGCACCCCGGCGCTGCCGGCCGGGCAGCGGGAGTTCGCCGCGGTGGTCGGCTGGGACCTGCCGTCGCTGGCGCCGGGCGCCACCAGCCTGCTCGATGTGATGGTCCCCGGCTGCCGGCAGGGCGACCGGGCCGCCGCGGCGCTGGACTCCTCGACGCGCTTCGTCGAACTGGACGCGACGGTATGGACCGCCAACACGGTCCGGGTGATGGCGCGCAACATCTCGCCCTCGGCGACCTTCGACCTCGCCGCCGTAATGCTCTCGGTGCAGGTGACGAAGCGGCAGGTGCCGTGACGATCTCCCTGTGCCAGCGGCAGGTGCGCAGGCGGTCCGGCCAGGCCGTCGGGACGCCGGGCCGCGGCCTCCAGGATCGCGCGCTGCTCGTCGGTTATGGGGTCCGTCATGGTCGGGTCTCCTTGCGGGACCCGGCACCGCGCCGGGTCCTACGACCCGAGGCCCCGCCGATGGGTCGGTCGGGGCGCCGCGCCGTGACCATTCGCCCTGTCTTCGCGGGCAGACGAGCAAAATTCAGCGTCCACGCATTGCGCGCAAAATGGGTCCCGTTCCCAGATCATAACGCCCCATTAATCGTCGGAGGACAGAATGCAATCCACCGCGAGGGTCGAGGCGATTGCTCAAGCCGAGCCGCTCAGTATCCGTCGTACGTCCAACATCTGGAGGCCGCATGTTCTGGAAGCGCGAGGAACGCCAGCCGCCTTCTGAGCAGTCCGCCGTCACGCGGCCAGTCTCTCTCGAACGAGATCAAGCCCTCCGCGCTCTACTCGACCAGGTCGTGGATGCTGTCGTCACGATCGATGGCAGCAACCACGTCATCTACATCAACCCTGCCGCCGAGCGACTCTGGGGCTGGTCGAGTGCCGAGGTACTCGGCAGGAATGTCTCGATGCTCGTGCCGCGTGAGATGCAGTCGCGGCACGACAGCTTCGTCGACCATCACCGCCGTACCGGCGAGAACAAGATCGTCGGCACATCCCGCTCCGTCCAGCTGGAGCGGCGTGATGGCTCTGTCATCTGGGTCTCCCTCTCCCTCTCAAAGGTAGAACTGCCCAACGGCGAACAGGGCTACACCGCCTTCGTGCGCGACGTGACCGCCGAAAGGAACGCGCAGGAGACGATCAACCAGACCCTCGAGCAGGCCCTCGATGCCGTGGTCTGCATCGACGAGCGGAACAACGTCACCCTCTTCAACGCCGCGGCCGAGCGTCTCTGGGGCTATGCGCGGGACGAGGTGATCGGACGGAACGTGAAGATGCTGGTCCCGGCCGAAATGCAGAGCCATCACGACGGCTATGTGAACCGCCATCGCCAGACTGGCCAGGACCGGATCGTCGGCACATCGCGCGAGATCCAGGTGCCGCGCAAGGATGGCAGCTGGGTTTGGGGCAGCCTTTCCCTCAGCCGCGTGAAGCTTTCCAACGGCCACCAAGTCTACACGGCCTTCATCCGCAACGTGGACGAGGAGGTGCGTCGGCGCGAACAGTTCAAGCTGCTCTCACTCGTGGCTGACGAGACGGACAACTCGGTCATCATCACAGACGCCAAGAAACGCATTGAGTTCGTCAATGGCGGCTTCGAGCGCATGACCGGCTACACCGCGGCCGAGGTTATCGGCCGCAAGCCGGGCGACTTCCTGCAGGGACCGCTGACCGACGCCTCAACAGTCGAGCGCATCAGGGAGTCGCTTCGCAGCGGCATGCCGAGCTATGTCGAGATCCTGAACTACCATAAGGATGGTATGCCCTACTGGGTCAGCCTCGCGATCAACCCGGTCCGGAATGAGGCAGGCACGATCGAACGCTACATCTCGATCCAGGCGAACGTCACCGAGACGAAGCAAGCCTCCCTGAAATTCGACAGCAAGATCCGGACGATCTCCGCCACCAACATCATTGCCGAATGGACCATAGCGGGCGCGCCACTCGCCGGAGTCCATGTGATGCTGTCGAGCATCTTGCCGGACGAGTCCATACAGCGCGTCGCGGGCGGCGAGGCGGTCCGCCGCGAGGTGCCGTTCCCGGATGAGACGGGCGCCCAACGCTGGCTCGACGCGATCTTCTCCTGCCAGCGCCGCTTCGATGGAACGGCGGAGAGCATACTGATGTGCGGCGCCGACGTATCGGCGCGGCGCCAAGCCGTGCAGGAGACGGAAGTGGCGGTCTCGGAAGCGGTCGAGAGCTCACGCCGGATCGGCCAGATCAGCGCCACCATCCAGGGCATCGCTGGCCAGACAAACCTCCTTGCGCTCAATGCCACAATCGAGGCCGCCCGCGCGGGTGAGGCTGGACGCGGGTTTTCGGTCGTCGCGCAAGAGGTCAAGGCCCTTGCCGGCCGAGCGCGCGAGGCTGCGCAGCAGATCGACACACTCGTTGGTGAGACGACCCGGCGCATCCAAACGCTCGCCGATACAATGCAGCGGCTGAACGGCGAGCACGAGGCACCATAGCAGCCCTTCGGACTCCCTGACGACCTGAGTTCGGCGAATGAAGCGGGCATGACGCAATTCACTCTGTTCAACCGCGACCAGGCGTTCCCCCTGCCGTCGGATGCCAAGCATTGAAATCCCGCGAATGACGTGGCGCATTTCGTGGTGATGGCCGTGGCGGACTCGACCAGGCCGGCCTTCAGCAACGCCTTGGCGACCGCGCCGCGCGGCGCCGGCGGCGGGTGCGCAGGCGTCGTGGCGAGGCCGTCGGGACGCTGGGCCGCCGCCCAAGGGTCACGCGCTGCTTGTCGGTGATGGTCGTCATCGTCGGGTCTCCGCTGCAGGACCCGACACCGCGTCGGGTCCTGCAACCCGAGGCCCCGCCGATGGGTCGGTCGGGGCGGCGCGCTGTCCGTCGCGGCGCGCCAAGCGGAGTGTGTGATCATTCCGTCGCTTTCACCAGACGCGAGGGTCGCTGGCGCGACGTGCGACGCCCTGGCGGTGCGCCATTGGACCTCTCGCTCCGGGCGTGATGAACAGAGGCGCCCGCCACGGCGCGTCGCCCCAGCCGGCACTGTGGTGAACACCGCCCCGGATCCGTGGTATGCTGGAGCTTCTGCCACCATGGGGACATCGTGTGAGCACCGGACTGATCGCGCTCCTGGACGATGTCGTGGGCTTGGCAAAGGTCGCGGCCGCCTCGCTCGACGATGTGGCGGCGCAGGCCACCAAGGCCGGCGCCAAGGCCGCGGGGGTGGTCATCGACGATGCCGCCGTCACGCCCCGCTACGTCGTCGGCTTTGCCGCCGCGCGCGAGTTGCCGATCGTGCGCCGGATCGCTGTCGGCTCACTGAAGAACAAGATCCTGTTCCTGCTGCCGGCTGCCCTCGTGCTCAGCCTGGTCGCGCCCTGGGCGATCACGCCTTTGCTCATGCTGGGCGGCGCCTACCTCTGCTACGAGGGCGCGGAGAAGATTATCGAGGCGGTGTTCCCGCACGAGGCCCACGCCACGCCGGTCGCCGTCGCGGCGGTGGATGCCCAGGCCTTCGAGGACGCCAAGGTCCGCAGCGCCATCGGCACCGACTTCATCCTGTCGGCCGAGATCATGGCGATCGCCTTGGCCACGGTGCCGGAAGCCTCCTTCGTCACCCAGGCTGCCGTGCTGGCGGTTGTCGGCATCGGCATCACCGTCGTGGTCTACGGCGCCGTGGCGCTGATCGTGAAGGCGGATGACGCGGGCGTCGCGCTGGCGCGGATGCGGACGCCCGTCCTGCGGCTGATGGGGCGGGGATTGGTGCTCGGCATGCCGCCTTTCCTGAAGCTGCTGGGCATCGTCGGCACCGCCGCCATGGTGTGGGTCGGCGGCGGGATCATCATCCACGGCCTGGAGGAGTTCGGCGTCGGAGGCCCCTCGCATGTCTCCCATGCGGTAGAAGCCTGGGCCGCTGCCTCCCTGTCCCTGATTGGCGGCGCGGCGGGATGGTTGGCCGCGGCCTGCGTCGCCGCGGTCTTCGGCTTCGTCGTCGGAGCCGCGCTGGTACCGATCGTGCACCGCGGCCTCGTGCCGATGTATCGGGCGGTCAGACCTGGCCGTGTCGAAAGGACCTAGGACTCGGCTGACGGGGCGGCCGTGGCAGAGCATCGCCGGAGAGGTGCTGGCGTCGTTGATCACGATGCGGTGGAACGTCCCGTCCAAGGCCTGGACCGTAAGCGGCGTCTAGGGGCCCTTGCCGCGTTCGGCTGAGGCTGTCGGTGTTGA
>CAZMCV010000139.1:0-10889 GCA_964564645.1 uncultured Acetobacteraceae bacterium
CGCGCCAACCTGCACCGGAGCGCGGTGTATGGCGGCCGCATCGCCGGCATCGGCCCGCGCTACTGCCCCTCGATCGAGGACAAGGTCGTCCGCTTCGCCGACAAGCCGCGCCACCAGATCTTCCTGGAGCCCGAGGGGCTCGACGACGACACGGTCTATCCGAACGGGATCTCCACCAGCCTGCCGGAGGCGGTGCAGGCGGCGCTGATCGCCACGATTCCGGGTCTGGAGCGCACGCGGATCCTGCGGCCCGGCTACGCCATCGAATACGACCATGTCGACCCGCGCTCGCTCTGGCCGACGCTTGAGGTTCGGACGACACCGGGCCTGTTCCTGGCGGGCCAGATCAACGGCACCACGGGCTATGAGGAGGCGGCCGCCCAGGGTGTGATGGCGGGGGTGAATGCGGCGCGGCGCGCCGGTGGCGCCTTTCCGGACCGGGTGCTCGACCGGGGCCAGGCCTATATCGGCGTCCTGATCGACGATCTCGTCCTGCAGGGCGTGACGGAGCCCTACCGGATGCTGACCGCCCGGTCCGAGCATCGGCTGGCGCTTCGGGCGGACAATGCCGGGCTTCGCCTGACCGATCTTGGCCTTGGCTGGGGTTGTGTCGGCGCGGCCCGGACCGATGCTCATCATCGTTTCCGACGGGTGGTCGAGGACGCGCTGGAGCGTGCCCGAGCCGACGGGGCCACGCCGGCCCAATTCCTGGCCGCCGGAATCCCGGTCAATCAGGACGGCCGGTGGCGGAGCGCGCTGGAGGCGCTGAGCCTGCCAGTCGTCCTCAGCCGGCCCGACCATGCCGCAGCGCTCTTCCCCTGGCTCCGGGACCTGCCATCGGGGGTGAGGCAGGAGCTGGAGGCGCGTGCCCTCTATGCCCCCTATCTCGAACGGCATGCGGCGGAGCGTCGGTTCCTGGAGAGGGAGGAGCGGGCGGTGCTTCCCTCCGATCTCGACTATGCCGACATTCCAGGCCTGTCGCACGAGATGCGCCAACGCCTGGTTGCCGCGCGTCCGACGACCCTTGGCGCCGCGGGCAGGGTTCCGGGCATCACACCGGCCGCGCTTGCGGCCCTGGCGGTGCATCTCCGTCGCGCCGAGGCTTGTTCCACGTGAAACACCCGCCGCCTGATCCATTCCCGCGCATCGAAGAACTGAGCCTCACCCCCGAAACCGTGGAGATCCTGCGTCGCTTCGTCGGGCTGCTGCTTCGCTGGAACCAGAGAATCAATCTCATCGCGGGCCAGGAAGAGGCGATGGTCTGGCACCGCCACATCCTCGACTCCCTGCAACTGCTGCCGCTGATGGGCCCGCATCCGGACCTCCTCATCGATCTCGGTTCCGGCGCAGGCTTTCCCGGTCTCATCCTGGCGGCGGCGACAGGCCAACCCACCCATCTCGTGGAATCCGACAAGCGCAAGGCCAGCTTTCTCTCCGAGGCGAGCCGGCAGCTCGGATTGACGCAGGTGCAGGTTCACCCGACCCGGATCGAGGCGACGGACCTGCCCCAGGCGTCCCTGCTCACGGCCCGTGCCCTGGCCCCGCTCCCCGACCTGCTCGGCCACGCCCACCGCTTGTTGCGGCCGGACGGCATCGCGCTCTTTCCAAAAGGCCGGACCGCCGAGGATGAATTGACCGCCGCGGCCCGGGACTGGACAATGCGCGTCGAGCGCTTCCCGAGCCGCACCGACCCGGCCGCCACCATCCTTCGACTGAGCGAGATCCGTCCTGCCGGCGCCCATGCCTGAACGCGCCACCGCCCCGCGCGTCATCGCCATCGCCAACCAGAAGGGGGGCGTGGGGAAGACCACGACCGCCATCAATCTCGCCACCGCCCTCGCGGCCGGGCATCGGGTTCTCCTGATCGACCTCGATCCTCAGGGCAACGCCTCCACCGGCTTCGGACTCGATCGGTCGGCGCGCGGGATCGGCAGCTACGCCCTCCTCCTCGGCGAGCGGCCTCTCGCCGAGACCCTCCAGCCCACTCGCGTCCCGAACCTCGCCATCATCCCGGCCGATCCGGATCTCGCCGGCGCGGAGATCGAGCTGGTCGATGTCGAAGGCCGCGAGGCCCGCCTGCGCGAGGCCATCCGCGCGGCAGCCGATCATCTGATTGCCTACGATTATATCTTCCTCGACTGCCCCCCCTCCCTCGGCCTCCTCACCGTCAACGCCCTCGTCGCCGCGGAGACCGTCCTCGTGCCGCTGCAATGCGAGTTCTTCGCCCTCGAGGGCGTCAGCCACATCACCCAGACCATCGAACGCATCCGCCGCGGCCTGAACCCGGCCCTCGGCCTCGAAGGCATCGTGCTGACCATGTTTGATCGCCGGAACAACCTCTCCGAGGCCGTCGCCGCGGACGTCCGGGCCCACTTCAAGGACAAGGTCTTCGAGACGGTGATCCCCCGCAACATCCGCGTCAGCGAGGCTCCGTCCCACGGGCTGCCGGTCACGCTCTATGATTTCCGCTCTCCCGGCGCCCAGGCCTATATCAAGCTCGCCGCCGAGTTCCGCCGGCGCGACCGCCGCGCCCGCGCCGCCACGGTCCCGGCGGCATGAGCGGCTCCTCCCCCCGCCGCCCGCAGCGCCTCGGCCGCGGCCTCTCCGCCCTGCTGGGGGAGGCCACCGCCCCGCCCCCGCCCGACATGCCCCCCGGCGCCGAGGCCACCGAAGGCCTCCGCCTCCTCCCCATCGAGGCGCTCGAGCCGGGGCCCTTCCAGCCGCGCGGCGGGGTCGAGGCGGGGCCGCTCGAGGAGCTCGCCGAGAGCCTCCGCCAGCACGGCATGCTCCAGCCCATCCTCGTCCGCCCGAAGCCCGGCCAGGAGGGGCGCTACCAGATCATCGGCGGGGAGCGCCGCTGGCTCGCCGCGCAGCGCGTACCGCTGCACGAAGTGCCCGTCGTCATCCGCCCCTTCGGCGACCGCGAGGCGATGGCCGCCGCCCTGGTCGAGAACCTGCAGCGCCAGGACCTCAACGCGCTCGAGGAGGCGGAGGGCTACCGGCGGCTCCTCGACGAATTCGGCCTGACGCAGGAGGCGCTGGGCCAGGCCGTCGGCAAGAGCCGCCCGCATGTCGCCAACACGCTCCGCCTGCTCAACCTGCCCCACCGGGTGCGGGAGCTGCTGCGCGACGGCGCGCTGACCCCCGGCCATGCCCGGGCCCTGCTGACCGCCGGGAATCCGGAGAGCCTTGCCCTGCAGGTGGTCGATCGCGGCCTCAATGTCCGCCAGACCGAGGCGCTGGTGGCGGCCACGGGCAAGGCGGGGACGATGGATCGCAAGCCGCCGGAGGCTGCCCGCCAGGCACCCGAGACCGCCGCCCTGGAGCGCGACCTCGCCACGCAGCTCGGCCTCAAGGTCGCCATCCGGCACGACGATCGCGGCCGTGGGCAGGTGACGATCCGCTATCGCGACCTCGACCAGCTCGACGGCCTCATCCGCCTGCTGACGCAGGGCAGCGGTGCCTGACGAGGGTCGATCGGGCGTCCGGCCCGCCGGCCACCGATCCGTGCTGCCCGTCCGCCCGTGCCCGATCGATGACGATTCGATCGGGCGCGCGCTTCGGCCATGTCCCGCGCCCCTCCGTCGTCATCCGCGGCGTCGCGGGGGCTTGCGTCGACCGCGTTCGGATGGAGGCGTCCGAACCGTTGCGGCGGCTCCGCGGACCGGTCGCCGGAGCATGCCGCCTGCATCCCCGCCAGGGCTGCCGCCTAGAGGATGAAGTCGCCGACCGCCAGCTTGCTGGCGACGAGCCCGTCCCCGAAGGCGATGGTCACCCGCATGTCCACCACCCCGTCGCCGCTCCAATCCATCGAGACCAGCAGCGTGTCGTCGGCCTCCACCTTCTGCCAGAGGGCGCCGGCCGCGGGTCCGTTCGCCAGCACGAAGGCCTGATCGCCGGCCTGGTTCGGATCGGCGTCGATGGCCGAGAAGTCCAGCTGATCCAGGCCGCGCTCGAAATCGAGCACCAGGTCCCGCGCACCGACCGCCTTGCCGCTGTCGAGTACGGCGAAGCGGAAGATGTCGCTGCCCAGCCCGCCCAGCATCAGGTCGATCCCGGCACCGCCGACCAGCACGTCATCGTCCTCGCCGCCCGTCATCTGGTCGCTCCCCGCGCCCCCGATCAGGGAATCGCGGCCGAGGCCGCCCGCCAGGGTGTCGGCGTCCTCCTCGCCCGCCAGCGTGTCGTCGCCCTCGTCGCCGGCCATGACGTCCGCGCCCAGGCCGCCGGACATCTCATCCTGGCCCGCGCCGCCGGACATGGTGTCCTGCCCGTCGGCGCCGATCGCGCGGTCGTCGCCCTCGCCGCCATCGATGCCGTCGGCGCCCGAGCCGCCCTCCAGGAGGTCGGCCCCGTCGCCGCCCAGCAACACATCCTCGCCGTCGCCGCCCAGCAAGGTGTCGTCCTGAAGGCCGCCATCGAGCGAGTCGTTCCCACTGCCGCCGTCGAGCTCATCGGACTGGCTCTCGCCGAGCAGGGTGTCATCGCCTTCCTCCCCGGCGAGCCGGTCGTTGCCGTACAGACCCGTGAGCAGGTCGTTGTGCGCCCCGCCGGCCAGAAGGTCGTCGCCAGCCGCCCCTTCGAGCGTGTCGTCGCCCTGGCCGCCGGACAGCGTGTCGTGAAGCAAGTCGCCCACCATCCGGTTGGCGCCGATGCTGCCGGTGCCCTGGGCGCCGGTCACGTTGCCGTTCCCACCGGGGTAGTGGAGGATCAGGTTCTCGATGGCGCCGCTGAGGGCGTAGCTGGTGCCGTACCAGTGCAGCGTGTCGTTGCCGCCGCCATGGTACTCGACGATGACGGTCCCGGCCTCGGCATGGATCTCGTCGTCACCCGTCCCGCCATAGACCGTGTCGGGCGCGCTGCCCCAGAGGCTGTCGCCGCCGAAGCCGCCGATCGTGTCGTTGCCGGCGCCGCCGCGGACCACATCGCCCGCCAGATCATCCGCGCCATACAGGTCGGCATAGAATTTGGTCCCACCGAAAAGCGGACCCCAGTCGATCGAGTAGAGGGCGATGAAGTCGTTTCCGTCGCCGCCATCGATGGTGTCCGCGCCGGTTTCGCCTATGGCGAAATCGTCTCCGGTCCCCGCGCTCATGCTGTCGGCGCCGAACCCGCCCAGCAGCCGGTCGTTGCCCGCCTCGCCGAGGAGGCGGTCCGCGCCGCTGCCACCGAACAGGGCATCGTCCCCGTCGCCTCCCACGAGGCTGTCATCGCCCTCCTCGCCCGCGAGCGTGTCCTCCCCGCCGAGGCCGAGCAGCGTGTCATTGCCGGCGCGGCCCTCCAGCTCGTCGTTCTTCCAGTGCCCCTGCATCAGGTTGGCCAGCGCATTGCCGTTGCCGAAGAGGCCGTAGATGCCGGCCCCGGTCGCGAAGTGCGTCAGGTTCTCCAGGTTCGCGCCGAGCTCGAAGAAGGAGCCGTAGGTCTGGACGGTGTCGATACCGCCATTCGCCTGCTCCACGACGATGTCGGTGAAGGCCACGATGTAGGTGTCGTTGCCCGCCCCGCCCACGAGGCTGTCGTTCTCCGCGCCGCCATCCAGCGTATCGGCGCCGTCCCCGCCGATCAGCGTGTCCGCGCCCGCCTCGCCGAACAGCCGGTCGTGCGAGGTGCCGCCCTCGACATAGTCGTCGCCCGTGCCGGCCCAGACCTCGTCGCTGCCCGCGCCGGACCCGATCGTGTCATTGCCCTCATAGCCGTGGATGAGGTCCGCATAGCCCCCGCCCACCAGGTGGTTGGCGAGATGGTTGCCCTTGATGACGGCCATGGCGATGTCTCCCTTTCCGTCGCGCCGCATCGTCGCGGCGACGGAGCGGTCCATCGCATCCCGGCGTTTCAGCCCCGCTTCCCGGCGTTTCACCGATCGGTTTCATCGTTTCCAACGACGTCCTTCCGCCGGATGCCCCGGATCGTCGCGACGCAACCTGCGGGACAGGCCGACGCGGCGTCACCCGGAAGCGGGGTCTGACCGCGCCGGCGCTTCGGGCCGCGTCCGGCCCCCTACCGCCGCCGCGCCGCCGCCTGCCGCGCCAGCGCCAGCACCGCCGCGCGCGCGATCACCGCATCCGGCAGGCCGGTGGTCTTGGTCCGCCGCTCGGCCTCCAGCAGCGCGGTCCCGGCCGCCTCCAGCCCCTCCGGCCGCCAGGCGCGCAGCGCCCGCTCCAGCGCCGGCTTCTGCTTCCAGAAGACCGGCGGCCGCAGCCCGTCCAGCGCCGCCCCGGGCGCCGCCCCGCCGGCGACCGCCAGCGCCGCCAGATGCAGCCGCTGCACCTGGCGCAGCGCCGCGCGCACCACCGCGACCGCCGAGGCACCCTCGGCGAAGGCCGCGACCAGCGCCCGGTCGGCGCCCGCCACATCGCCCGCCAGCGCCGCGACCAGCGCCTCGTCCAGCTCCAGCGCCGAGCCCTCGGCGACCGAGGCCAGCGCATCCTCCTGCCGCACCCGCCCGCCCGGGCCGACATACTGCGCCAGCTTCTCGAGCTCCCGCCGCAGCAGCAGCCGGTCCTCGCCGAGCCGCTGCGCCAGCCAGGGCAGCACGCCGGGCTCCGCCTGCACCTCCAGCTCCGCCAGGATCCGCCCCACCGATGCCTCCAGCTCCGCCCCGGTCTCGCGGTAGCAGGCGATCACCGCGCCGGACGCCGCCGGGTCCAGCAGGCGCCGCAGCTTCTGGGTGGCGCGCGCCTCGCCCGTCGCCTCGAGCAGGACGAGGCCCGGCCCGGGCCCCGCCAGCGCGGCCTTGGCCGCCTCGGCGAAGCTGTCCGAGGCCTCGCGCACGCGGATCGCGCGGCGGCCGCCGATCAGGGCGAGCGTCGCCGCCTCGGCCGCCAGCAGGCCGGTGTCCTTCGCGGCGTCCCGCGGCACCTCGACCAGGCGCAGCGGATCGCCCCCGGTCACCGCATGCGCCAGCGCCGCCCCGCGCTCCCGCACCAGGCCGGGATCGTCGCCATGCAGCAGCACGACCCGGCAATCGGGGCCGGGGTCGCGCAGGAAGGCGGGGAGCCGGCGGGCATCGATCCTGGCCATCCGCCCGTCAGGCCGGGGCCGCCTGGCCCGCCTGCGCCTCCATCCGCCGGCGCAGCTGCAGCGCCACGCCCTCGACGATCTGCCGCGTCAGCGTCTCCGCCAGCCGCCCCTCCATCGCGTCCCGCGACACGTCGGCCGAGAAGAATTGCAGGTCCGGCACGTTGAAGGCGTCGATCACGCGGATCGGCTGGAGGCTGCGGGCGATCCGCTCGGGCGGCACGGATTGCGTCGTCAGATCCCACTCCGCCGAGGCGATGTAGCGCACCCGGCTGATCGTGCCGTCGCGGCGGTAGCCGAGCACGTCGGAATCGAAGCGCACCCCGACGGTCAGCAGGTAGCGCCCCGGCGTGCCCGGGCGCATCCCCTCGAAGCGGCGCTGCAGGTCGCGCCGCATGACCTGGCCGAAGCGCTCATACATCGGGCCAATGCGCACCGCCGCCAGCTCGCGCCGCAGCCCGTCCGGCAGGTCCGGATCGATGGAGGCCTCGCCATCCGGCGCGTACATCGGCCGGAAGCCGCAGCCGAGGGGCGCCGCGGCGGCGGCCAGCAGCAGCAGCGCGCGCCGGCCCGGCCGCCGCGTCCGGTCAGACGACGAAATTGACGACACGGCCGGGGACATGGATGCGCTTGCGGATCGGCCTGCCCGCCAGGGTGCGGGCGACGTTCTCCTCGGCCTCGGCGGCGGCGAAGATCGTCGCCTCGTCGGCGCCGACCGGCACCTCGATGGTGCCGCGCAGCTTGCCCAGCACCTGCACGGCGAGCGTCATCGTCTCCGCCGCCAGCAGTTCCGGATCGGCCTCGAGCCAGGGGAGCTCGGCGACCAGCCGGGCCTCGCCCGGCCGCAGCAGGGACCAGATCTCCTCGGCCAGGTGCGGCATCATCGGGGCCGAGAGGCGGGCGATCGCCTCCAGCGCCTCGCGCCGCGCGGCGCCGTCCGCGCCTTCCGCCTCCGCGATGGCGTTCGCGAATTCGTGGATGCGGGCGACGGCGACGTTGAAGGCGAAGCTCTCCAGCGCCTCGGTCACCGCCGCGATGGTGCGGTGCGTCGCCTGGCGCAGCGCCCGCGCCTCGGCCGAGGGCGCGGTGCCGGGCGGCGGCAGGCCCGGCGCCGCGCCGGCGGCCATGCGGTACAGGCGCTGGCTGAAGCGGAAGGCGCCGGCCACGCCGGCCTCGGTCCACTCCATGTCGCGCTCGGGCGGGTTGTCGCTCAGGATGAACCAGCGCGCGGTGTCCGCGCCGTAGCGCTCGATGATCGCGCCGGGATCGACGGTGTTGCGCTTGGACTTCGACATCGCCTCGACGCGGCCGATGGTCACCGGCGCGTTCGAGCCCTTCACGATGGCCGTGCGCGCGCCGTCCGGCGCCTGGCTGATCTCGATCTCGTCCGGGTAGAGCCAGCGCCCCTCCGGGTCCTTGTAGCTCTCATGCGTGACCATGCCCTGGGTGAACAGGCCGGCGAAGGGCTCGGCGAGCTTCAGGTGGCCGGTGTCGCGCATCCCGCGCGTGAAGAAGCGCGAGTAGAGCAGGTGCAGGATCGCGTGCTCGATCCCGCCGATGTACTGGTCGACCGGCAGCCAGGCATCGACCGCCGCGCCGGTCACCGGCGCGTCCGCCCCGGGCGAGCAGAAGCGGGCGAAATACCAGGAGCTGTCGACGAAGGTGTCGCAGGTGTCGGTCTCGCGCCGCGCCGACTTGCCGCATTGCGGGCAGGGCACGTGCTTCCAGGTCGGGTGCGTGTCCAGCGGATTGCCGGGCTTGGTGAAGTCCACGTCGTCGGGCAGCGTCACCGGAAGCTGGTCCCGCGGCACGGGGACGACGCCGCAATCCTCGCAATGGATGAAGGGGATCGGGCAGCCCCAGTAGCGCTGGCGGCTGACGCCCCAGTCGCGCAGCCGCCAGTTCACCACGCCCGTGCCCTGGCCCGTCGCCTCCAGCCGGTCGATCACGCGCCGCTTGGCGTCGGCCACCGAAAGCCCGTCGAGGAAGCCGCTGTTGAAGATCGTGCCGTCCTCCGTGTAGGCGCCGCCGGCCAGCGCGAAGGTCGCGGGATCGGCGCCCGGCGGCAGCACCACGGGCAGGATCGTCAGGCCGTACTTGGTGGCGAACTCGAAGTCGCGCTCGTCATGCGCCGGGCAGCCGAAGATCGCGCCGGTGCCGTATTCCATCAGCACGAAGTTGGCGATCCAGACGGGGAAGCTGACGCCCTCCAGGAACGGGTGGGCGACGCGGAAGCCGGTGTCGAAGCCGCGCTTCTCCGCCTGCTCGATCGCCGCCTCGCTGGTGCCCATGCGGCGGCATTCGGCGACGAAGGCGGCCGCGTCCGGGTTGCGCGCGGCGGCGGCCTGGGCCAGCGGATGCTCGGCGGCGACGGCGAGGAAGGACATGCCGAACAGCGTGTCGGGGCGGGTGGTGAAGACCTCGACCTCGGACGCCTCGTCGACCGCCTCCTCCAGCCGGAAGCGCACGCGCGCGCCCTCGCTGCGGCCGATCCAGTTGGCCTGCATCAGCTTCACGCGATCGGGCCAGCGGTCGAGGTCGCCGAGCGCGGCCAGCAGGTCCTCCGCGTATTTCGTGATCGAAAAGAACCACTGGCTCAGCCGCTTCTTCTCGACCAGCGCGCCGCTCCGCCAGCCGCGCCCGTCGATCACCTGCTCGTTGGCGAGCACGGTGCCGTCCACCGGGTCCCAATTGACCCAGCTCTCCTTGCGCTCGACCAGCCCGGCCGCGTGGAAATCGAGGAAGAGGGCCTGCTGCCTTCCGTAATAGGCCACGTCGCAGGTGGCGAATTCGCGCTCCCATTCCAGCGACAGCCCCATGCGCTTCAGCTCGGCGCGCATGTTCGCGATGTTGTCGTAGGTCCATTGGCCGGGATGGATGCCGCGCTCGCGCGCCGCGTTCTCGGCCGGCAGGCCGAAGGCGTCCCAGCCCATCGGGTGCATCACCAGGTGCCCGCGCGCCCGCTTGTAGCGTGCGACGACGTCGCCGAGCGTGTAGCAGCGGACATGGCCCATATGGATCTTCCCGCTCGGATACGGGAACATCTCGAGGACGTAGTATTTCCGCGCCTCGGGGGGCGGCACGTCGGGCACGGAGAAGCAGCCGCGCCGATGCCATTCCTCCTGCCAGCGCGGCTCGGCGGCGCGGAAATCGTGGCGGGCGGGCTCGGCGCGGGTCGGTGCCGTGGCGGTGTCGTTCATGGTTGGATCGTCGTCGCGTTGCGTCGGCCCTTCGAATAGGACGGCGCCCGGGGCGAGGGAAGCAGCGGCGTCGCCGGCGTCAGCCGGCGCGGGCGGGAAGTCCGGCGTCCGCCGGCGCGGGCGGAAAGTCCGGCGATTGCCGGCGCGGGCCGGAAGCGGGCACAGTCCGCCCCCCGGCACCGCCACGGGATGAGGGAACCACGCAGACATGCCCCGCCGCAACGCCGGCCGGCCGCCCCGCGCGGCCGCGCTGCTCGCCAGCCTCGCCGCGCTGCTGCTCGCCGCGCCCGGCCCCGCCTGGGGCCAGGCGGACGCATCCGCCGGCAGGACCGGGACGGCGGCCTCCGCCGCAGGGGAAGAAGCATCCGCCGATTCCGCCTATGCCGAGGCCTTCTCCGCCGCCCGGCTCGGCCTGCCCCCGCCCTCGGCCGCGCTCGGGACCGAGTTCACCGCGCAGTATCGCGGCGCGCTGCCGCATTCCGCCTTCGCCGTCGCGCGCGACGCGCGGGGCCGCTCCGCCTGGGCCTGGGTCAGCGGCGTGGCAAGCCCCGAGGCGGCGGACGAGGCCGCGCTCGAGCGCTGCCGCGGCCGCAGCACCCCGCTCGGCGCGGAATGCCGCATCGTCGCGCGCGACGGCGCGGTCGAGGGCGCGCCCGCCCCGGTGGCGCCGGC
>CAZMCV010000140.1:0-10782 GCA_964564645.1 uncultured Acetobacteraceae bacterium
TCCGCAGCGTGAAGATGGACCCGATCCCGCTGATGACGGCGATGGGGCTGGCGACGACGCACTTGGGCATCGGCGGCACCTGCACCACCACCTACTACGAGCCCTTCGACGTCGCCCGCAGCTTCATGACGCTCGACCACATGATCGGCGGCCGCGCGGCGTGGAACGTCGTCACCTCGATGAACGATTCCGAGGCGCGCAACATGGGGGTGGACGCGCACCTGGATCACGACCTGCGCTACGACAAGGCGGACGAGTTCGTGGAATGCGTGCTCGGCCACTGGCAATCCTGGGAGGATGACGCGCTGGTGGTGGACACCGCGCCGGGCGGCGTCTTCGCGCGGCCGGAGAAGGTGCATCGCCTCGACTACCAGGGGCGCTGGTACCGCTCCCGCGGGCCCTTCACCGTGCCGCGCAGCGCGCAGGGCCAGCCCGTGCTGATCCAGGCCGGGCAGAGCGGGCGCGGGATCCGCTTCGCCGCCCGCTGGGGGGAGCTGGTCTTCGCCAGCTACAAGACCCTGCCCCAGGCGAAGGCGCTGTACCGCACGCTGAAGGACGCGATCGCGTCCGAGGGCCGCGACCCCGCCCGGGTGCGCGTCGCCCCGCCCGTCTATCCGATCGTCGGCGAGACGCGCGCCATCGCCGAGGAGAAGCGCGATTTCGCCGACCGCCTGGCCCGCCCCGAGGATGCGCTGGCGCTGCTGGGCGAGGTGCTGAACATCGACTTCGCGACATACGGGCTGGACGAGCCGATCGGCGATGCGGTTCTGGACAACATGACCGGCCAGCACGCGATCCGCGACCGGGTCGTGCAATTCTCCGGCAAGAAGAACCCCAGCCCGCGCGACTTCATCGAGGTGTCGAAGCGCGGCACCATCCACGAGGCGCCGGTCTTCTGCGGCACGCCCGCCGATGTCGCCGACCAGATGGAGGCATGGTACCAGGGGGAGGCCTGCGACGGCTTCGTCGTCGCCGCCACCCACCGACCCGGCGGCTACGAGGAGTTCTGCCGCCTGGTGGTGCCCGAGCTGCAGCGCCGCGGCGTGTTCCAGAAGGAGTATCGCGGGCGGACGCTCCGCGAGAATCTCGGCCTGCCGCCCGCCGTGGCGAAGGGCCCGCCCACCATGCGGCATTGAGGAGGAACGGCGCGATGCGCGAATTCCGGATGGTCTCCGTCGCCGGCATCCTCGGCTATGGCTACCCCGAGGCCTCGCTGGACGCGGCGGTCGAGCGCGGGATCGACATGATCGGCTGCGATGGCGGCTCGACCGATCCCGGCCCCTACTACCTGGGCGCCGGCCGGCCCTTCGTGTCGCTGCGCGCGCTGAAGCGCGACCTCAGGCTGATGCTGCGCGCCGCGATCAAGGCGCGGGTGCCGATGGTGCTGGGCACGGCCGGCGGCGCGGGGGGCGAGCCGCATCTGCAGCTCGTCGCGCAGATGGTCCGCGACATCGCGCGCGAGGACGGGCTGCACTTCAACATGGCCCTGATCCATTCGGAGCAGGACAAGGCCAGGATCGCATCGCGCGTGCGGGAGGGCCGCACCCGCCCGCTCGGCCGCGCGCCGGCGCTCGACGAGGCGACCGTCGCGCGCGCCGAGCGCATCGTCGGCATGTGCGGGCCGGAGCCCTGGATGCGCGCGCTCGACCAGGGTGCGCAGGTGGTGATCGGCGGGCGGGCCAGCGACCCGGCGCCCTTCGCCGCGACGGCGATGCGCGCGCAGATGCCGCCCGCCCAAGGGTGGTACGCCGGCAAGATGCTGGAATGCGGCGCGGCGCCGGCCGCACCCAAGGGCCCGGACTGCCTCTACGTGACGGTGCGCGAGGATGGCGTGACCTGCGAGCCGATGGGGGATCGCGCCTGCACGCCGCTCTCGGTCGCCAACCACTCGCTGCACGAGAACAGCTCGCCCATCCGCCATGTCGAGCCGGGCGGGGTGCTCGACACCAGCGAGTGCCGCTTCGAGCAGGTCTCGCCCAAGGCGACCCTGGTCACCGGCATGCGCTGGGAGCCGGCCGAGACCTACACGATCAAGCTCGAGGCGGCGGAGAAGGTCGGGCACCGCGCGGTGACCATGTGCGGCACGCGCGACCCGCTGCTGATCGGCCAGCTCGATGGCTTCCTCGGCATCGTGCGGGCGCTGGTGGCGCACAAGGTGGGCGATCTCGACATCGCGCCGGACCAGTACCGGCTGACCATCCACACCTATGGCCGCGACGGGGTGATGGGCGCGCGGGAGCCGGTGGCCGGCGTGAATGGCGCGCATGAGCTGGGCTTCCTGGTCGATGTCGTCGCCGGGGATCCGGACACGGCGGCCGCGGTGATCGCGCTGGCGCGGACCTCGATGCTGCATGCCGACTTCCCCGGGCGCCTCTGCCGCGAGGGCAACATGGCCTTCCCCTTCTCGCCCAGCGACCTGACCGCCGGCGAGGTGTTCCGCTTCAGCATGAACCACGTCGTGCTGCCGGACGATCCCTACGAGATGTTCCCGATCGAGCACGAGCGCGTCTGATGCCGAAGGTCCGCGACATCGCCCGGGTCTGCAAGTCGAAGAATGCCGGGCCCTTCGACCTGACCATCGACGTGGTCTTCGACGACGACGCGACCTTCGAGCGCGTGCGCGCCACCGGCGTGCTCGGGCCCGCGCTGTTCGCGCGCCTCTACGGCGTCGAGGAAGCCGACGTGCTGTTCACGCCCTACCCCGCCGGCCGCGCCTTCAAGGCGACCCTGCCGCGGCTGATCCCGGCGGGCGAGATCGGCGACACGGATGTCTATGGCGCGCAGCAGCACGCCCCGCTGCTGGATGTCGAGATCCCGATCTAGTCTTTGGCGGAGCAGGGTCACGCGTCCGGGCGCGCGCGCCCTCCCGCGATCTGCTCCTGAGGGAGGAACGAGGATGCCCAAGGTCCAAGCCGAGCGCCTGCGCGAGATCGGCCGCACCCTGCTGGTGGCGCATGGCGTGCCGGAGGAGGAGGCCGCGACCGTCGCGCGCCACGTGGTGAACGCGAACCTCGCCGGCCATGACAGCCACGGCGTGATCATGCTGTCGAACTACATCGACCGCGTGAAGGCCGGCCACATCGTCCCCGGCGCCCCCTTCACCATCGTGCAGGAGAGCCCGACGACCACCGTCGTCGACGGCAATTGGGGCTTCGGCTACGTGATCAACGAGCGCGCGATGAAGCTCACCATCGAGAAGGCCGAGAAGAGCAACATCGCCGCCACCACCGTCTTCCGCCAGGGCCATGTCGGGCGCCTGGCCTCCTACCCGCTGATGGCGGCCGAGGCGGGCATGATCGGCATGGCCTGGGCGGACAGCGGCCGCAGCCCCAAGGGCGTCGCCCCCTTCGGCGGGCGCGAGGCCAGGCTCGGCACCAACCCCTGGGCGATCGCCGTGCCGTCCGATCTCGACGGCCCGTTCTGCATGGATTTCGCCACCTCGGCGGTCGCGATGGGCAAGATCAAGCTCGCCGAGGCGCGCGGGCAGGAGGTGCCGCGCGGCTGGATCGTCGACAAGGATGGCGAGCTGACCACCGACCCGAAGAAGATCCAGGGCGGCGCGCTGCTGCCGCTGGGTGGCCCCGGCGAGGGCTACAAGGGCACCGCGCTGGCCGCGATGGGCGAGGTGTTCTGCGGCATCCTCACGGGCCTCGGCTTCGGCGTGGAGCCCTCCGGGCGCCACAACGACGGCTGCTTCCTCATCGCCATCAAGGTCGATGCCTTCCGCCCCCTGCTGACCTTCCGCAAGGAGGTCGCCGATTTCGCCCATTACCTGAAGGACACGCCGCCGGCCAAGGGCAGCAGCGGCGTGCTCTACCCGGGCGAGGTCGAGCACCGGGCGCAGGCGCAGCGCAACGCCGAGGGCATCGAGATCGAGGACGCCACCTGGCGGAAGCTCGGCCAGATGGCGGCGGAGAAGGGCGTGGCGGAGCGGCTCGGCCTCAATCCCTGACCGCGCCGCGCAGGCGCCGCCGCACCCGCCAGCCGGCGAGGAACCGCGCCAGCCTCAGCCCGGGGGTGAGGCGGCGCTGCAGCCAGTCATCGATCCGCGCCAGGCGCTGCCGCCCGGCCGGGGCGGGCACGATCCGCAGGAGGTCGCCCTCGATCCGTCCCGCCGCGAGGCGCGTGCCGAGCGGCAGCGCCGCGGCGGCGCCGGGCGGCGTCGCGGCCAGGGCAGAAGGCCGGGGCAGGGGCAAGGGCAGGGGCAGGCGCATCGGCAGGGTGGGCGCGACCGCCTCCGGCGCCGGCCAGTCGCGATGCGGGTCGAGGCAATCCTCCCCCAGCTCCCAATAGCTGAGCGCGATGCGCTGCAGCGCCTCCGTCCCCGCCCGCTCCGCCTCCAGCCGGTGCAGCAGCCGCGCCTTGATCGGCGCCGCATCCTCCATGCCGCTGATCGGGCGGCCATCGGCGCCGGTGTGCGACCCGGCATCGCGCCGCAGCTTGCCGAGGAACTGGGCGCGGCCGCGCACCGGCAGGTGCCACAGGCCGCAGAGCGTGGGCGCGCGCAGCGGCTTGGCGAAGGGCATCGGGACCAGGGTGTGGTTGCCCGGGCTGAAGCCGAAGCCGGGCAGGCGCTCCGCCACGCTCCGGTGCAGGGCGACCTTGCCCTTGTCGCCGGTCGCCGGGCGCGGATTGGCGCGCCAGCGCGGCGTGGGCCAGGCGGCCGGTGCCTCGCCCTCCAGCACCGCGGCCTCGGGGACCGCGTGGCGCCAGCGCAGGAAGGCCGTCGGCCAGCCCCAGCCCGCAAGCCGCGCGCGCAGCGCCGCCGCATCCGCCACGTCCAGGAACTCGTCCGCATCGAGCGGGAACACCCAGTCCGCGCCGCGGGCGAAGGCCGCGCGGGCCAGGGCGTCGGTCGCGGCGGCGTGCCAGTGCCCGGGCTGCTCCATGCGCCAGGCATGCACCGGCCAGCCCCGGGCGATGGCGGCGGCGAGGATGGAAGGGGTGGCATCGGCGGAGCGGTGCTCGGCGACCAGCACCAGGTCGAACAGCGCGGCGGCATGGGCGAGGAAGGCGGGCAGGATGTCCGCCTCGTCGCGCACCATGGTGACGCAGGCGGTCCGCGGCCCTGCGCCACCGTGGTCCTGCCCGCGCATCCCGCCGTTCAGATGGCGCGGAAGCCGTAGCCGCCCAGCGTCTTCAGCGCGATGCGGAACAGCACGATCGTGTTCGCCGGGTACTGCGTGTTGGTGGCCGGGTTGACCGCGAAGCGGTACATGAACCGGCTCTCCAGGATGAAGCACTCATCCTCGTAGCCCGCGGCGCCCTGGATCACCGACAGCTCGTCGAGCTCGAGCGAGTACTTGCCGCTGACGCCGACGCGCCAATTCTCGCCGACGCGCGCGAAGGCGCCGAAGCCGACCTCCCGCCGCGGCTGCACCGGCGTCAGGTAGGGGTAGGCGGGCGAGCTGAAATAGCCGGCCGACAGGCTGACGGGCCCGAGCGAGACGGTCGCCACCGTGTCCGAGAAGGTCAGCAGCAGCGGCTGCTTCCCGTCCGTGCGCACCCTTCCCGTCACGTCGAGCCATGGCACCGGCGAAAGCCGCCCGCGCGCCACCCACTCCGATCCGCGGTTCTGCAGGCCGGAGGAGGGGTAGGGGTTCCAGGTCGTGTCGGAGAAGGCGAAGGACCGGCCGACCAGGCTCTCCACCTGCCCGCCATTGGGGAAGTTCCAGGCGGCGCGGATCGCGGCGTCGACGCGCGAGCCGCCCTCCTGCCGGTCGCGGCCGGTGAAGCGGTTCAGCTCGAACAGATTGGCGTCGGTGAACTCGAAATCGACGCTGTCCTCGTTCGGGATGTTCGCCTGCGTGCCCTGGTTGGGGCCGGTGACGAGCTGCACGCGCGGCTCGATCAGCTGGCTGCCCCAGGCGCCGGCGCTGCGCACCATCGGCAGGCGCCAGTCCACGCCGAAGCGCAGGTTGCCGGCCGCGCGCGTGCCATCGGCGTCGGGCAGGTTGGTCGGCGGGTTCTGCTGCCCGGCGGCGTTGTAGCCGATGCCGTCGCCCTGCAGGCGGAAGGTCCAGACATCGCCGAGCGGGCCGAACTCCGGCCGCTCCCAGCGCACCCGCGTGGCGACGCGCTGGCTCTGGCTGCCGATGGTGCGGTAGAGGCCGAGCAGGTTGGCGTCCGCCGTGACGTAGCCGCCGAGCACGCGTTGGCGCGGCGCCTGCTCGTAGGTGATGTTGGGCAGGACAAAGGGCACCTGCGCGGTGTCGTCGGTGTCGCGCAGGCTCTGGTAGACGCGGGTGTCGGCGCGGGCATAGCCCTCGGTGCCCCAGAAGCCCTCGACGAAGGCCTGGCTGGTCAGCACGCGGCGATACTCGTAGCGGAAGGTGCGCAGGTAGAGCTCGGAGGAGGCGCGGTTGAGGTCGACGCCGGCGCGCCAATTCTCGTCGAGCGCGAAGCGCCCGCGGGTGAAGATGTGCCCGGCCAGCCCCTCCTCGCCCTGGGTGTCGTTGTCGCCGAACCAGCCGACCGAGGCGCTGCCGGTGATCTCGCCGAAATTCAGCCGCTTGCGGTATTCGAGGCCGAGATTGGGATATTGCCGGGCCGAGAGGATCGGGCGGATCGTCAGGTCCTGGGTCTCGTCGATCGCCCAGTAGTAGGGGATCTCGGCGAAGGCGCCGAGGAAGCGGGCGCTGCCGAGCGTCGGGAAGAGGAAGCCCGAGGCGCGCGGCGAGGACGGATCGGGGTGCGAGAGATAGGGGGTGAAGAAGACGGGCAGGCCGAAGAAGCGGACCTGCGCGTCGCGATAGGTGATGCGCTGGCTGTCCTTGTCCTGGATCGCGCGCCGCGCCCGCACCTGCCAGATCGGCGCCCGGTCGGGATCGGTCGGGCAGATGTCGCAGGAGGAGTAGACCACGCGGGCCAGCTCGTTCACCGTCCCGCCGGTCCGCCGCGCCCCCGTCGCCACGATGCGCCCGTTGCTGGCCAGCAGCGCGCTCACCTGCTCCAGCACGCCATCCTTGAACTGGTCCTTGAGCTCGACCTCCTCGGCGAACAGCACCTGCCCGTCGGGCTCGAGGAGGGAGACGTTGCCGCGCGCGGTCGCGACCCCGGTGTTGCGGTCGTAGGTGAACTCCTCGGCGCGCAGGAAGCGCTCGCCCTGCCAGGCCTCCACCCGCCCGCGCGCCGTCACGACGCCGCGCTGGCTGTCATATTCCACCTGGTCGGCGGTGAAGGTCACCGGCGCGTCGGCGTCGAACCGCGCCTCGGGCGCTGCCGGGCGGGCGATGGCCGGGGGCGGCGGCTCGGAGACCGGGGCCTCCGGCTGCTGGACCGGGGGCAGCTCGATCTGCGCCGCGGCCGGGCGCGGCGCGAGCATCGCCGCCATGCCGATCGCCACGGCCAGCGCCAGGCCGGCCTTCCGCCTCCCCCCGCCCGGGGATCCCGCGCCGTCGCGCCCGTTCATCCGTCCTCCAGGTGCAGCAGCAGGCTGAGCGCGAGCAGCAGGCCCGCGACCGTCGGCGCCCAGGCCGCCAGGGACACCGGCAGGGTGCCGGCCTCGCCGAACTCCCCGGTGACCTTGTCGAGCACGAACAGCGCGAAGCCGGCCGCGACCCCGGCGCCGATCATCTGCGCCACCCCGCCGCGCCGCGTCGGGCGCATGGAGAAGCCGGCGGCCAGCAGCGCCATGGCGACCGTCAGCAGCGGCAGCGCCAGCAGGCTCTGGAAATGCAGCCGGTGCCGCACGGCCGAGAAGCCCGCGCTCTCCAGCACCGCGATGAAGGTCGGCAGCGCCCACAGGCTCAGCGTCTCGGGCGAGGCGAAGCTGGTCTCGATCCGGTCCGGCGTCAGGTCGGTCGGCAGGGTGATGCGCCGCGGCGCGGAGGGCTGGCGCCCCGCATCGAAGGCGATCGCGCCGTCGAGCACCCAGCGTTCCGGCAGCAGCCTGGCCTCGGGCGCCTCGATCCGCTCGAGCACGCGGTCGCCCGCGCCGAGGCGCCAGACGGTCACCTCCGTCATCGCGAACTCGGTCGGGGCGGCGCGCCCGGGGGCGGTCGAGGCGGGCTTGCCGGTGAGGATCGCGACCCCCCCCGCCTCGTTCGCGCGGTCCGCCTGGCGCAGCCAGAGCCGCCCGCCGGCGAGCGCCAGGGTGCCCTGGCCCGAGCGAAGGTTGGCCGCGTCCAGCCGCTCGGCGCGCGCGAACATGACCGAGGAGAGGGGGGTGACCGCCAGGGTCGCGAGCAGGCCGGCGGCCAGCGCCACCAGCACCGGGCCGGAGAGGAAGCTCCAGGCCGACACACCGGAGGCGCGCGCGACGATCAGCTCCGAGGAGCGGGTCAGCCGCCAGAAGGCGATGATGCCGCCGAGCAGGATGGCGAAGGGCAGCAGCTGCAGGGCGAAGAAGGGCGCGCGCAGCGCCGCCATCTGGGCGACCAGGGCGAAGCCGACCTCGGGCCGCGTCGAGGCGCGGCGGAGGAACTCGATGAAGTCGAACAGCGTCACCAGCAGGGTCAGCGCCACGAGCATGGCGAAGGCGGCGCCGAGGAAGCGGCGCGCGACATAGAGGGTGAGCGTCTTCGCGAGCGTCACGGGCGGCGTCCGGCGGGCGCGGGCGTCATGGCGCGGCCGGCGCCTGGCCGCGGCCGCGCCGCCAGGCGCCGCGCAGCGCCAGGTGCGGCAGGCCCGGCATCCCCGCCAGCACCCAGGCCGCCAGCAGGCCGGGCGCGATGGCGCCGGCCCAGACCAGCGGGATCGCCGCGTTCTGGCGCGATGCCATGCTGTTGACCATCAGCCAGGAGGCGACGAGCCCCACCACCACCAGGATGCCGACGAACAGGCGCAGCCCGCCGCCATGCCGGCGGAACTCCCCGGTCAGGACGGTCGCCAGCGCCACGAAGGCATAGCCCAGCGCCGTCAGCGGCTCGGCGAGGCGCCGGTGCGCCTCGGCGCGGAAGCGGCGGATGTCGCGCTCCGGGATGCGGTCCGCCGGGTCGGGGTGCAGCAGCTCGGACAGCGTGCGCTCCGGCGCGTTGCGGTAGCGCTCCTGCTCCTCGCGGCCGCCGCGGGCGAGCTCGACGCTGTTCTCGCCGAAGGTCAGCACGCTCAGCCGGAGGGTCGGCGGCGTGCCGGGGGGCGCGTTCGCCGGGGGCGGCACGCGCTCGACCTGCTGGCGCTGGCCGTTCTCGAGGGTGACGCGCGGACCCTGCGGGCCCGGGGTGATGCGCCCGGCCTCGGCCAGGATGGTCACCGGCGCGCCCTTCTCCCGCGTGTCGTGGATCAGGATGCCGCGCAGGGTGCCGTCGCGGTCGCGCTCCCGCGCATAGACGGTCAGCTCGTCGCCGACCGAGCTGAACACCCCTTCCTGGAGCAGGATCGCGGCCAGCTCGTTGCGGATCTCGAACTGCCAGGCCCGGAATTTCGCCTGGCTCGCCGGCACCGCCCAGAGGTTGAGCGCGTAGCACAGCCCGACCGAGAGCAGGGCCAGCAGCAGCGCCGGCCGGGCGAGCTGCCCCTGCGACAGGCCGGCCGCGCGCATCACCACCAGCTCGCGGTCCGCGGCGAGGCGGACATAGGCGAACAGGATCACCACGAAGGTCGTGATCGGCAGGATCACCGCGAAGAAGCCCGGCAGCAGCAGCCCCGTCAGCTCGAGGAAGACGAGGAAGGACAGGCCGCGGTCGAGCACCAGCTCGATGAAGCGGAGCGACTGCGTCAGCCAGACCAGCGCGGCGAGGCCGACCGTGACGGCGAGCAGCGCGAGCACGAGCTGGCGGAGGATGTAGCGGTCGAGGCGATTCATCCGGCGTCCGGCGGTGCGGTCCGGCACCCTAGCCAAAGGACCGGGGCGGGGAAAGCGCGCGCCGCGGAGGTGTGACCCCTTTCGGGGCGCCCCTCCGCGTTTCGGGGCGACCGGGGGACGGAACGCGACACGGGCAGCGCGGTTGTCGTCGCCAGGACGCGTGCCTGGCCGAACGGCCCGGGGCGCGCCCGCGAAGCCAGCAGGAGAACGGGGCATGAGCGAGACAGGGACGACGGGGCCCGGATCGCCCGACCGCCGCCCGCAGCGCGCCGGAACGGATCCGGTCCGCGCGGCGCCGGCCCAAGGGGCGGGCCCAGGGGCGGGTCCAGGGGCAAGCCCAGGGTCGGGCCAGGCGGCCGAGGGGATCCGCCAGGAAGCCGGCCAGGCCGCCGCCGATGTCCGGCGCGAGGCCGGCCAGGCGGCCGGCGATGTCCGGCGCGAAGCCGGCGCGGCGGCGGGCGACATCCGCCGCGAGGCCGCCGGCGCTTTCGAGGATGTGAAGGGCGCCGCCGGCGAGGTCCTCGCCACCGCGCGCGACCGGGCCACCGACCTGGTCGAGGAGCAGCGCGAGGCCGGCGCCGCCCGCGGCCGCGCCTTCGCCGGCGCGATCCACCGCGCCGCCGAGGATCTGGCGGAGGTCTCGCCCGCCATCGCCCGCGGCGTCCACGATGCCGCCGGCATGGTCGACGACATGGCACGCGGCCTCGCCGAGCGGAGCCCGGCGGAGATGCTGCGCCGGGTCGAGGATTTCGCGCGGCGCCAGCCGGGCCTGTTCCTCGGCGGGGCGGTGCTGGCAGGCTTCGCCCTGGCGCGCTTCGCCCGCAGCTCCGCCCAGCCCGGCGATGATGACCGGCCCTGGTCATCGACCGCCCCCGCGGCGTGGGACGGGCCCGGCGCCAGGGCCCGGCCGGCCGAAGCGGACAGCGCGCCCGGCGCCGCCGGACGTGCCCCCGGCTGGGTCCCCGATGCGGGGGCGCCGCAGGGCGGCGCCGGCGCGGCACCGGCCGCGCGGCCGGCCACCATGGCCGCGGCCACGC
>CAZMCV010000141.1:0-10430 GCA_964564645.1 uncultured Acetobacteraceae bacterium
ATTCAGACTTCAGGCGGGACGGGAATCCCGACGACCTTCAAGCGATTGCCCTGGGGTCGGGCCCTCCGCGTTGACCGGCCCACACCCCGCGCCTAGCGTTGCCGCCGACCAGCCATACCGCCGATCAGGGGAAACGCGCGCATGCCCAACAAGGTCAAGGAAGCCTGGAAGGCCGGCCAGGCCGTGGTGAACGGGTGGCTCGCCATCCCCAACGCCTTCTCCGCCGAGATGTACAGCCAGGCCGGCTGGGACAGCGTGACCGTCGACATGCAGCATGGCGTGCAGGACTACCTCTCCTGCGTCGCCTGCTTCCAGGGCATGCAGCGCTCGCCGGTGGTGCCCATGGTCCGCGTGCCGTGGAACGAGCCCGGCATCATCGGCAAGGTGCTCGACGCCGGCGCCTATGGCGTGATCTGCCCGATGGTGAACACCGAGGCCGAGGCACGCGCGCTCGTGCAGTACTGCAAGTACCCGCCGAAGGGGACGCGCTCGAACGGCCCGATCCGCGCCGGCCTGTACGGGGAAGGCGGGAACTACCAGGCGACGGCGAATGACGAGGTCCTGGTGATCCCGATGATCGAGACGCAGACCGCGCTCGACAACCTCGAGGCCATCCTCGACGTCCCCGGCATCGACGGCATCTATGTCGGCCCGTCCGATCTCGGCCTGTCGCTCGGCATGGCGCCGAAGCTCGACCGGGAGGAGCCGGAGATCCTGAAGATCTACGAGCGGCTGCTGGCCGAGACGTCCAAGCGCGGCATCGCCGCCGGCCTGCACAACGGCTCGCCGGCCTATGCGAACCGGATGATCAGGATGGGCTTCAAGCTGGTGACCATCGCCAACGAGGTCTCGCTGATGGTCATGGCCTCGCGCGCCGCGGTGAAGGAAGCGCGCGGCGGCTGAGAACCGGGCGGCGGCGGGGCGGACCCGCCGCCGCCGCCATCTCAGCGCATCGCCTTGGTCAGCTTCGCGGCGATCTCGTACATCTCCTCGGGCGCGTAGTCGGGCGTGAAGACGTTCGGCTTGCCGGTCAGCTCGTGGATCTTGCCGCCATCGGGCATGCCCTCGACGACCTGGAGCTCGCCCGGCGGGTCGCCCGGCAGCGCCTGCTCGTCCCGGCCCCAGATCGCGGCGATGTCGCGGTAATCCTCCGGGCTGAAGGTGTAGAGCCGCCGATGCGAGCCCTCCTCGAGGTATTTCTGCGCCTCGGGGATGTTGCCGAGCGGGATGTTCGGCGTGGGCAGCATCTTCTCGATCTCGACGCCGGTGAGGTGCTTCAGCGCCAGCGCATAGGCATGGGCGTGGACCGAGCCGCGCACCAGCAGGTAGCCGCAGACCTCGCGCCCGGTCGGCTCCTTCAAGGTCTCGTAGACCCGCAGCTTGTGCAGCCGCGCGCCGCATTCCAGGTGGAAATTGTGCAGCAGGTCGAAGATCACGTTGCCCGTGGTGGTGACGAAATCCTTGTTCCAGGACAGGCCGTTGCTGTCGGCCGGCACCGCGCCGCCGCCATGCGAGAAGAAGCCGGCCGCGTTGCGGATATCCGCCATCTCGGACATCGGCGCGCCGGAGACGTCGCCGCCCGGCTTGCTGTCCTCCGCGGTGTCCGGGCCGTTGTTCAGCATCGCGATGCCGTTGCTGACCAGCTCGACATGGCCGAGCTCCTCGGCGGTGATGCAGGCGACCAGGCTGTAGAACGGGCCGAGCTTGGACTTGGAGCGGAAGTTGAAGCTCTGGAACAGGTAGTTCCCGAGGGTGGACATCTCGCCATACTTGCCGCCGAGCAGCTCCTGCAGCGCGGCGCCCTCATTGGGGTCCGCACGGCGGGCGGCGGGCAGCTCGGTCTGCAGCTTGTTGACGCGAAGGAACATCGGGCCGGTTCTCCATCGGCGGTGCCGAAGGGGAACGGACGGCGCGGCGCCGGGTTGCCCCGGGCCACGCGACGGTGCGGTCAGCGCGCCTGCCAGTACCAGCCCTGGGCGCCGAAGAAGCCGAGGATCTTCGCGCCAAGCGCCTCCCCGATCCGGCGCCCTTCCGCGGCGTCATCGGCACGGCTGCCCTCCACCGCCGCCTGCACGCCGCTGCCGATCCCCGCGGCGCCCGCCACCCGCCCGCCGAGCCGCCCGGCGGCGAGGCCGACGCCAAGGCCGGGCGCGCGACCGCTGTCGACCGAGGCCTCGAAGGATTCGAGCGGCACCGGCGCCCGTCCATCGGAGGGCACGAAGGCCAGGTCGAGCTCCGCCACCACCTGGCTCTGTCCGCGGCCGAGGCCGATCAGTCTCCGCTGCGTGCGGTTCCCCTCATCGACCGCGAGCAGCCGGCTGCCGATCACCAGGCTGCCCGCCGGCGCGGGCGCCGTCTCCGGGACAAGCTGCACCGGCGCGCCATAGGCGACGAGGCGGCGCTCGATCGCCTCCGTCATGGCGGTGGCGACGGTGCGCGCCGCGGCGAGGCGCAGAGCCTCCGGATCCTCGGCCGAGGCAAGCTGCGTCACCCGCCCGCGGATCCCCCGGTCCAGCGCGACATCGGCCGCGCCGAGGGCGGTGTCGCGCAGCAGGATGCGGTGCGGCCGCGGCAGGCGCGGCCCGGCATAGCCCCGCTCGACCTCGACCCGCGCCGGGTTGCAGGCGGCGGCGAGCAGCGGCAGCGCCAGCAGCGCGCGGCGGCGCCCCGTGGGTTGAGGCTGGTCCATGGTCGGGGCTCCTGTCGCGGGCGCGCGGAGGGTAGCCGATGCGGAGGTCGGGGCGCAGGCCCGGCGGGGGGAAGCAGACACTTCTTCCCCCCGCAGCCCCCCATCATCGTTTTTTGGCACTGGTTCTTCGTGGTCCGGGATGAGGGCCGGAAGAAGGTGGAAGAGGGGGGTTCAGGGGGGAGAAGGAGTTCGCTCCTTCTCCCCCTGGGCATCGGCACGCACCCGCGCCTCCTCCTCCGTCCAGAGCCGCGCCGCGCCAAGCACGCCGGAGCTGTCGCCATGCTGCGCACGCAGCAGGGGCGTCGTCACCGCGTCGCTGAAGACGAACCCTCCCCACAGCCGCGGCACCTCCTCGTAGAGATGCGCCATGTTCGACAGGCCGCCGCCGAGCACGATGCAGTCGGGATCGAGCAGGTTGATCACCTGCGCCAGCGCGCGCGCCAGCCGCTCCGCATGCCGCGCCAGCGCCGCGGCGGCCCGGGCCTCGCCCGCGGCCGCGCGTGCGGGCAGCGCTGCGGCGTCCTCGGCCCCCGGGCCGTCCACCGCCTCGGCGAGCGCCGGGCCGCGCAGGAAGGTCTCGACGCAGCCGCGCCGGCCGCACCAGCAGGCGGGCCCGGGATGCTCCTCCGCCGTCATCCAAGGGAGCGGGTTGTGGCCCCATTCGCCGGCGATGCGGTTCCGCCCCTCGAGGATCCGCCCGCCCGTCACGATCCCGGCGCCGACGCCGGTGCCGAGGATCGCCGCGAAGACGGTGCCGAACCCGGCCCCCGCGCCATCCGCCGCCTCGCTCATCGCCAGGCAATTGGCGTCGTTGGAGAGCCGCACCGCCCGCCCGAGCCGCGCCGCGAGGTCACGGTCCAGCCGACCGCCATTCAGCCAGGTGGAGTTCGCCCCGCGCACCAGCCCCGTGGTCGGCGAGACGCTGCCGGGGATCCCGACGCCGACCGTCCCGCGCGCGCCGAGCTCCGCCTCCGCCGCCTCGACCAGCCCGCCGATCGTCTCGATCACGCCGCGATACTCCCGCGGGGTCGCGAGGCGCCGGCGCAGGCGCGGCACCCCACCCGGCCCGAGGGCCACGATCTCCGTCTTCGTCCCGCCGAGGTCGATGCCGATGCGCATGGCGCAGAGGCTGCGCGGCGGGCCGCCCCGCCGCAAGCGCGATCGGTGCAACAAGAAGTGGACCATCGCACGGCTTTCCGGCATCCTCCGTCAGCTTCGCAAGCAAACGAACCAACAGGCGCGGAGCACGCAACCGGAACCCTCCAGCCTGGAAGGTGAACCCATGGGCGTGCCCGATCGCTTCCCCGTCCCGCCGCTTCGTGCCCCTGGCCGCGCGGCCCTCCACCATCTGAGGCGCCGGCGCCTCGTCGCGGCGAGCCTCGGCACCGCCGTCGCCGGCCGCGCGCGGGCACAGCCCGCGGACCCGCCGTGGCCGCAACGCCCGATCCGCATCGTCGTCGGCTTCACGGCGGGCGGCGGCGTCGACCTCGCCGCGAGGATGCTGGCGCAGACCCTGGCGGAGGCGCTGGGCCAGCCCGTGCAGGTGGAGAACCGCACCGGCGCCAATGGCAGCCTGGCGACCGACACCGTCGCGCGCGCCGGCGACGGCCACACGCTGCTGTTCGGCAACACCGGCAGCCTCGCCGTCAACAACGCGCTCTTCCCCGACCTCGCCAGCGACACGCTGCGCGACGTCGTGCCGGTCGGGCTGCTGGTGGAGACACCCTTCTTCCTCGCCGTCTCCACCCGGCTGCCGGTGAACGACCTCGCCGGTCTCGTCGCGCTGGCGCGGGCGCGGCCGGGGCAGCTGAATTTCGGCTCGAACGGCGTCGGCTCCCTGCACCACCTGGCCTTCGAGCAGTTCCGTCGTGCCCTCGGCCTCGACATCGCGCACATCCCCTATCGCGGGATGGCGAACGCGATGCAGGATCTGGCGGGCGGGCGGCTCGACATCGTCATGGACGCCTACTTCACCATCCGCACGGCGGAGGAGGCCGGGCATCTCCGCATCCTCGCCGTCACCGGCGCGGAGCGGGTCGTCATCCGGCCCGAACTGCCCACGGTGGCCGAGGCCGCGGGCATCCCGGGCTACGACGTCGCATCTTGGATGGCGCTGATGATGCCCGCCGCCACGCCGGAGGCAGTGGTGCGGCGGCTCGAGGCGAGCCTCGAGGTGGCGCTGCGTCCCGGCGCCCCGCTGGCCGAGGCGCTGCTGCGGCAGGGCCTGCCGCCGCGATTCCGCGATGCCGCCGGGACCCGGGCCCTGATCGCGGCCGAGCGGGAGCGGTACACGGCCCTGATCCGCGAGGCCGGGATCCGCCCGAGGGATTGAGCCCGTGGGCGGAAGAACGGGATCGCCCTTTCCGGCGCGTCGACCGGGCCGATGCCCCACACGCGTCGGCAGCCTACCGTTCTTCGCCCGGGTGGCGCCGGGCAGCCCCGCAGGGAGGCGGTCGGCAGGCTTGCGGCGCCGGGGCTCGGGTGCTGGACTCCGGCCCATGTCGGACACCACCCTCGACGTTCAGGGGCTCTCCTGCCCGCTGCCCGTCCTCAAGGCCAACAAGGCGCTGCGCGGGCTGCCGGCGGGGGCGCGGCTGACCGTGCTCGCGACCGATGCGGCCAGCGTGAAGGACTTCAAGGCCTTCTGCCAGGAGACCGGGCACGAGCTGCTCTCCTTCGGCGAGGATCAGGGCGTCTACCGCTTCGTGCTGCGCAAGCGCGCCGCCGCGGCCTGACGGGGGAGCGCATCCGCGATGAGCACGCTGCTGGTCACCCACCGCGCCTGCCTGGCCCATGACCCGGGCGACTACCACCCGGAAAGCCCGGACCGGCTGCGCGCCGTCCTCAAGGCGCTCGACCAGGAGGATTTCGCCGAGCTGATCCGCGAGACCGAGGCGCCGCAGGCGACCGTCGAGCAGCTCTGCCGCGTCCACCCCAGGAACTACGTGGACGCCATCCTCTCCGTCCGCCCCGACCCGGGCGAGAGCGTGCAGATCGATGCCGACACGGCGATGAGCCATGGCAGCGCCGAGGCCGCGCTGCGCTCGGCGGGCGCCGTCGTCGCGGCGGTGGACGCGGTGATGCGGGGCGAGGTGCGGCGCGCCTTCTGCGCCGTCCGCCCGCCCGGGCACCATGCCGAGCCGTCGCGGCCCATGGGCTTCTGCTTCTTCTCGAACGCCGTCGTCGCCGCCCGCCACGCCCAGGCGGCGCATGGCATCACGCGCGTCGCGATCTGCGACTTCGACGTCCACCACGGCAATGGCAGCCAGGCCTGCGTCGAGCAGGACGCCTCGATCCTGTTCGCCTCCACCCACCAGAGCCCGCTCTATCCGGGGACGGGCGACGCGATGGAGCGCGGGGTGGGGAACGTCTTCAACATGCCGCTGCCCCCGGGCGCCGACGGCGCCACCTTCCGCGAGGCCTGGGATGTCGCGCTGCTGCCGGCGATCGAGGCCTTCGCGCCGGAGCTGATCGTGATCTCGGCCGGGTTCGACGCGCATGCGCGCGACCCGCTGGCGCAGTTGCGGCTGCGGGAGGCGGATTTCGTCTGGCTGACCGAGCGGCTCTGCGCCGTCGCCGAGGCGCATGGCAAGGGTCGCGTCGTCAGCACGCTCGAGGGTGGCTACGACCTCGAGGCGCTGGCCTCCTCGGCGGCCGCGCATGTGCGGGCGCTGATGCGGGCTTGAGGCGATAACGAATTTCGTTGCGGAGCTGTTGTCTGGCCAGTAATTTTGCTTTGATACCAAATTTCGCGAGGTATAAATGTACGAATGGGGAAATTGCGCGCAGTGGGTGGCTGCGCTAGGGACAATATTCATAGGCCTTGCCGGGCAGCAAATTGCCCGTGAGGTCGGAAAAGAAAGTGCAGAAACCGCACGAACTACCGCCGCTTTTGCGGAATTCAGTGCAGCTACTAGATCGCAGGAGGAGTACAATCGAGTCTCCTCAACGAGATCGTTTATTGCTGGAAACCACTGTCTCGTTCTTCTTGTTGATGAACAAAAACATGAAAAATCATCGGCACCGTGGTGGATAAAACACACGAGTTTGCCTGATAATTTCTTTTCAAGTTCTTTGTTTAGTAACTACTTTCGGTCTCAAAATGCCGAAGTGCGGCTAAAATTGTGTCTCCAGACAATAATTCCGTGGGACGCGGACACTGAATACTTCGAGAAGGACATGAATGGTGTAATAGTAAAAAGCAAATTTCGAACTGTGTTTTTTGCAGAATTTCAAAATAATACAAGTCTCTATTGGAATTCAGTGAACCGCGCGCTTTCGGCTTGGCAGCCTCATCCGATACTGGCGCCTGGCTTCCCAACGACGGTGCGGAATGTTCAGCGGCCTCTAGTGGGGCGGTTTGACTATCATGACACATTAGATAAAGAATTTATACAAATGTGCAATGATGGCAATTCGGATAAGGAATTTCTCAAAATTATTCGAAATCTCGCCGGCAGTGACGAGATCCGGCGAGTTGTAACAGGCGGATTGTCACATTATATCCGGTTTTTAGACCACTGTCATTTGAAGGCGTAGCTTCAGTTGAATTTTCGCAATTTCAAAAAATTGATCTGCACTCTCAATCAGGGAGTGCTTTCGCACAGAAAAATAACTTTCGCGTTTAGTGTGAGTAGTCGAACACGATCGGTCCAACCGCGAACGAGAGCACACGTGGATCGGGGCTGACCCCGTCCTTCTCTGGACTCGATGCCCCAGGCGCCTCCAGCCGAAGGCCCTGGCAAGTGGCCGGTGCGCCGTCTGACGGAGTGAGCGTCACCACGAAGCCGGCCTCCGTCCACGCCACAATGACCTCGGCGGGGATTCCGTCGAAGTTGCCGCGCAGCACTGGCTCGGGTGTGCCGTAGTGGTGCCGCACCGTCAGCGTCACCGCGGCCACGGGCCGGAACGGCTCGGGGTTCACCACCAGCGCCGCCTCGCTCATCCAGCGGAACGGCCCGCCCTCATCCTGCTCGGGCGGGTGCCAGCCGATGGCGAGGTTCCCCGCGGCCGGCGGGATCTCGGCGCGGCGGCCGAGCAGCAGCGGCTCCGTCGCCGGCGGCGCCGCGGCGGCCTCGCGGACCAGCCGGTGCAGCGCGGCAATCGCGGGATCACCGGCCAGGGCCGTGCCGCGCTCCGCCGCGATCCGATCCATCAGCAGCGAGGCCGCGGCCTCGATGAAGGCGTCCGTCCGCTCCCGCAGCAGGGCGACCTGGCGTCGCTGTTCCTCCTGCAGCGCGCGCAGCTGGGACGCCGATGCGCGCTCCAGCCGCAGCATCCGCTCCTCCAGCTCGGCCAGGCGCGGGCTCGGCCCCTCCAGCCCCACGCGCGCATAGGCGTAGCGCGCGACCGGCGCCTCGACGCCCACCAGGTGCAGCGCCACGGCAAGGCCGGTCTCGTTCAGATCCCCCGGCTCGAGCGGCAGCGCGAAGCGGAAGGCGCAGCCACCCTCGGGCAGCGCGCCGGGCGGCTCCACCGCCACGCCGCGCGCGCCGGCGCCGTTGATCCGGGCATACATCACCGGCTCGAGCAGGCCGTTCACCCGGTCGACCGCATGGCCGCGCAGCACGCCCTGCTCCAGGCGCAGCTCCTCGACGACCAGCTCGCCCGGCCCGACCAGGGCCAGCGCCGCGGCGGCGTTCGGCAGCGCCCAGGGCGGCGCGATCTCGGCGCCATCCTCGGCCCGCGAGAAGCGCAGCTCCGCCGGCAGGTCGATGCGCGGGATGCGCCGCACCGGCAGGTCGAACTCGGCGGTGGCCGGCGGGATGGCGTGGCGCGCGACCTCGATGCCGCGGCAATGCGCGAGCATCGTCCCCACGATGCGCGCGCCGCCGGGCAGCACGCGCATCCGGACCCCCGCGCGGCCTGCGGCGACGGGCAGGAAGGGTGCTTGGCCGTTGCGGTCATCCATGGCCCGGGCGCGCTACCATGCGGACCCGGCAAGGTCGAGCGGGCGCCCGGCTGGACAGCGCGGCCCCGCGCGCGCTACCGCCGGCGGCCATGGAGGCGCCGCCGCCCCGTCCCGCCCTGATCGCCTTCACCCCGCTGCCGCCGGCGCGGAACGGCATCGCCGACTACGCCGCGCTGCTGCTCGGCGCGCTCGCCACCGATTACGACATCGCCGCGGCCGCAGAGGATTGGCGGGCCGCGGCGCCGCCCGGGATCGCCGTGCTGGACGCGGCGCTGGCGCATCGCCGCATCCTGCCGGCGACGCGCGTCCTGCATCAGCTCGGCAACAACGCCCAGCACGGCTTCGTGCTGCGCGCGCTGCGGCGCCATCCGGGCGTCGTGACGCTGCACGATCCGGGCCTGCTGCACCTGCACGAGGTGGCGGGGGAGGGGCTGCAGGCGATCCTCGCGGGCATGGCGGGGGCGCATCCGGCACTCGCCCCCTTCGCGCGGCAGCTCCGGGAGGAGGGGATCTCGACGCGGGCGAACCACGTGCTGTTCGACCTGGCCGGCGAGGCCCTGGCGCGGTCGCGCGCGGTCGTCGTGCATTCGCGCTTCGCCGCGGCGCGCCTCCGCGCGACGCAGGGCGCGGCGCGCACCCGCCATGTCGCGGTCATCCCGCATCCGCTGCCGCCGGTGGCGATGCCGGAACGCGGGGCGGCGCGCGCGGCGCTCGGCCTGGCGGAGGGCCGCTTCCTGGTCGTCACCGCGGGCTTCGCCACCGCCGCCAAGCGCTTCGACTGGCTGATCGCGGCGCTGGACGCGGCGATCGCCGCCGGCGCGGATCTCGACTGGATCCATGCCGGCGCGGAGCGGGCGGAGGAGTTCCCGCTCTCCGCGCGCATCGCCGAGCGCCCCGCGCTGGCGGCGCGGGCGCGGGTGACGGGCTGGCTGGAGGGGCCGGCGCTCGACACGCACATCGCCGCGGCGGATGCGCTGGTGAACCTGCGCTTCCCCTCCGCGGGCGAGAGCTCGGGCTCGCTCGCGCGCGGCTTCGCGGCCGGCGCGTGCTGCCTCGTCTCCGACACGGCGGGCTATGCGGAGCTGCCGCGCGACGCGGTGCTGCACCTGCCCCTGGCGGGGGCGGCGCCGGCGCTGGCCGCGGCGCTCCGGGCGCTGGCGCGCGATCCGGCGCTGGCGCGGCGCATCGGCGCGGCGGGGCGGCGCTTCGCGCTGCGGGAGATGGCGTTGCCGGCGGTGGCGCGCGCCTATCGCGCGATCCTCGAGGAGTCGCATGAGCGGCCCGCGCCCGCGCGCGCGGCGGCGCCGGGGGCGCAGCCGATCGTGCTGCCGGGCGGCCCCGGGCTGGATGCGGGGGCGGTCGCCGCCGCGCTGTCGCGCCGCGAGGGCCCCTGCCGGATGCTGCTGGCGGTGCCGGATCTCGACGCGCTCGTGGCCTGGACGCTCGACCGGCCCGGCCTCGTCGCGGCGCTCCTGCCGCCCGAGGCCGCGCTGCGCGGCCTGCGCATCCAGGCGCCGCCCGCGACACCGGGGCTGCTGCTGGAGCTGGACCTGCCATGGCGGGCCTGATCGGGGGCGATGCGGCGGCCTGGCTGTCGGCCCTGCTGGCGCGCGCCCTGCCGGGGCTCGCCCTGCTCGACCTGGCCGCGCTGGAGGGGGGCGGGCTGCTGCCCTGGTGGCACGGCGCGGCGCGCTGGGGCGTGGCGGATCCCGCCGCGCTGCCGCCGGCGGAGCGTGCGCTGCTGGCCGGTTTCCGCCATGGCGACGGCACGCCGCTCTCCGGCTTCGACCCGCCGCGCGACGCGGCCCTCGCCGCCGGCGCGCCGGAGGC
>CAZMCV010000142.1:0-10336 GCA_964564645.1 uncultured Acetobacteraceae bacterium
GATGGGCCTGCCCGGCGCGGGCCTGGCCATGGCGATCACCCAGGCGGTCGCGGCGGTGCTGCAGGGCACGGTCGTGCTGGCGGGCGGGGCCGGGTTCAAGCCGCGGCTGCGGGTGCGGCTGCGGGGCGCGCTGTTCGCCCGCATCCTCCAGGTCGGGCTCGTCGCCTGCGCCATGGCGACGATCGCCAACCTGGCGACGATCCTCGTCACCGCGCGCATCGCCGTCCACGGCGCGGCCGCGGTCGCGGCCTACGGGATCTCGGCACGGATGGAGTTCCTGATGATCCCGCTGGCCTTCGGCGTCGGCTCGGCGCTGACGGCGCTGGTGGGCCGCGCGGTGGGCGCCGGGGATTGGGCGACGGCGCGCCGCACCGCCTGGGTGGGCGGCGGCCTGGCGCTCGCGGTCACCGGCACCGTCGGCCTGTTCGTCACGCTGTTCCCGACCGCCACGGCCCATGCCTTCACCGAGGATGCGGAGGTCGCGCGCATCGCCACCACCGCGCTGTCCGTGATGGGCCCGGCGCTGCCGGCCTTCGGGGTCGGCATGGCGCTGTATTTCGCCGCCATGGGCGCGGGGCGGATGCGCTGGCCGGTCGCCTCGGCGCTGACCCGGATCGGGCTGGCGGTCGGAGGCGGCTGGGTGGCGGCGGATTGGATGGGCTTCGGCCTGACCGGGCAGTTCGTCGCCGTCGCGCTCGGCATCACCGCCTATGGCGCGATCAATGCGCTCGCGGTCCGGCCGGGGGTTTGGGGACCACGTGGATCGATCCGCCCGTGACACCGCCGCCGGGGTTCGGTAGGGTCCGGGGCAATCCCAAATTCGGGACGGACGAACATGTCGAACACGACCACGGCGGCGCCGGTGCTGCTCCGGCTCCTGCCCGGCGATCCCGCGCCCTGGTTCTACGCGCCGACGGCATCGAACCCGCGCTACAATTTCGCCTCGACCGGCGGGCGCTACGTGCTGCTGGTCTTCCCCGGCCCCGCCGGCAACCCCGCCTCGGCGGAGGCGAACCGGCTGCTGCGCGCCGCCCAGGCCGAGCGCCTGCTCGACGATGCGCGCTGCGCCGCCTTCCTCGTCAGCGTCGATCCGGCCGATGACGGGCCGGAGGGGCCGCGGGACCTGATCCCGGGCCTGCGCGTGTTCCGCGACCGGGATGGCGCGGTCAGCCGGCTCTACGGCCTGCTCACCGGCGGCGCCGAGGGCGGGCCCGCGCAATACCTGCCCGCGGCCTTCCTGCTCGACCCGCAGCTGCGCGTGATGCTGTCGGCCGGGCTGCCGCAGCTGCCGCGGATGATCGACATGCTGCGCCGCCTGCCCGCGCCGGACCAACATGCGGGGATGGAGGTGCCGGCCCCCGTCCTCATCCTGCCGCGCGTCTTCGAGCCCGAGCTCTGCCGCCGCCTGGTCGCCGAGTACGAGACCCATGGCGGCAAGGACAGCGGCTTCATGGTGGAGCGCGACGGCAAGACCGTCGGCGTCTACGACTACGCCAACAAGCGCCGCCGCGACTACGACATCGAGGACGAGGCGCTGCGCACCGCCATCAACCAGCGCGTGACCCGCCGCATCGCGCCCGAGATGCGCAAGGCCTTCCAGTACAACCCGACGCGGATCGAGCGCTACATCGTCGCCTGCTACGACGGCACCGAGGGCGGGCACTTCAAGGCGCACCGCGACAACACCACCCCCGGCACGGCGCATCGCCGCTTCGCCGTCACCATCAACCTCAACGACGAGTTCGAGGGCGGGGAGCTGTGGTTCCCCGAGTTCGGCACCCGCCGCTACCGCCCGCCCATGGGCGGCTGCGTCGTCTTCTCCTGCTCCCTCCTGCATGAGGCGACGCCGGTGACGCGCGGCATCCGCTACGCCACCCTGCCCTTCCTCTACGACGACGGCGCCGCCGAGATCCGCAAGCGCAACATGGGCACCATCGTCGACACCCCGGCGCCCGGGCAGCCGGCGGCGGCGGCGGCGGCGGCGGAGTAGTCTCGCGGGCGGGCCGGAACCCGGGGCGGCGTCGCGGCTTTAGGCCACACGCCGCCGAGCGCCGGAGCCGTGACGCCCATGGAAAACACCAACACCTTCCTGCTGGTCCTGCTGCTGATGACGCTCCTCGCCGGAGTGGGCTTCGGGGTCTGGCAGTACCTGCGGACGCAGCGCGCCAAGAGGCTGAACACGCATTCGGAGTTCACCAAGGGCACGCCGCGGGAGCGCTGACCGGCGGGGCTTCCGCCCCGCGCACCAGCCTCTATCCTTCCGGGAAGACTTGCATCCCGGAGGAACGCCATGGCTGCCCCGCCCCGCATCGTCCTGATGGACAACGGCCTGTCCGACATGGACGTGGCCCGCAGCCTCTGCCCCTCGGGGTTCGAACTCGTCATCGAGAAGCCGGACACCCCGGCGCTGCGCGAGGCGATGCGCGAGGCCGGCTACCTGGTCGGTTTCGGCTGGCGCGGCATCGACGACGGCTTCTACCGGGACGCGCCGAAGCTCCGCCTGCTGCAGCTCCTCTCGGCCGGCTACGACACCATCGACATCGAGGCGGCGCGGCGCGCCGGCGTGCCCGTCTGCAACAATGGCGGCGCGAACGCGACGGCGGTGTCCGAGCACGCGATCCTGCTGATGATGGCGGTCTGCCGCAAGCTGATGTGGCAGCATTCCTCGGTGGTCGCCGGGCGCTGGCGCGGCAACGCGCCCAGCCAGGCCGGCATCTTCGAGATGCGCGGCAAGACGCTCGGCATCGTCGGCCTCGGCACGATCGGGCGGAAGGTCGCGCGGCTGGCCAACGCCTTCGGGATGCAGGTGATCTACTTCGACGTGAAGCGGCTGACCGAGGCCGAGGAGGACGCGCTCGACGTCCGCTTCCGCCTGCTCGGCGAGGTGCTGGATTCCTGCGACATCCTCTCGCTGCACGTGCCGCTGCTGCCGACGACGAGGCACATGATCGGCGCGGCCGAGTTCGCGCGCATGAAGAAGGGCGCCTTCCTGGTGAACACCTGCCGCGGACCGGTGGTGGACGAGGCGGCGCTGACCGCGGCGCTGGAATCGGGGCATCTGGGGGGCGCCGGCCTCGACGTGTTCGACCAGGAGCCGACGCCGGCGGACAACCCGCTGCTGCGACAGCCGAACGTCGTCCTCACGCCGCATTTGGCGGGGCCGACGGCGGACAACCAGCAGGCGCGGTTCCGCAACGCCTTCGACAACTGCCAGCGGGTGGCGCGGGGGGAGAAGCCGCTCTGGGTGATCCCGGAACTCGCCTGAAGGGCGGCAGGGGACCGGATGGCCACCGCGTCCGCCACCATGGCGGCCGCGCGCCGGTCGGACGTGACCGGGGCTTGATCGCGATCCCGTTACCGTTGCGGATGACTCCGGATCGCGGCTAGTTACACCCCACGATGACCGAATCGATCGGCCATCCGGGAGACAGGCGATGCCAGCGGGGTCGTTCATGAATGCGAGCAAGGACGTGTCTCCTTGCTTCCTGGCCGCCGCCGCGCTGGCCGCCGTGATGGCATTCCACCCCACGCCGCAGGCCATCGCGCAGACCGCGCCGGCCCCTGTGTCCGCGCTGACCGATCCTTGCGAAGTCAAGGCTCTGAACTGGCGCGGCCAGGCCTTCTACGAGGTTCTCTTCATGAACCGCGTGCCCGGCGGACCGGCCGGGATCGGCCACTACTTCAACACGATCGGCAACAGGTTCGAGGCATCCGCCAATGTCACGGATGCGCGCTTCCGGGCCTTGAATGCGGAGGCGCTGCGGCGGGAGTTCGGCAGCGACGGGGTCTTCTTCAACGGCCCGCGGCGTTTCGTGGCGAACGGCGTCACCGGGATCTCGTACAACAACTGCGCGCTGCGGATGATGAACGACCTCGCCTTCTACCTGTATGGCACCTTCGAAGTGCCGAACCTGGAGGCGCTGATTTCCAGAGCGCCGCCGCCCTATCACGTGCTGGTCTCCAAGCGCACCAATACCTTCGTCTTCAATGCCGGCGAGCAGGTGCACGATCTGATCACGCCTGAGGGCGCGGTCTACACGATGTTCAGCCTCTCCCTGAAGGCCGACCCCAACAACACCATCGAGAACCTGCCGACCCTCGGGCAGCGCCTGACCCTGCCGGCGGGATGGAGGTACCGGATGCGGACGCTGGACAAGGAGCTGACGCTGTCCTCCACCTATGATTCCAACCCGCCCAACACCATCGTGCTCGACCAGTTCGAGGGCAACTACCAGCACAACCCCGGCCAACGGTAGCGCCCTCTCCGCCCCGTCGGGTCGCGGGGCGGACAAGCCAGGTGGCGGCCGCCCGCCCCTGTCGGTCCGATAGCGGGTGTGCGGGGGAAGAGGGAAGCGGACGCATCCCTGCCCGCTACGCCGCCGCCCGCCGCCCGCGCGCCGCGATCGCCGCCCGCGTCGCCGGCAACAGGCTGCGGCCATACTCCTGCACGTCCTCGAGCGGATCGAAGCCGCGGATCAGGAAGGTGCTGACGCCGATCTCCCAGTAGTCCGCCAGCGTGTCCGCCACCTGCTCCGCCGTGCCGACCAGCGCGGTGGAGTTGTGCCCCGCGCCGATCGCCGCCGCGACCTCGGTCCACAGCAGCTTGTCGCGCACCCGCCCGCCCTTCGCCGCCTCCAGCAGCCGCGCCGAGCCGACGCTCTCGACATTGCGGTTGCCCTCCGCCGGCTTGCCGCCGCGCAGCTCCAGGATCCGCGCGAGGATCGCCTCCGCGCGCTTCCACGCCGCCTCATGCGTCGCCGCCAGCACCGGGCGGAAGGAGATGCTGAACCGCACCGCCGCCGGATCCCGCCCCGCCGCCGCCGCGCTCGCCCGCACCTTGGCGATCGTCTCCCGCGCCTGGTCGAGCGTCTCGCCCCAAAAGGCATGCACATCCGCATGCCGGCCCGAGACGCGGATCGCGGCCTCCGACGATCCGCCGAAATAGATCGGCAGATGCGGCCGCTGCACCGGCTTGATCTCGCCGAAGCAGCGCGCGAAGCGGTAATGCGCGCCCGCATGGTCGAAGGGCGCCGCCTCCGTCCACATCCGCCGCATCACCGAGACGTACTCGTCCGTCCGCTCGTAGCGGGCGTCATGCGACAGGAAGTCGCCATCGGCCTGCTGCTCGGCCGGGTTGCCGCCGGTGATGACATGGATCGCCGCCCGCCCGCCCGAGAGATGGTCGAGCGTCGCATAGGCCCGCGCCGCAACGGTCGGCGCCACGAAGCCCGGCCGGTGCGCCACCATCAGCCCGATGCGCCGCGTGCTGGCGGCCGCATGGGCGGCGACGAGCATCGCGTCGGGCTGGGTCGACAGCCAGGCGATCAGGATGCGGTCGAAGCCGGCGGCCTCATGCGCCTGCGCGAAGCGGGCGATGTAGTCGGCGTCGAAGGTGACGCCCGGCGCCGGCGGCGCGATCTCGGACTGCGCGCGATGGCTGATCATGCCGATGAAGCGCAACGCCGCGATGTCCTCGGCTTCGGCCATGACGCTTTCCTCTCCCTCGCTGTCCCGGCGGATGCTCCACCCGCTTCCCCGGTGCGCGCAAGGGCCGTCATCGGCCCGGCGGGCGTGGCGCGGCGGGCACAGGCGCGTGGCCTCGCCTCATTCTCGCCATGATCACGTTGCGCCAGGATTGCGTTTTGTATATTGGATGGCATCGGTTCACAATGGAGTGATCCCCGCGTGCCATCCCACGCCGAGCCCGCTCCCGGGTCGGGGCCGATCCGCCGCACCTTCCGCCTCGCCCGCCTCTGGTTCGCCTCGGACGAGCGCGCCACCGCCTGGGCGCTGCTCGGCGCCCTCACGCTGTTCCGCCTGCTCCAGGTCGGCATCCAGCTCCGCCTCAACCTCTGGAACCGCGACGCCTTCGACGCCCTTCAGCGCCTCGACCAGCCGGCCTTCCTGGCCGAGGCCTGGCTGTTCCCGCTGATCGCGCTCGCCACCATGGCCCTCGCCGTCGCGCAGCTCTGGGCCGCGCAGATGCTCTCGCTGCGCTGGCGCGCCTGGCTGGTCGGGCACCTCCAGGCGCGCTGGCTGGACGGTGCCTGCCATTGGCGCCTCGCCCAGCGCGAGGCGGCGGATGGCGGCACCGACAACCCGGACCAGCGCATCGCGGTGAACACCCATTGGGCGACGGCGATGGCGGTCGACCTGGCCGGCGGGCTGCTGCACGCGCTGCTGATGCTGGCGACCTTCCTTGGCGTGCTCTGGACCCTGTCGGGGCCGCTGCCGCTGCCGGGCGGGATCGCCCTGCCCGGCTGGCTGGTCTTCGCCGCCCTGCTCTACGCGGCGCTGGGCCTGGTCGTGACGCTCCATCTCGGCCTGCCCATGATCGGCCTGCAGATCCACCGCAACCGCGCCGAGGCCGACCACCGCTTCGCCCTGACCCGCCTGCGCGAGCATGGCGAGGCCGTCGCCCTGGCCCGCGGCGGCGCCGCAGAGACCGCGCGCCTGGCCGACGCCTTCGCCGGCATCCTCGCCGTCATGCGCAAGCTGCTGCGCCGCGACCGGCACCTCATGTGGCTCGGCTCGGGCTACGGGCTGGTCGCCGGCGTGCTGCCGCTGCTGCTGCTCTCGCCGCGCTACTTCGCCGGGACGATCACGCTCGGCGCGCTGATGCAGGCCGCCGGCGCCTTCGTCGAGATCGCCCGGGCGCTGGCCTGGTTCCAGGAGGCCTGGCCGCGCCTCGCCGACTGGCGCAGCCATGCGGAGCGGGTGATCGCCCTCGAGGATGCGCTCGACGCCGCCGAGGCCGACGCCGCCACCGGCCTCGTGCCGCAGGCGCCGCCCGACGGGGCGGAGCGGCTGGCCTTCGAGGGGCTGCGCCTGTTCCGCCCCGATGGCAGCCGGCTGCTCGCCGCCTCCGGCATCGCGATCCACCCGGGCGAGCGCGTGCTGATCCGCGGTGCGAGCGGGACGGGCAAGAGCACCCTGCTGCGCGCCGCCGCCGGCCTCTGGCCCTGGGCCGAGGGACGCATCGTCGCGCCGCCGCCCGATGCCATGATGATCCTCGGCCAGCGGCCCTATCTGCCGCTCGGCACGCTCGCCGCGGCCCTCGCCTACCCCGCCCTCGGCCCCGCCGCGCCGGAAGCCGCGATGGCCGCCGCGCTGGCCCGCTGCGGCCTCGACCACCTGGTCCCCCGGCTCGGCGAGGCCGCGCCCTGGGACCGGCTGCTTTCCCTCGGCGAGCAGCAGCGCCTGGCCTTCGCGCGGCTGCTGCTGCACCGGCCGCGCTGGGTGCTGCTGGACGAGGCGACCTCGGCGCTCGACCCGGCCAGCGAGGCGCGGGCGATGGGGCTGTTCGAGGCGGAGCTGGCCGGCTGCGCGGTGGTCTCGATCGGCCACCGGCCGGGGCTCGAGGCCTGGCATGCGCGGGTGCTGGAGGTGCGGCCGGCGGAGGCCGGCGGCGGGGCATGGCTGGCGGAGGCGGCGCGCGGCGTCCCGCCCGGGATGCGCGGCGCCGAGACCCCGGCGCGGGGCGGCGGGCTGCACCCCGCGCCGCCTTCCGGCCTGCCCGCCGCCGGGGGCATGCCGCGGCGGTCGATGGCGATGACCTCGCCCTGCGGGTGAGGCCGGCCGGAAGCCGGGGCCCGGTGCCTTCCCCCGGCGCCCATCCTTCGGCGATCGGAAGAAGGGCAAGGGGCGGGGGCGGAGTCCTACCCTTTGCCGGCCAGCGCGGCGATCCGCGCCCGCCAGCCCGCCTCCATCGCCGCGGTCCATGCCTCGCCCAGCGCGTCCCGCACCGTCTCCATCAGCAGGGCGTAGAAGCCGTCGAACACCTCGGCCTCCACGCCATAGCCGACATGGTTCATCCGCTCGATGCCGATCAGGCCGGACAGCCTCTCCCCGCCATCCAGCAGCGCCTCGAAGGCCATGGCCAGCATCTGCCCGCGCACATGCCCGCTTCGATCCATCACGAACAGCGCCTCGGTCTCCGGGTGCCGCGCGAACAGCGTGGCGTAGACGAGGCCAGCGGGGTCGCCGACCCGCGCCGCCAGGAGCTCGAGGCTCCGCGCGACCGCGTCGCTCACCGCAGGGCGGCGGGCTTCGGGCCGCCGGCCCGCCAGTCCAGCAGCTCCACCGTGTGCACCACCGGCATGGCCCCGCCCGCCAGCTGCGTCAGGCAGCCGATATTGCCGCTGGCGATCAGGTCGGCGCGCGTGCGGTCGAGGTTGCCGAGCTTGCGCGCGCGAAGCTGCCCGGCGATCGCGGGCTGGAGGATGTTGTAGGTGCCGGCCGAGCCGCAGCAGAGATGCGCCTCCGCCGGCTCCCGCACCGTGAACCCCGCCTTCTGCAGGAGCTGCTTGGGCAGCGCCGTGATCTTCTGCCCGTGCTGCAGGCTGCAGGCGGCGTGGTAGGCGACCGTCAGCCCCGGCGGCTCGCCGCCCGGCGCGTAGCCGAACCGGGTCAGCACCTCGGAGACGTCCATGGCGAGGCCGGCGACGCGGGCGGCGCGCCCGGCCCAGGGCTCGGGCTCGGCGCGGAACATGTGGCCGTAATCCTTCACCGTGGTCCCGCAGCCCGAGGCGTTGACGACGATCGCGTCGAGCCCCTCCCCCTCCGCCTCCCGCGTCCAGGCCGCGATGTTGGCGCGGGCGAGGCGCATGGCCGGGTCGTGGTGGCCCATATGGTGGTCGAGGGCGCCGCAGCAGCCCTGCTCCTTCGTCACCACCACCTCGATGCCCATCCGCGTCAGCAGGCGGATGGTCGCCTCGTTGATCGAGGGGGCGAGGACCTGCTGGGCGCAGCCGGTCAGCAGCGCGACGCGGCCGCGACGCTCGCCTTGGGCGCGGTGGACCTGCGGGGCCTGCATCGGGCTGGCGGGCGGCAGCGCGCCGGGGGCCAGGCGCAGCATCGCCCGCAGCCGCTCCGCCGTCATGGACCGCCCCGGGATCAGCCCGGCGGCGAAGCGCGCCAGCCGGGCGCCCGCCAGCGCCGCGCGGAAGCGGGCCGGATAGGGCAGCACCGCGCTCAGCAACCGGCGCAGCGCGCGCTCGGCCGGCGGGCGGTCATAGGTCTCCTCGATATGGCGGCGGGCATGGTCGACCAGATGCATGTAGTGCACGCCGGAGGGGCAGGTGGTCATGCAGGACAGGCACGACAGGCAGCGGTCGACATGGCGGACCACCTCCTCGGTGGCGGGCCGCCCGCTCTCCAGCATGTCCTTGATCAGGTAGATGCGCCCGCGCGGGCTGTCGAGCTCGTCGCCGAGCAGGACGAAGGTCGGGCAGGTCGCCGTGCAGAACCCGCAATGGACGCAGCTGCGCAGGATCCCGTTCGAGACCCTGGTGTCGGGGTCGCGGAGCTGCTCTTCGGTGAAGGTGGTCTGCATCGTTCCCCGCCCCGCCCCGGGCCTGCCCGGCGCGGCGCGCGGGCGGTCCCCAGGCGCAGCTATAGGCGCGGCGCGGCGGCGCTGGAACCGGGGCTCATTGCCCGCCGGCGGCCTTGTCGCGGGCCCCGGCGACGCCGCTGGCGATCAGCGCCGCCACCGCCTCCGCGAGGCATCGGTTGAGCTTGTCGGCAACGAGGACCCGCTGGTCGCGCGGCGCACGCTCCAGGTCCACCCGGTCGCTCTCCGCCCAGAAGCGCATCAGCTCGTAGCGGCGGAGCAGGGGGACCGAGTTCGCCGAGGCGACCAGCTGCAGCACGTCGCGATAGGGATCGACATTGGCGTTGGCGCGCAGGAAGCGGGAGAATTGCGGATCGACCAGGACGATGTCGCTGCCCTGCGCCTCGAGCCGCTCCACCTCCGCGGTCACCGTCTCGCGCAGCAGGTCGACATCGAGGCCGCGGGCCGCCTCGACCGTGCCGGACTGCCAGATGACGAGATCGGCCGGGGCGCGGATCTGCTCGGCCTCGATCAGGGCCGCGGTCTCGGTCGCGGTCAGGCCGCGCCCGCCGCGCACGACGAGGTCGACCTCCAGGCCGGGATGGGCCTTCTCGATCAGCGCGGCCAGGCGCTGTGGCCAGGCCGCCGCCGCCCCGCTGGTGCCGAGGCCGAGGACGGAGGCCGAGCCGGCCACGAGAAGCCGCAGCCGCGCCACCCGCTTCGGGCCGGGCTTCAGGACCCGCGCCAGGCGCGGCAGCGGCGCGCCCGCCTCCAGCAGGTCGGACGGCGCGGCGCAGGCGGGGCTGGCCGCCGGGGCCGGGGCCGGGACGAGGCCGATGCCTACTCCGCCGAGCAGCGCCGCGGCGAGCAGGCAGCGCACGACCGGGCGACCCAGCAACGTCATGTGGGATTCCTATGGTTCGGTGCGGCAGCGGGCAAGCCCGGCGCGCCGCGCCCAGGGCAATCGCTTGAAGGTCGTCGGGATTCCCGTCCCGCCTGAAGTCT
>CAZMCV010000143.1:0-10099 GCA_964564645.1 uncultured Acetobacteraceae bacterium
TCGAGATCGTCTGGGTGCGGCTGCTCGGCCAGGTCGGGCAGTACCACGCCTATCTGTTCCCGACGGTGCTCGGCGTCTTCCTGCTGGCCGATGGCATCGGCATGGCGGTCGCGGCGCGCATGGTCCGGCGCATGGCCGATCCGCGGCCGGCCTTCTTCCTCACCCAGGGCGGCGGCTTCGTGCTGGCCGCGGCGCTGATCGGGGCGCTCTGGCTGGCGCTGCCGCATCCGCCGCTCTCGCTCCTGCTGACGGTGGATGACTGGCGCTTCGCCTTCACGCCGATGGCCCTCAGCGCCGGGCTGATCCTGGCGCTGGTCGGGCCGCCCGCCTTCCTGATCGGCATGACCTTCCCCTTCGTCCAGCGCGCGGTGCAGCAGGACCTCGCCTCGGTCGGCGCGCGGGTCGGCTGGGTGCAGCTGGCGAACATCGCCGGCAACGCGGCCGGCTCGGTGGGCACGGGGATCGTCACCCTGCACCTGATCGGCACCATGGGGACGCTGAAGCTGCTCGCCGCGGTCTCGGCGCTGCTGCTGCTGGGCTGGCTGTGGCGGGCGCCGCGGCGGAGGGCGACGGCGGCGCTGGCCGCGCTGTCGGCGCTGGCGATGCTGCTGCTGCCGGGCAACGATTCCTTCTGGCGGCGCATGCATGGCCAGGCGCCAGGCAGCTTCGCCGCCTGGTCCGAGGACCGCAGCGGCGTGGCCTTCTACCGCGAGGTCGCGGAGGACCGGGCCGAGGCGCGCGGCAAGTTCTTCATCATGGGGTTCAGCCAGGGCACGGTGCCCTTCCTGCCGGGCCATGTCCTGCTCGGCGCGATCGGTCCCCTCCTCCACCCCGCGCCGGAGAGCGTGCTGGCGATCGGGGTGGGAAGCAGCGGCACCCCCTGGGGCGCCATGGTCTCGCCGACGACGCGGAGCCTGCGCGCGATCGAGCTTGTCAAGCCCGTGCTCGACACGCTGGAGGAGATCGCCGGGGCGCGCCCGGACGGCGCCGTCGCCGCGCTGCTGGCCGATCCGCGCGTGACGCTCGAATATGGCGATGGAAGGCGGGCGCTGGCGCGCGACGCCGAGCGCTACGACGTGATCGAGGCGGATGCGGTGCTGCCGCAATCCTCGCAGAGCGGCCTGCTCTACAGCGCCGAATTCCTGGAGCAGGTCCGCGCGCGCCTGAAGCCCGGCGGGCTCTACGTGCAGTGGGCGCCGACGGCGCGCGTGGTCGAGACCTTCGTCGCCGTCTTCCCCCATGCCGTGCTGCTGCAGCCCTTCCCGATCCTGATCGGCGCCGCGGAGCCGATCCCCTTCGACCATGCGGCCCTGCTGGCGCGGCTGCAGGAGCCGGCGGTGCTGGCGCATGCGCGGCGCGGCAACCCGGCGATCGCGGGCCTGGCCGAGATGGTCGCGGGCCCGGCCCATGTCTGGACGCCGGCGACGGCGCGCGACCCGGCGCCGCTGACCGACATGTTCCCGCGGGACGAGTTCTTCGTGAACCAGCCCAGCGACTTCGCATGGGCGCCGCGCGGGACGCGCACGGCGCCGCCAGCGCCGCCGGCGCGGGCGATGGCGGGGACGGAAGCGGCGGGGAGGTAGGCGGATCGGCCCGCCCGCGACCGGATGCGCTCAGACGCTTACCGTGACCACGCAGGGGCAATGGTCGCTCGCCTCGGTGTGCTCGGGGCCGATGGTGGCGAAACGCGGACCACGATACTGCCGGCACTTGGTGCTGAGACCTTGCCGGAAAATGAAGGGGTCGCGGGCATTCAGCGAGGGGTCGGTGAGGATGTAGTCCAGCCGGCTCACGGTCTTGTCCGAGGCATAGAAGTGGCTCCAGCGGTCTGCCGGCGCCAGCGCGGCGAACGGGTCCTCCAGCGGGCTGCCGACGAGGAGAGAGTCGAGCGATCCGTCGTAGTCGTCCTGCTGGTTGTCGATGTTGAGGTCGCCCAGGATGATCGGCTTGCGACCCTCGGCGATCGCCTCATCGGCCAGGGCACGCACCCGCTCCGCCTGACGGCGCCGCCGTCGCCGGCTGGAAGCCTTCCGATCCTGCGCCTTGAAGTGGTTGACCATTACGCTCAGCACGACGCCATTGACCTCGAGATCCACCTCGAGGCAGTCGCGCGAGAACAGGGCGTTGGAGACGAAGTAGCCGAAGCCCGGCCTGGACTCGCGGATCACCGGCTTCGCCGCGTCTTCCGGATCGTCGATGTGGCTGCGGATCCCGCGCAGGCGGATGCCCGCGCCCTTGCGGGCCAGCAGGCCGACATCGATCGCCCGTGGATCGTTGCCGTCGATGCTGACGATGTGGTCGAAATAGTCGCTCAGGTACTGATTGTTGAAGTTGCGCAGCGTGTAGATGTTCTCGATCTCCTGCACCGCCAGGATGTCGAGTTCGAGTGCCTCGATCGCCAGCGCCGTGTTGTTGCGCTGGATCACGGTGGTGGGCTCGGCGACGAGGTCGCCGCTGCGGCTGGCGATGGAGGCGATGTCGACGGCCATCACGAAGCGTTCGTACCGCTCGCCGGTCCAGGCTTCGTTCAGGAAGGTGTATCGATTGAACAGGTTCTCGACGTTGAAGGTCCCGATGCGCAGGTCCATGGACTTCCCCTCCGTCCCAACTCGGTCAATGCGACGGAGATTGTAACAAACGGCGCGATCGGATGCAGCGATCGCCAGAGGCTGTCATTCAACGGTCACAATAGCCCCAGCCGTACCGCCCAGCGGTGCATCGGCCCGACCAGCAGGTTGCACAGCACCGTCCGCGTCAGGTGGAAGCCCAGCACCAGCGGCACGGCAAGCTCCAGCGCCTTGGCCGTCAGCGCCATCTCCGGCATCCCCCCGGGCGCGAGCCCGAGGATCGCCGCCGAGATCGGCAGCCCGAAGACCAGCGCGAAGGGCACCGCGATCACCGCGAGCAGCACCGACAGCGCCGCCGCGCCGAGCACCGAGGCCCGCACCAGCCGCCGCGCCGACAGCAGGAACCCCCGGTTCAGCCTGAGGCCGAGCGTCGCGCCCATCGCCACCTGTGCCGCGTCGACGACCGGCCCCGGCACGCCCGAGGGCAGCACGCCCCAGGCCGCCAGCCCGATCGCCAGCGCGCAGGGCCCGAGCATCCAGGGGTTGGCGATGCCGAGGCGCCGCATCGGGAAGGCCAGCGCCAGCCCCGCCGCGGCCATCGCCAGCAGGCCGGGCAGCCAGAAGGGCTGGCGGGGCGCCAGGAACTCGCTGACATCGCCATGCGGCGCCAGCCAGCCGAGCAGCGGCGGGAAGGACAGCACCACCACCAGCACGCGCATGGTCTGGGCCAGGGTCACCGTCGCCACGGAGACCTTCGCCTCCTGCGCCAGCATCGCCATCACGATGATCCCGCCCGGGACGGCGCAGAAGAACGCGGTCTTCGAATCCGCACCCGCCAGCCGCCGGAACAGCGGCGCGATGACGACGCCGGCGGCGATGCTGACCACCCCGGCCAGCGCCAGCGCCGGCAGCGCCCCGGTCACCGCCGCCAGCACCGGCCCCGAGAAGGTCGCGCCGAGCCCGAGGCCAAGGAAGACGAGCCCGGTCGGCCGCACCCAGGGCCAGACCGCGACCGGATGCCGCCAGCCGAGCGCGGCGGTCGCGACCAGCGCGCCGATCATCCAGGCGAGCGGCACGTGCAGCAGCGACAGCGCGGCGCCGCCCGCGACCGCCGCGAGCAGCGTCCGGATCGACGTGCCGAGAGAGGGCGGCGGCGGGCGCGGCGCGGGCGAGGAAGCGGGCGGGGACAAGCCCGCAACCATCGCCCTGCCGACCGGCAGCGTCAAATCCGACGGATCGTCCGCAGCGATCGGGTGAACGGCGTCGCCTGTGTCGCGGCAGGCAAGGCCGGGGAGAAGGCATTCTCCCCGGGCCCCTCCGCGATGTCTGCGCCTTGTCGTGCGCCGGTCCCGGTCCGTGCCCTGGCGCTTCAGCCTCGGCGCACGGGAAGGCGGAAGAGGCGCATGAAGGGCTGGGTCGGGCCTGGACGTCCATGTCCAAGAGGGGGGGGAGGGAGTTCCCTGCCTTCCCCGATCCGCCATGCCCCCGGGGCGCGTCCCCCCGCGAGAAGGCCAGGGGGTGCTCGCGGGCTGCACCCGTCTCCCCGGGATCGCCCGGCGCGGCGCGTGCGGATGCGGCCGCGTTCACGATTCCTCAACAGCAATGCGCTTTATCTGGGACGGGGAACCGATTGCGATGTCCATTCCGTCTGCCCTGCCGCCACCAGCGGCCCCGCCGCCCAACCCCCCGCCGCCGCAAGCCGCGCGCGCGGGGCCCTTGGCCGCCGCGGAGGCCGAAATCACCCGTCCCGTCCTCCGGGAGGGGCGGCCCACCGCTTCGTCCGGCGATTCGCAGGGCCTGGGAGGATTGCCGAACCCGAGCATCCGGATGGACCCGGCGCTCGGGATCGTCGTGCTCGAGTTCCGCGACCAGCGCGGCGCGGTGCGCAGCATCCCGACCGAGCGGGAGCTGGAGGCGTACCGGGCCGCGGCCACGCGGCATGAGCGATCCGGGGAGAAACTCGTCGCCGAGCCCGCGAAGGACGCCGATCGCCCCTGAGGCGGCCGGGCTTTCGCCGGTGGCCGGCTCGCCCGGCAGCGCCGCCGACCCCCCCGCTTGCGGGAGAGGGAAGCGGTGGGGGTCGAGGCCCCTCTCCGCCGCCGGGACATGGCAAGGCTCGCTCCCATGCGGCAGCGCCGCCCGATCGATCGGTTCCGCCAGGGAAGACTCCTCGGCCTCAGCGCAGGAGACGCGGCGGAAGCGGGGCCGACGGTCCCGGCTTCACGCGCTCTCAGAGTCTCCGAGGAAATCGGACTTGCGCAGGAATGCCCTCTGAATTCATCGGGGAAATCCCTTCGGAACCGGGGCTGTCGGGCATTCCTTCACAAACTCTCAGGCCGGCCCGGCGGGGGAGGATCCGCCCGGGGCGGCGCCCGCCTCGCCTTCCGCCGCCCGCGGATCCGCCGGGCCGCAGGGCGACGGAGCCTGCCGGCCGACGAAGGCCTCGGTCCGCGCGGCGGGGGGCGGCGCCAGGCCGAGCACCTCCGCCTCGTGCAGCATCACCCGCCGCACCAGCTTCAGCGCGCGGTAGCATTCATCGGCATCGGCCAGGGTCAGCGCCTCGGCCAGCAGCCGCTGCGCCGTGGCGGAGGTCGTCGCCGCCTGGAACTCGGCGATCAGGGCGCGCGCCGCGGTCAGGCCGCCGCCGCGCTCTTCCTCGGTGCCGATATAGGCGGTCTGCAACGCGAAATAGATGCGCCGCGCCGGCGTGGTCGCGGCTTCCGGCGCCATCAGCTGCTTCCCGAACAGGAAGCGCGCCTTGGCCGCCAGCTCGATCCGCGTCCGGTTGCGGAACCGGATGGGCGCACCGTTGACGACCATCAGGTCGCCCTGGCGGAGTTCGAGCACCAGCGTGGACATGGGCTTTTCCTTCTCGATCCGCGTCGCCGAGCCCTGGCCGGGCGGCCGCCACCGATCGTCCTTCCGGCCGGCATCCTCGCCGGCCCTGCCTTGCGCACGCATGGTGGCCGAGTGCGCTTAACACCGGCTGAAGCGCGCGATCCTGGCCATGCGATCATCGCCGCCCCGGATCATGATCCACCGGAAGGAAGCGGCCCCCGGCGCCATCCGGAGGCGCGGCCGCGCCCCCTGCCCCTGTCCCGCACCACGAAGGACAGGTGCCGGAAAACGATGATGGGGGGCCTGCGGGGGGAAAGAAGTGTCTGCTTCCGCCCGCCCCGCCCCGCCTCACCTCAGGAACTGGGCGAGGGAGAGCTGGCCGAGCCGTGCGATCGCGCCGTAGCTCGCCTCGAGCGTCGTCTGCGTCGCCTGCAGCCGCGTCAGCGTCTCGGCCAGGTCGACCTCCTCGATCCCGGCGAGCTGGCTGCGCAGCGCCACCTGCGTGTCCTCGTGGCGGCGCTTCATCGCGCCGATCCGCGCCTCGACCTGGCCGAGCGCGCCGGCCTCCTCGGCCATCGCCGTGGTCGCGCTGCGCAGCCCCTCGCGGATGGTCGCGGCGAAGGCCTGGAAATCGTCGGGCGCGTTCGTCGCCGTCTCCGGCGTCAGCGCGGCCAGGCTCATCAGCCCGCGCATCAGGTCGCGCGCCCAGCTTCCCGTGGTCTCCCCGGTCGAGACCGCGGCGGCGTTGCGGTTGGCGAAGAGGCCCCAGTCGATCTTCGCCCCCTCCTCGGCCGGGATGCTGCGCCGCGCCTCGACCAGGCCGCCCGTCGGGTCGGCCAGGAAGCTGGAGAAGGGGCTGTCGTCGTTCTGCGCCGCATTCAGCGTCGTGGCCGCCACCGTGGCCGCGTTGCCGCCGCCGAGCGATCCGACCGCCGTCGTGATCGACTGCGCCATGGTCCCCGTCGGCAGCGCGTCGGGGTCGGGCACCGGCGGGTTGGCGAAGTCCGATCCGCCGAACAGGTATTCGCCGCTGTAGCGCGTGTTGAGGATCTGCCCGACCTCGACCAGCGCCGCGCGGGCGCGCTGCGCGTAGGGCCCGACCGAATCCGGGTCGCGCGGGTCGAGCTTCATCGCCACCGTCTCGCCGAACTCCCGCCCGATCTCGATCAGCCGCTCCATGGCCGATTGCGTGGCCGTCGCGCGCGCCTCCGCCTGGCCGATCGATCCCGTATAGGCGTCGCGCCGCGCGATCTCGCCCCGGAGGTCGAGCGCCCGCGGCAGCTCGGCGGCGAGATCGCCGAGCACCTGGCCGCGCTGCCCGGAGCCGAGCTGGCGGGTCAGCCCCTGCAGCTGCAGGCGCAGCCGCGCCGAATCCTGCTCGAGCCGTCCCAGCAGGTCTATGCTGCTCATCCTGGCTTCCCTTCCACGCGCGCGGACGCGCCGGCGGCGCCGCGCCGGGCCCGGCGCGGCCTCACCGGATCGACCCCAGCAGCGAATCCCACATCGCCTGCACCGCGCCGACCACCCGCGCATTCGCCGCGTAGGCGTTCTGCAGCGTCACGATCCCCGCCATCTCGGCGTCGACATCGACCCCGGTCTCGCTGCGCAGCCGCGTCTCCAGCCCGTCGCGCAGCGTCGCCGCCTCGTCGAGCGCGCGGGTCGCCTCGGCGCGCTCCACGCCCGGTGCCGCGGTGATGCGCGCGGCATAGTCGGTGATCGACCCGGGCGCGATGAAGGGCGAGACCAGGTTCCCCGCCGGGCCGAGCCCCGTGGTCGGGATGCCCGCCCAGGGCGAGCCCGGCGCCGCCTCGGCGCCGAAGGTGAAGTCGAGGATGCGGTCGAGCAGGGTGACGAAGCCCGCCGGCCCGCCCGTCGGGTTGGGCGTGAAGGGATCCGGCCCGCCGCCGCCCGCCACCGCATGGGTCCCGTCGCGCAGCAGGCTCGGATCGGTGGCGACATCGGGGTTCACGCCGATGCGCCCGGCGAAGCCGATCTGCGTGCTGCCCGCATAGCCGGCCGTGGTGTCCGGCACCGTGCCGTCGGTGTCGGTGAACAGCCGGAGCCCCTGCCCCTCGAAGCGCGCGGCCAGCGTCGTGGCGGCGAGGTCCGCCTCGGCCTGCAGGCGCGGCAGGGTGCTGTCGCGCAGCGTGATCGCCTCCCCGAGCCGCCCGCCCGCCAGCCTTCCGGTCACGTCGAGCCCGTTCAGCGTCACCCCCGGCAGCGTGCCCGTGCCGTCCGACCGCCAGGCGGCGCCGGGGGCGACATTGGCCGCGTCGACGCTGAACTGGTCGTTGTCGGGATCGAGCGGCAGCACGGCGATGCCGCGCGCCAGCAGCACGACGTCGCCATCCGCCTGGTGCACCGCGCGCACCTCGAGGCTCTCCGACAGCCGCGCGATGGCCGCGTCGCGCCGGTCCTCGAGCTCGGAGATCGCGCCATCGACCCCGCCCTTGATGCGCGTGGTCAGCGAGGCGATCTCGCGCAGGGTCGCGTTGATCGTCGTCACCTCGTTCTCGATCGCGTCCTGCGCCTGCTGGCGCGCCGAGGTGATCGCCGTCGAGAGGCCGTTCAGCCGCTGCGCCACCGTCTCCGCCCGCTGCGCCGCGTCACGCTGGAGGCCGGTATCGGCCGGGCTGGCGCGCAGCGCGACGAAGCCGTCCTCGAGCGCCGAGACCGCCGTGGCGAGCGAGTTGCCGTCGCCCGGCGTGCCATGCGCCTGCTCCACCTGGCCGACCAGGCGCTCGCGCAGCGTCTGCCCGGCCGCCGCGGCGCGCGCGGCGTCCAGCCGCGCGACCAGCGCCGCGTCCTGCGGCCGCGCGCCCTCCGACACGCGGACGCCGGCCGGCGTGCCGTCGGCGATCTGGGCGACGCGCACGATCGACTTGCGGGTGTAGCCGGGCGTCTCGGCATTGCCGATGTTCTGGGAAGCCTGGGCGAGCGCGCGCTGCGCGGCCGAGAGACCGCTGCGCGCGATCCCGAGGGAGAGATCCAGGCTCATGGCGCATCCATCCTGGCGCGACGGGGGTTAAGGGAAGATTGGCGGCGCGGCGGGCCGGCCGGGTCAGCGCCGCATGTTCAGCGTGTCCTGCAGCATCTCGTCGCTCGCCGAGACGATGCGCGTGTTCGCGGTGTAGGCGCGCTGGGCCACGATCAGCTTGGTGAACTCGCTGGCGATGTCGACGTTCGAGCGCTCGACCGAGCCGGTGATGAGCTTGCCGACGCCGTTCGATGCCGGGTCGGTCACCCGCGCATCGCCGGAATCGACCGTGCGCATGAAGGCCTGCCCGTCCAGGCGCTGCAGCCGCTCGGGGTCCGAGAAGGCGACGAGCGGGACGCGGCCGATCACCCGGCTCTGCCCGTTGTCGTAGTTCACCACGACATCGCCCGATTCGCGCATGGTCAGCCCGGCATAGGAGCCGAGGGGCACGCCGTCCTGCTGGAGGTTGCGCACCGCGAACTCCTTGCCGGAGAACTGCGTCAGCCCCTGCGCCAGGCCATAGGTGCCGAGGTTGAGGGTGACGGTCTGGTCGCCCTCGCCGAAATCGGCGGTGAAGGTGAACTCCGCCGGCTCGCCCGTCACCACCGCCGACGGCACCAGCGAGCCGGTCTCGTTGCCGATCGTCCCGATCGTGCCGTCGGAGACGGCCGCGCCGGCGCCGAACTCGATGTCGACCGTGCCGCGCGCCGGGTCGTTCACGTCGTCCGGCACGGCGAGCGAGAGCGTCCACTGGTTCAGCGCGGTCGGCGTGAAGGTCAGGTCCACCGTGTGGCGCCGCCCGAGCGTGTCGTAGACCTGCGCCTGGGTCACGATCGGATCGATGGTCGGGTCGGCCGGCAGGTTCGCCGCCAGTTCGACCCGCTCGGTGGCGATCGGGTTGAACACCTGCTGGGCCACGCGGATCGGCTCGAGCGTCGTGCGGTCCGGGTTGCCGGCGGCATCGGCCGGCCAGCCCTGCAGATAGTAGCCGGCACCGTTCACCATGTAGCCGTTCTTGTCGAGCCGGAAATCGCCGGCGCGGCTGAAGAACTGGCGGTCGTCGAACAGTGGCAGGCCGTCCTGCAGCCCGCGCGCGCCGGCGACGCTGAAGAAGCCCTGCCCGCCGATCGCCAGCGCCAGCGGATCGTCCGACTGCTCGATCACGCCCTGCACGGCGTTGGTGAAGTCGGGCCGCGCGACCACCGCGCCGGGCATGTGCGCGGTGGCGCTCGACTGCGAGAGGAAGTTCACGAAATTCGTGTCGGTCCGCTTGAAGCCGACGGTCTGGCTGTTCGCCACGTTGTCGGAGACGTGGCCGAGGGAGCGGCTCTGGGCGGCGAGGCCGCTGATCGCGGTGGTGAGCGAGCCGAACAGGGACATGGGTGGGACGGAGCTCCGGCGCGTCGGGTCCTTCGGGATCGGATGGGTCGCGCGGGGCGGGCGGCGGCGGTCCCCCGGTCCCCGGCGGCGCCGATCGGCCGGCCCCAGCGGACCGGCCAGGCTTTTGGCGCGCCCTGGCGGTCAGCAGGGGACGTGCCAGCCCCTTCCGCCCGGCGCCCGGTCCTTCCCTGCCGCCCGGGGGGCAGCACCTACCGGCCGGGCGGCACGCCTTGCCGGATCGGCGGCCGCGGCGTCTGGCCCGGCCCTTGCGGCAGGCCCGCCCCTTGGATGCCCCGCTCGCCCGTTCCCCTCCGCCGCCCGCCGCGACCCGCGGCGC
>CAZMCV010000144.1:0-9916 GCA_964564645.1 uncultured Acetobacteraceae bacterium
CAGTCCCAGTGTGGCTGATCGTCCTCTCAGACCAGCTACCGATCGCAGGCTTGGTGGGCCTTTACCCCACCAACTACCTAATCGGACGCAGGCTGCTCCAAAGGCGCCTTACGGCTTTCTCCCATAGGAGACATGCGGTATTAGCCCCAGTTTCCCGGGGTTGTCCCCCACCTCTGGATACATTCCTACGCGTTACTCACCCGTCCGCCACTGCCGTTGCCGGCCGTGCGACTTGCATGTGTTAAGCATGCCGCCAGCGTTCGCTCTGAGCCAGGATCAAACTCTCAGGTTCATCAGGCACCTTCGCATCCCTTGCGGGATGTACGGGCACCTCTTTCGCCCCGGGCTGGCGCCCGACGCGAGATCCATGCTCCTTGTCACTCTCTCTCGTCTTCCGGCTTTCCCGACCGGACATACGCCATCTCCCTGGCATCGCCGGACGCCACGACACGAGGCCGCCCTTCCCTGCGGAAGGACCGTCTCGCCGCGACGCCGCCCACGCATCATTCCCCAGACCCGTCCCGGCCACGCCGACCGGCGCGGCCGCGATGCGCTGGGATGAAGCCCGGCACCTGCTCAGCCATCTGGAAGTGAAGACGCTTGTCCGTCTTGCGGCGGCCCGACCCGGCACGGGAATCCCGCACCGCGCGGACCGCGCAGGCCCGTTCGCAACATCGGCACCGCAGGCCATCGCTTCCGCGACGGCATGTCTGGCCCCGATCCACTGAACGCGCCGTTCCGGTCAAACCTTGAAACGCGCTTCCAAGACCTATTCGGTTTTCAGAGAGCGAACCATCCTGCCCGCACCCGGAAGGTGCGGGCCCGACAACGAACCCGGCGCGAAGCCGGATCTGCTGACACCGAATGTCCAGAGGGGAGCGGAACACTTCCGTCGGCGCCTGGCGCCGTGCGGAGGTCCTCACTGGTCCCTCTGTTGTCCGCCTTGAGCGGCGGGGGACAGATATTGGCGAACTCGCCTCGCTCTGTCAACCCTGCCGTCTCGGCGGTGGCGGGCTTCTACGCCCCGGTCAGGCAGGGGTCAACCCCTCGCCCGACAATTCCGCACTCGGTCCGACCCACTGCCGGCCGGGCGCCCTCCCGCCCGGCTGCCGGACCCGCGGCCGCGCGTCAGGCCCGCAGCCGCGTCTCCCGCCCCGCCTCGACCGCGAAGCTTTCCTCGATGTGCCGCGCCAGCGCCGCGCCGACCGGGAAGGGCGGGCCGGAGAGCAGCTCGATCGTGAACTCCGGCAGCGCCGGCAGCCCGTCCGCGGGGCCCAGCACGCGCAAGCCTTGGGGCAACGGGCCCGGCATGCAGACCGTCAGCGCCAGCCCGGCCAGCGCGGGCGCCAGCGTCCCCGCCTGCGAAGTGCTGGTATAGGCCAGCCGCCAGGGCAGCCCCGCCGCGTCGAGCGCGTCCGTCGCCGCCCGCCGCCAGACGCAGCGCGGCTGGGCCAGCGCCAGCGGCAGCGGCAGGCGCGCATGCGTCGCCTGCTCGGCCGCCCCCACCCAGACCAGGCCGCAGCGCCAGAGCGTGCGCCCGACCATCCCCGGCGGCTCGTTGCCGCCCGAGATCAGGGTCAGGTCGAGCTCGCCCCGCAGCAGCCGCTCGACCAGCTCGTTCGACGGCGCGCAGGTCACCTCGACCTCGACGGCGGGATGGGTCTCGGAGAACCGGCCGAGGATTCCGGGCAGCCAGCGCAGCGCGTAATCGTCCGGCGAGCCGAGCCGCACCGTCCCCGCCATCGCCGGGCTGCGGAAGCTCGCCACGATCTCGTCCTGCATGGCCAGCAAGCGCCGCGCCCGCTCGAGCAGCCAGGCGCCGTGCGGCGTCGGCTCCACGCCCCGGGGCCCGCGCAGCAGCAGCGGCCTGCCGAGCATCTCCTCGAGCCGGCGGATCTGCATGGACACCGCGGATTGCGTCCGCCCGACCGCCTGGGCGGCGCGGGTGAAGCTGCCGCCTTCGGCGATCAGCACGAAGCTGCGCAGCAGGTCGGGATCGAGCGCGGGGGGCAGGGCGAGCATGGCGCTTGGGCACCTCCTGGTGGCTCATCCATCAATCGTTCTGATGCAAAATGTCAATGCAATTCGCTTTTCTTATTCCGGCGGCCGCCACACCCTCCAGCCAGAGCCGGGCGCAGTCTCGGCCCCTTCCTGGAGATCCAGCCATGGCGATCCCGCATGCCATCCATCCCTTCCCCGAAGCCGGGACGGGCGCGGCCTGGCCCGCCTTCCTCGCGCGCCTCCACCTCGTGCTGCGCACCGTCCGGACGCGCCGCCTGCTCGCGCGCCTCGACGACCGGGCGCTGCGCGATATCGGCCTCAGCCGTGCCGAGGCGCTGGCGGAGGCGGGGCGCGCGCCCTGGGATCTCGGGCCGCCGCGCCGGCGCTGAGGATTTGTGAAGGAGGGCCCGTCGGCCCCGCGCTAGCCTGGAATTCCCCAAGGTTTTCAGCGCGCCGTCTTCCGCGGGCGCGCCTCCCTCGGCCGCGCCGGGGCCGCGGCGTGGCCTCACGCGGCGCCATTCCCGCCATCCCGCGCGGAAAATGGGCAGGTGTGCATGGACGCGTCCGCGCCGACGGGTCTAGCCTTCTCCGCGCAAGCCGTGGTCACGCCGCCATCGGCCCGATCTTTCCGCATGCGGCCGAGGACCACAGGCCGCCCCGGCCGAACGGGGCGCGACCGGAGGGAAAGGCGTCCCCGCATGTCCGCAGCCCATGACCACAGCAACGAGACCGCGCGCCTCTACGGCGCGCTCGAGGACCGCATGCTGGCGCGCGACCAGATCGGCGCCAGCCGCGTCTTCTACGATCTGGTCAGGGCCGGCCGGCCGCTGAACGAGATGATCGCCGAGGCGGTGCGCATCCACGCGCCCTACACCCACGTGCCCTATCACGAGCGGATCGACGACGGCTACGTGAACTTCGTCAACAACGACCACTGCCTGCTGAGCGCGCGCGCCACGGTCAACCTGGCGCGCATGATGCCCGGCACGCTGTCGATGCTGCCGATGGCGCAGACCGTCTGGTACATCCCGACCGGCCTCGACATCTGGAACCAGAAGATCGGCCTCGCCCCCGGCCACTACACCCGCGGCTATGCCGGCAAGATCGAGAACCCGCCTGCGCCCAACGTCTACTGGCCGGACGATTCGCCGATCCGCAACCCGGGCGCGCCGCTGCGCGAGCGCCTGGCCGACTGGATGACCCTGGTGCATCGCGGCCAGGTCATGGACGCCTACCGCAGCTTCCTCGGCCTGATGGAGGAGAAGGAGCACCGGCGCGAGGTGCTGGCCGAGCTCGTCTTCGCCGGGCTGATGGACGTGCAGGACCGCATGTACCTCAACCGCTCCTACACGACTGGCCACAAGGGCTACCGCGCGCGCGCCACCGTCGAGCTCGGCCAGGCGCTCGGCTGGGACAACGCGCACCAGGTGCTCTACGCCGGCGCGCTCGACATCGCCGTCGGCCCGCGCTGGTACTCGGTCTACGAGATGGCCTGCAACACGGTGAAGCAGGACATCGAGGGCGAGACGCTCCGCGCCGTGCCCTATGGCGGCGTCTCGGACGCGGAAGCCGCGATGCTGCGCAACACGGCGCCGCTCTCGCCCGCCGAGGAGGACCACCTGATCGCCGTGCTGCTGCAGGGCGAGGAGCCGGCGAACACCAACGCCATCACCGCGCTGCTGCGCGCGGGCAAGGATCCGCGCCGCATCATCGACGTGCTGCAGATCGCGGCGGCGCAGCTCACCATCGACACGCACGGGCCGAACAATTTTTCGATGCCTATGCACTGCTACGAATACACCAATGCGCTCGGCTGGTTCTTCGACAATTTCGAGCATCCGCGCCGGCTGCGCCTGCTCTATGTCGGCGCCGCCTTCGTCTCGATGACCGCGCACCACCAGCGCCACACCGGCGAGCTCATCGCGCGCCCCGCCGCCATCCCGCCCGGCGCCCACGGCCTGTCGGCGCCCGAGCTGCTCGCGCGCCTCGATGCCGCGACCATGGCACAGCACCCGGAGGAAGCGCAGGGCTGGCTCCGCGCCTATCTCGAGACGCAGTCGGACCGCGCCAACCTGGTCGGCGTGCTGGCGCTGGCCTCCTGCAAGATCGGCAACGACCCGCACAACCAGGAAATCCCGCAGAACATGCTGGAGGATTTCGCCAAGTCCCGCAGCCCGCACCGCGACCGGCTGCTGATGGCCTGCGTGCAGCACTGCGCGGGGCATCGGAAGTATGGGGATCTGGAGGAGGCGGCGCGGCGGTTCAGCGAGGGGGTGGGGGTGGCGTTGCAGTAGGGAAGGAAAGAAGCGGGGGAAGGCACTTCCCCCGCACCCCCTTCGCTTTTTGCCTTCTTGGCCGCGTGCGGCTGGCGGCTTCGTGCTAGCCGAATGCGATCTCGAGGGTGATGTCGGCGTTCAGCACCTTCGAGACGGGGCAGTTGGCCTTGGCCACCTCGGCGAGGCGGCGGAATTCGGCCTCCTCGAGGCCGGGCACCTTGCCGCGCAGCGACAGCGCGACCGCCCTGATCGCCCAGCCGCCGCCCTCCTGCTCCATCGAGAGCCTCGCCTCGGTCTCCAGGCTCTCCGCCGCATGGCCCGCGCCCTGCAGCTGGAAGGCCAGCGCCATGGTGAAGCAGCCGGCATGCGCCGCCGCGATCAGCTCCTCCGGATTCGTGCCCTGCCCGTCGCCGAAGCGCGCGGTGAAGGAGTAGGGCGTCTCCTTCAGCGTGCCGCTCTGCGTCGCCAGAGTACCCTTGCCATCCTTGCCCGTGCCCTGCCAGCGCGCCGAGGCGCGGCGATGGATGCTCGCCATGCGGAATCTCCCGATCGTCGGAGCCCGGGATCTGGGAAGCCGCCCGCCGCGCCACGACCGCCCCTCGCGGTATCGCGAAGGGACCGGGGCGGCGCGCCGTTGACCGCCGCCGCGCCCGCATCCAGCCTGCCCGGCCGGCACACGGAGGGACGCCCATGCAGCTCCAGCCCTACCTCTTCTTCGAAGGCCGCACCGAGGAGGCGATCGCCTTCTACCGCGACACGCTCGGCGCCGAGGTCACCATGCTCATGCGCTTCGCCGAATGCCCCGAGCCCGGTGCCATCCCGCCCGGCGCCGAGCAGAAGGTGATGCATGCCGCCTTCCGCATCGGCGACACGGTGGTGATGGCCTCGGATGGCGGCTGCTCCGGGCAGGCGAAGTTCGGCGGCATGTCGCTGTCGCTGACCGTCCCCGACGCCGCGACCGCCGAACGCCTCTTCGCCGCGCTCGCTGCGGGAGGCGGCCAGGTGCAGATGCCGCTGGCCTCGACCTTCTTCTCCCCGGCCTTCGGGGTGGTCGCCGACCGCTTCGGCGTGTCCTGGATGGTCAACACGGCGGGCGGGCCGGCAGCGGCCTAAGGGCGCTCCCCTACTCCGCCGCCGGCAGGTGCGCCGCGCGGCGCCGGACATCCCCCAGCTCCGCCCGCAGCTGCGCGACCTCCGCCCGCAGTGCCGCCAGCTCCTCACCCACCGGGTCGCAGGGCTCGTCCAGCAGCCCATAGCCGGGCGAGTGCTGCGGCGCCGTGCGCGGCGCCGGCATGATCCGGTGCTCCTGCGGCGGGCGCGCGGGGATGCCGATCACCGTCTCGCCCACCGGCACGTCGCGCGAGACGACCGCGTTCGCGCCGATCCGCGCGCCGTCGCCGATGGTGATCGGCCCGAGCACCTGCGCGCCCGCGCCGATCGCGACGTTGCTGCCGATCGTCGGGTGGCGCTTGCCGCCCGGCCCGGCCTGGTTGGCCAGGCTCAGCCCCCCCAGCGTCACGCCATGGTAGATCAGCACGTCGTCGCCGATCTCCGCCGTCTCGCCCACCACCACGCCCATGCCGTGGTCGATGAACAGCCGCCGCCCGATCCGCGCGCCGGGATGGATCTCGATCCCGGTGATGAAGCGGCTGGTGTGGGAGACGGCGCGCGCCAGCGCCCGCAGCCCCATCCGGTAGAGCGCGTGCGCGACGCGGTGCAGCAGCACGGCGTGCAGCCCGGCATAGCAGGTGACCGCCTCGATCCAGCTCGGCCGCGCGGGATCGCGCTGGCGGATGGCACGGGCGAGCTCGATGATCTCCATATCCGTCTCTCCGTTCACGCCAGCCAGGACGGCACGGGCAGGTTCTTCTCGCGCAGGAAATCGGGGTTGAACATCTTGCTCTGGTAGCGCGCGCCGCCGTCACAGAGGATCGTCACCACCATGTGCCCGGGCCCGAGGTCGCGCGCCACGCGGATCGCGGCCGCGACGTTGATGCCCGCCGAGCCGCCGACCGAGATCCCCTCATGGATCAGCAGCTCGTTCACCTGGGCCAGCGCCTCCGGGTCGGCGATCTGGATCGCGTCGTCGATCAGCGCCCGCCCGACCTCGAGGTTGCCGGGCACGGCGGAGCCCTGCCCGATCCCCTCGGTGATGGAATTGCCCTCGGCCTTCACCTCGCCGGTCTTCACCCAGGAGAAGAGGCCGCTGCCCATCGGATCGGCCAGCACGATGCGGATCCCCGGGTTCTTCGCCTTCAGCGCGCGGGCGGTTCCGACCAGGGTGCCGCCGGTGCCGCAGGCGCAGGTGAAGGCGTCGACCTTCCCCCCGGTCTGCGCCCAGATCTCGGGGCCGGTGGTCTGCTCATGCGCCGCCCCGTTCGCCAGGTTGCCGAACTGGTTGGCCCAGACCACGCGCTCGCCCTTCGCCGCCAGCTCCTCGGCGATGGCGCGGGAGACATGCACGTAGTGCCCGGGGCTCTTGAGCGGCGCGGGCGGGATCAGGCGCAGATCGGCGCCGATCATGCGCAGGAAGTCGATCTTCTCCCGGCTCTGGGTGTTGGGGACGACGATGATCGCCTTGTAGCCACGGGCATTGGCCATCAGCGTCAGGCCGATGCCCGTGTTGCCCGCCGTGCCCTCCACGATGATGCCGGGCTGGCCGGGGATGAGCTGCCCCCGCGCCTCGGCGTCGAGCACGATGCCGAGCGCGGCGCGGTCCTTCACGCTGCCGCCCGGGGCCATGAACTCCGCCTTGCCGAGGATCTCGCAGCCCGTCGCCTCGCTGGCGCGGCGCAGGCGGATCAGCCTCGTGTTGCCCACCGCGCCGACGAAGCCGTCGACGATGCCCGGCATCCCCAGATCGGCCGGGGTCGTGGGTGACGGCATGCGATGGCTCCTCCGCTCGTATCGAGCATGTGTTGACAGGCCGGGCCGGGATTCAAGCCCCGCCATTCGGGCCCGGGCAAAGAGAACCCTTGACCCGGGGCGCCCCAACACTAGAACATAACACGAACGCAGGCATCCCCGGCATGACCCCCGACACCCCCCCAGGCCCTGCGGGCACGGACCCGCATACCATGCCGGGCCTGGATGCCGGAGCCCGGGCGGCAACCGCCGGCATGCGGGCCCCGATGGACCCTGGCGGCGACATCGCGGCCCCGCCGGGGGCACCCGGCATGGACCGCCCCGCCCTGCTGGCCGCGCTGCGCGCCCGCATCGCCCGGCTGGACCGCAGCGGCGGCGGTCCCGCCGGGATGGAGGGCGTGCCGCTCTGCCCGGGCCTCGACCGCCACCTGCCCGGCGGCGCCGGCCTGCCGCGCGCCGCGGTGCATGAGATCCTGGCCGCCGATCCCGGCGCCGCCGCGGGCTTCTGCGCGCTGATCCTGGCTCGTGTCGCCCGGCAGGGCGCGGAAGGAGGAACCCGGCAGGGCGCGGAGGGAGGAGCCCGGCAGGGCGCGGATGGGGGAACCCGGCAGGGCACGGAGGGAGGAGCCCGGCAGGGCGCGGGCCATGGATCCGGCACCGCCCTCTGGATCGCCGCCGAGCCGGATGCCTGGCCGCCGGGCCTGGCGCGCTTCGGCCTCTCCCCGGCCGACCTCGTGCTGGTGCAGGCGCGCCGCCTGGCCGACGCCCTCTGGGCCATGGAGGAGAGCCTGCGCTGCCCCGGTGTCGCCGGCGCCCTGCTCGCCCTCGGCGCCGAGGCGAGGCTGGACCTGACCGCCGCCCGCCGCCTGCAGCTCGCCGCCGAGGCCGGCGGCGCGATCGGCCTGCTGCTCCGGGCGGAGCGGGAGGGGGAGGCCGAGCAGCCGCCGACCACCGCCGCGCTGACCCGCTGGCGGGTCGCGGCGCTGCCGGGGGCGGGGGGCTCGGCGCATGATCTCGGCGACCCGCGCTGGCGGCTGGAATTGCTGCGCGCGCGCGGCGGCCGGCCGCAGGGCTGGGACGTCACCTGGCGGGAGGCGGCGGACCGGCTGGACCTGGAGACGGAGGAGCGGGAGGGCGCCGAGGCGCCGCCGGCGCGGCGGAGGCGGGCGCGATGAACCGCCGGGAGGGCGCTGCCGCGTGGACGCGACGATGCGGGGGCGTTCGCCGGCCGAGAGACGCTGCCCCATGCGCGCGGACAGGGCCCGCAGGAATGGCTTGCGCCCCCACCCTCCCCCGCAAGCGGGTGGGGCCCCAGGCCCGGCGCCTGGGCGCGGCGATCTTCGCGCGCAAAGGGCCATGCCCCTCCGCCCCGGCATGAGGCGCCGCTTCTGCCGGCCGCCCTCGCTGCTGGACGCGCTGCCGCGGCCGGAAACCGGCGCCCCGCCCATCGGCACACCCATCGACACGCCCCTCCCCGCCCAAGGCGCCCGGCGCATCCTGGCGCTGCACCTGCCCTTCCTGCCCACCGAGCGCCTGCGCACCGAGGGGCCCGCCGCATGCTGGACCACCGAGGGCAGCCGCCGCCTGCTCACCGCCCTCAGCCCGGAGGCCGCGGCCGCCGGCCTCCAGCCCGGCCAGGCGCTGGCCGATGCCCAGGCCATCCTGCCCGGCCTGGCGCTGCACCCGGCCGACCAGGGGGCCGACACCGCCTGGCTGCGCCGCCTCGCCCTCTGGTGCCTCGCCGTCACGCCGCTGCCCGCCGCCGACCCGCCGGACGGGCTGCTGCTGGACGTTACCGGCATCGCCCATCTGCATGGCGGCGAGGAGGCGCTGCTGGAACGGGTCGCCGCCCGCTTCGCCCGCGCCGGCCTCACGGTGCGCGCGGTCATCGCCGGCAGCCCGGCCACCGCCGCCGCCCTCGCCCGCGCCGGGCGGCACGGCGCCCTCATCCCCCCGGGCGGGGAGCGCGCCGCCATCGCGCCCCTGCCGCTGGCCGCGCTGCGCCTGCCCCCGGCCATGCTCGGCGCGCTGCACCGGCTCGGCCTGCGGCGCGTGGGCGATCTGCTGCGCCAGCCACGCGCCCCGCTGGCCCGGCGCTTCGGCGCCGCGCTGGTCGGGACGCTGGACGCCGCGGCCGGCGACCGGCCGCAGCCCATCGCCCCCCTCCGCCCGCCGCCCGATTTCACCGCCGAGCGCGCCTTCCTCGAGCCCATCGCGACGCGGGAGGCGATCGACGCCACCCTCGCCCGTCTCCTGGCCACTCTCTGCCGGCAGCTTGCGGAGGCCGGGCGCGGCGCGCGGCGCCTGGTGCTGCTCGGATTCCGGGTGGACGGGACCGTGCAGGGCCTCGGCATCGGCACCTTCCTGCCCGCCCGCGACCCGCGCCACCTCGCCCGGCTGTTCCAGGAGAAGCTGGAGCGCCTCGCCCCCGGCTTCGGCTTCGAGCGCCTGGTGCTGGAAGCGCGCCTCACCGAGCCCATCGCCGCCGAAGGCGCCCAGGCCAGCCTGCCCGGCAGGGGCGGGGTCTCGGCGGAGGCCCGCCGCCAGGCGCTGGCACAGCTGCTCGACCGCCTCTCGCAGCGCCTGCCGGTCTGGCGCCTGGCCCCGCGCCTGTCGCACTGGCCGGAGCGCGCGGTGACCCGGATCGGCCCCTTCGACCCCGTGCCCCTGATCGAGGGCTGGCCGCATCGCCCGCGCCCCGTGCGGCTGCTGCGCCGGCCCGTGCCGCTCTCCGCCGTCGCGCTGCTGCCGGACGCACCCCCTTCCCTGCTGCG
>CAZMCV010000145.1:0-9804 GCA_964564645.1 uncultured Acetobacteraceae bacterium
GCTCGAGCAGCGCGCGGCGGTTGCCGGCCTGCGGCACGATGCGCCAGATCACGCGCGCGAGCTGCGGCTTCGGCCCCTGCGTCCAGGCATCGTTGCGCAGGAACACCATCTCCTGCCCGGGCACCCAGCGATCCAGCCGGTAGGCGCCGGAGCCGGCGGGGTTGCTGCGCAGCCAGTCGAGCGCCCAGGGGTCCTGCGCCGTCGCGTGCTTCTTCGCCAGCCCGCTGTTGATGATCACGGGCACCGGCACCGCCAGGTCCGGCATGGTCAGCTTGTCGCGGCGGAGGAAGTCGACGCGGAAGGTGCGGTCGTCGACGACGACGAATTGCTCGGGCTTCTCGAGGCTGCCGGCGCGCATCTGGAAGGTCGGGAAGCCGCCGACGGTGACCGCGCGGTCGAAGCTCCACTTCACATCGGCGGCCGTCACCGGCGTGCCGTCGTGGAATTTGGCGTCGCGGCGCAGCTTGAAGGTCGCGCTGGTGGGCGTGACGTCCCATTCCTCGGCGAGCTCGGGCTGCAGCTTCGTGTAGTCGTAGTGGTCGTTGCCGTTCGCGTCCTTCTTGACGCCGAAGGTCATCAGCCGGTCGTAGAGGTTCCAGCTCGCCTCATAGGCGGGGCGGTTGGCGCCGACGCCGTGGATGTCCGTGCTGTTGGGCGGGTTCTCGCTGATCAGCAGCAGCGTCTCGCGGCGGCCCTGCGCGTCCGCCGAGCGGAAGGTCGGCGCGGAGAGCGCGGCCGCGGCGGCGCCGACCTTGAGCAGCGAGCGGCGATCCGTGGTCGTGTGGTTCATGGCGTTGCTTGGCCCCGTCCCGAGGGCCTCGCGGCCCGGCCTTCGGCGGGAGCAAGGGACATGCCATGGGCGGTCCGGTCCGACCCCGTGGCGCCCTGCCTGCGCGCTGGGCCGCGATTGCCCATCGCTTGCGCAGCCGCGCCGCCGGTCAGCCCCGTTCGAAGCGCTTCCTCAGCGGGATCGCGGCGAGGGAGAGCACGGCAAGACCGACCAGCGCACCGAGCACCTGGGGCGTGAGGACGCTCCGCGCGTCGAAGCTCCCGCCCGCATCCAGCACGTCGCCGATCCCGGCACCGGCCAGGCTGAACACCGCCGTCCCCGGCAGGATGCCGATGGCGGTGGTCAGCACATAGGTCCTGAGGCGGACGCCGACGAAGGCAGGCACCAGGTTGACCAGGAAGAACGGAAACAGCGGCACCAGCCGCAGCACCAGCAGGTAGGAGGCGGCGTTGCGCCGGATCGCCTCCGCCAGCCGCGCCGCCTGCGCCCCGAGCCGGTCCAGCGCGCGCTCGCCGAGGATCCGCCGCGCCAGCAGGAACAGGATGGTCGCCCCGCAGGTCGCGGCGAGCACCGTCAGCGCCGTGCCGGCCACCGCGCCGAACAGGAAGCCGCCCGCCAGGGTCAGCACCACCGCCCCGGGCACGGACAGCGCGACGGCGGCGGTGTAGAGCGCGAGGTAGCCGAGCGCGGCCAGCACCGCGTGCTGCGCGACGAAGCCGAGCAGCGCCTCGCGATACCGCGCCAGGGTCGCCAGCGACAGGTAGTCGCCGATCCCCGCGGCGCGCGCGCCGAGGATGGCCGCCACCACGGCCAGCGCGATCCAGAGGCGACGGTCCCGAAGCAGGCGCATGCGGGTCCTTCTACGCCGCGGGCCCGCTGCCGGTTAGCCCCGGGGCAGCGCGCAGGCCGGGCGCGTCTCCGGCGCCGGCGCCCAGCCGGGCACGGCGCGGCGGAACAGCGGCGTCGCATAGGCCGCCGCGACCGGCACGCCGGTCCCGGCCCAGTCGCCGCACCAGCGATCGCCCTGCGCCATGGCGACCGCGAGCGCGACCGGCGGCGCCAGCCCCGCGCGCGCCAGCAGCGCGACGCCGGCGCGCGCCGAGGACCCGGTCGAGATCACGTCATCCACCAGCAGCACGCGCCGCCCCGCGAGCCGGGGCAGGATGCGCGGGTCCAGCCAGAGCCGCCGCGGCGTCGGCGCGGTCGAGGAGGAAAGCTCGACCGACAGCGCCTCCTCGTACCAGAGCTTGCGCGAATAGCCGGCGGCCACCCAGTTGGGATGGCCGAGCGCCTCGGCGACCAGCGCGCCGAAGACATGGCCGAGGCTGGGCAGGCCGAGGACCACCTGCGGGTCGAAGGGCCGCGCGGCCTCGGCCATCCAGCCCGCGAGGCGCCGCGCAACGGCGAAGGAGGCCTGGTTGGAGATCAGCCCCGTGACGGCGATGGCGCCGTAGTCGCGCAGGGGCAGGCGCAGCGCCGTGCCATCGGGCATCGGCGCCGGCCAGTCACGGTCGAAGACGGGCGGCAGCGGGGAGGGGAGGGGTTCGAAGGACTGCCAGTACTCCACGCCACCTCCTTCGCGCGGTCAGCCGGGCGCCCTGCCCACCGTGACCCCCGCCAGCCGCTCGACCACCTTGACGACGGCGGAGCCGTCCTCCTTCCCGTAGCCGGCGGCGCGCGCCATCTGGTAGAATTGCTGCGTCACGTTGGCCAGCATCATCGGCACGCCGAGCGCCTTGGCCAGCGCCGTCTCCACCTCCTGGTCCTTGTAGGAGATGTCGGTGGTGCCGGAGGGCGAGAAGTCCCGCGCCACCATGCGCGTGCCGGACCGCTCGACCGCCATCGAGGCGCCGGTCGAGACGCGCAGCACCTCGATGATGCGCGCCGGGTCGAGCCCGGCCTTGGTGCCGAGCACCATGCCCTCCGCGATCGCGACGACCTGGATCTGCAGCAGCATGTTGTTGATCAGCTTCATCGCGAGGCCGCTGCCGAGCGGGCCCATGTGGAAGACGTTGCCCCCCATGGCGCGGAACAGGTCCTCGCAGGCCGCGAACGCCTCGGGCGGCCCGCCGGTGATGACCGAGAGCGTGCCCGCCGCGGCGCCGGTGGTGCCGCCCGAGACCGGCGCGTCCAGCACCGTGATGCCCTGCCCGGCCAGCGTCGCCCCGATCCGCTGCAGCGTCGGCACGTCGATCGTGCTCATGCAGATCAGGATGTGGCCGGGGGCGGCGCCGCGCGCGAAGCCGCCCAGCACCTCCTCGGCCTGGGCCGTCGTCTCGACCATGCAGATGCAGCGCCGGCACTGCCGCGCGATCGCCTCGGGCGAGGCATCGACCTCGGCGCCGGCCTCGGCCAGCGCCTGCACCTTGCGCGGGTCGAGATCGTGGACGACGACCGGCACGCCCGCCTTCAGCAGGTTGCGCGCCATCGGCCCGCCCATCATGCCGAGGCCGACGAAGCCCACCTTGTCCGCCATGCTCACAATCCTCCCGTGACGTCGATGGTCAGGCCGGTGACGAAATCCGCGTCCGAGGAGGCGAGGAAGGCGATGACCTTCGCCTGGTCCTCGGCCAGGCCCATGCGGCGGAGCGGCGTGCGCTCGATGTCGCGCTGGCGCTCCTCGGGCGGCTTCTGCTGCCAGCGCGGGCCGATGCGCTCGGTCAGCGTCGTCGCGGGGGCGATGGCGTTCACGTTGATGCCGTGCGGCCCCTGCTCCAGCGCCAGCTTCCGCGTGAAGGCGATGATGCCGCCCTTGGCGGTGGCATAGGCCGAGGACGACGCCTCGCTCAGCCCGCGCCCGGCGATGGAGGCGAGGTTGACGATCTTGCCCGCCTTCTGCCGCTGCATGATGGGCAGCACCGCATGGGTGAACAGGAAGGTCCCGGTCAGGTTGAAATGCAGCAGCGCCTGCCAGTCGGCCAGGCTCAGCGTCTCCGTGGTCGCGCCCGGGTCGGCGATGATCGTGCTGCCGCCGACGGCGTTGACCAGGATGTCGATGCGGCCGAAGCGCTGCGCGACCTCGGCGACGGTCGCATTCGCCTGGCGCTCGTCCAGCGCGTCGCAAGGGAAGGGGTGGGCGTGCGCGCCGATCTGCCGGACGGCCGCGTCCAGCCGCTCCGGGTGGTTCTCGACCAGCGCGACGGTCGCGCCCTCGCGCGCCAGGATGCCGGCGGTGGCGCGGCCGATGCCGTTGCCGGCGGCGGTGATCAGCGCGACCTTGCCCTCGAACCTCATTGCGCGACCTCCGCCCGCAGGCCGGCGCGGCGGATCACATCGGCCCACCGCACCTTGTCCCTGGCGATCAGCGCGGCGAACTCCTCCGGCGTGCCGAGCAGCACCTGCATGCCGTTGTCGAACATGCGCCGCCTGTAGTCGGCATCCTCGCGCACCTGCAGCAGCGCCGCGGTCCAGCGCGCCACCGCCGCGCGGTCCATGTCGCGCGGGCCCGCGAGGCCGAACCAGTTCACCAGCTCGAAGCCCGGGACGAAGCGCGCCATGGGCGGCACCTCCGGCAGCTGCGGCGCGGGCTCCGTGCTGCCGACGGCCAGCGGGCGCACCGCGCCCTGGCGCACCTGGCCGAAGCTGTCGGGCAGGTTGCCGAAGAACATGTCGACCTCGCGCGAGATCACCGCGAGGGTCGCCGGCGCGCCGCCGCGATAGGGGATGCCGAGGATGTTCGTCCCCGTCAGCACCTTGAACAGCTCGGCCGCCAGGTGCTGCGACCCGCCGCTGCCCGCCGAGGCATAGGTCAGCCTGCCCGGGTTCTCGCGCGCCTGCTGGATCAGCTGCGGCACGTCGCGGAACGGGGCGTTCGGGTGGGCGATCAGCAGGTTCGGGATGCCGATGCCGTTCGAGACCGGCGTCAGGTCGCGATCGACGTCGAGCGGCATGACCTGCCCCGGCATCTGCGCCATCACCGATTGCACGCCCATCGAGGTGATGAACACCGCATGGCCGTCATTCGGCATGGTCTGCACGGCGACGGCGCCGACCAGCCCGCCCGCGCCCGCCCGGTTCTCGATGACGACGCGCTGGCGGAAGATCGGCTGCAGCTTCTCAGCGAGGAGGCGGGCGAAGATGTCGCTGGTGCCGCCCGGCGGCGCGCCGCTGACGATGCGCACATCCCCCGAGGGGAAGGCCGCCGCGCGGAGCGGGCTTGGGGCCGCCAGCGCGAGGGGCGCGGTGGCGGCGAGCAGGGTCCTGCGTCGCAGCATCGATCATTCTCCTCCCTTTGCGCCGATGCTGCGCCGTGTCGGCGCCCGGGGTCAATCGGCCGCGGGCGCGGCCGGCATCAGACATGGATCGCGTCGAGATCCTTGCCGGCATTCTCCGGGCTGAAGCGCCACATCACCGCCGCCTGCGCCAGCATGAAGACCGGGATCAGCAGGAAGGCGGTGTGGAAGGAGCCCGAGGTCTCGCGCAGCCAGACCGAGACGAAGGGCCAGAGCACGAGGCCGACCAGGAAGGCCACCCCCCAGGAGAAGCCGTTGCCGACGCCCCGCACGCGCGTCGGGTACATCTCCGCCGTGTAGGTCGTGGCCGGTCCCCAGATGCCGAGGAAGCCGATGCTCCACAGCATGCCGAGGATCCAGAGCGCGAGCTTGCCCTCGGCATAGATCCAGAGGGTGAGGAACAGCGCCCCCTGCACCAGCATGATCACGAAGCTGAGCCGGCGGCCGAAGAGGTCGGCGATCCAGCCCGCGCCGACGATGCCGACGACGCCGATCAGCGACCAGGCGATGAAGAAGGTGCTGTATTCCGCCGTGGTCCAGCCATGCGCCTCCTTCAGGAACAGCGGCATCCACAGGCCGACGGTCGAGAAGGCGACGATGTTGATGGTGGCGACGAAGGTGGCCAGCGCCGTGTTGCGCCGCATGTCGGGCAGGAAGAGCTGCCGCATGCCGACCGTGTCGGCCTTGGTGAACCAGGCGCGGTCCTCCGCCGAGACGACGCGGCCGGCGTCGAGCTCGGCGCGGATGCGGCGCCGGCGGTCCATGGTCCGCACCCAGTAGGGCGATTCCGGGCAGAGCAGCCGGACATAGACGGCCAGCACCGCGACCAGGACCGGCAGCACGAAGGCGGCGCGCCAGCCCCAGTCGACGACGACGACGGCGGTGATGGTGCCCGCCAGCGCCGCGCCGACGCCCCAGGCCGCGCGGTTCGCCGACAGCACGCGCCCGCGCAGCCGCGCCGGCCAGGTCTCGGCCACCAGCATCGACCCGATCGCCCATTCCCCGTTCAGCGCAAAGCGGACGACGCAGTAGGCCGCGACGAAGAAGCCGAAGCTCGGCGCGATCGCGACCAGCGGCATCATCAGCGAGAACATCGCGATGTTCACCGCGAGCAGGCTGCGCCGCCCGACCCGGTCCGCCAGCCAGGGCCAGGCATAGAGGCCGAGGATGCCGACCAGCATCGCGATCTGCACGCCGGAGCGGTACTCGGGCAGGGTCAGCGCGAACTCCGCGATCACCAGCGGGGCGACCAGGCCGAAGATGGCGCCGTCCATCCCGTCGAAGCCCCAGCCGAGGCCGTTCGCCCAGGCGATGTGCCAATGCGTGCGGGTCAGCCTCCCCTGCTGCGCGGCGTTGCGGTAGGCGGCGGATTGCATGTGCCGGGCCTCGAGCGGGCCGGCGGCGACCAGCGGTTCGGTCGCACCGGTCCCGACGGAGCCGATGCCCGGCCCCATTGTCGTGGAGCTCATGGACGTTTCTCCCTCGCGTCCCGGCGCGCGTTCTGGTTGTGCGGCTTCGCCGTCTTGCGGCCAGCCTGCGGCGCGGGGCCCCTGCCGCGCAACCGAAAACGCCCCCCGAAACGTCCAGCCCCTAATCCGCCGACGCCCCCGAGGCCCGGATGATCGGGATCCAGAGCGCGAGCTGCGCGTCCCAGAAGGCGCCGAAGGCCGCCGCGTCCATCGGGCGCGGATCGACGCCCACCTCGGCGATCCGCGCGCGGAAGGCGGGGGCGGAGACGGCGGCGAGGCTCGCCTGCTCCAGCCGCGCGCGCAGCGGTGCCGGCACCGAGGAAGGCACGAACAGGCCGTGCCAATTGTAGGTCTCGTAGCCCGGCAGCCCGGCTTCGGCCGCGGTCGGCACCTCGGGCAAAGCGGGGCTGCGCTCCCGCGTCGTCACCGCCAGCGCGCGCAGCCGGCCGCCGCGCACGCCGGGCAGCACGCCTGCCAGCGTGTCGATCATCATGTCGCACACCCCGGCCATCAGATCCTGCAGCGCGGGGCCGGAGCCGCGATAGGGCACATGCACCGCCTGCGTTCCCGTCTTCTCCAGCAGCAGCAGCGCCGAGAGATGCGTGATCGTGCCGTTGCCCGAGGAGGCGTAGCTGAGCTTCCCCGGCTGGCGCTTCAGCAGCGCGACCAGCTCGGCCAGGGTGTCCGCCGGCACCTTCGCGTTCACCAGCACGACGTTCGGCACCAGCCCGACCAGCGCCAGCGGCGCGAAGGCGCGGCGCACGTCGAAGCTGAGGTTGCGGTAGAGCCCGGCGTTCAGCACGCCGCTCGACAGGGTGTGGAAGGTGATGGTGTGGCCGTCCGGCGGCGCGGCCAGCGACGCCTCCGAGCCGATGACGCCGCCCGAGCCGCCGCGGTTCTCGACCACCACGGGCTGGCCGAGCTGCTCGCCGAGCGACTGCGCGGTCAGCCGGGCGACGACATCCGCGGCGCCGCCGGCGGCGAAGGGGACGATCATGCGGACCGGCCGGCTCGGGAAGCCATCCGCCTGCGCGCGGGCGATCCCCGGCAGGGCGAGGGCGGGGGCGGCGTGCAGCAGGGCGCGGCGGGCGAGACGCATGGACAATCTCCCGGATTTCGGCCGACGCTACAGCCGGAAGAGCCGCGGCGGGAGGTGCGCATGGCCGATGAGGTGACCGGGGCGCTGCGCGCGCAGGTGCGGGAGGAATTGCCGGAGGTCGCGGCGATCCGCGACGCGGCGCTCGCGGCGGGGGTGGTGGAGGCCTGGGCGCTGGCCCTGGCGCGGTCGAGCTTCCGCTCCATCCGCGAGATCCCGCCCGCGGGCAATCCGGGGCAGATGATCCTGCTGCGCGGCGACCAGACCGACCACATCCGCGGCGTCACCAGGCTGGCGATGCGCATGGCCGGGGAGATGGCGGAATCGAACCCGGAGCTGCGGCTCGACCACGACATCGTCGTCGCCGGCGGGCTCTGCCACGATGTCGGCAAGCCCTGGGAGTTCGACCCGGAGAACCGCCGGCGCTGGGAAGGGGATCCGCGCCTGGTCGGCCTGCCCTCCATCCGCCATCCCGCCTATGGCGTGCATCTCTGCCTGACCGTTGGCCTGCCGGAGGCCGTCGCGCACATCGCCGGCGCGCATTCGGGGGAAGGGGAGCTGGTGGTGCGCAGCCTCGAGGGCACGATCGTCCACCTGGCCGATATCGGCTGGTGGACCATGGCGCTGGCCGGCGGGATGGTGCGGCCGGAGACGATCTCGGCCAAGTACCGCAGGCCGATCTCGCTTTGACAGGCAGCGCCGTGCTGCCGGACACTCGCGCCAGGCTCGAACTCCGGGAGGGAACCATGCCGCATCGAAGCGGAGCCACCGCATGAGCGCCGCCCTGGCCGAGGCGGAGGGGCCGGTCGATGCCGAGGCCCGGCGCGCCCGGCACCGCGCCTGGCTTGGCGCCAACCTCCCCGCCCGCTGGCGCGCCGACAGCCCCGACTACGCGCCGCCGACGCTCGACGAGGCGAAGGCGTGGGAGGCCGAGCTGCACCGCCAGGGCCTCTGGGGCATCGCCTGGCCGCGCGCCTATGGCGGGCACGGGCTGACCCTCCGGGAGCATCTGGTCGCCAACCAGGAGATCGGCCGCCTGCCGATGCCGGAGAGCCAGAACTCCATCGGCAAGGAGCTGGCCGGGCCGATCATCCTGGCGATCGCGACCGAGGAGCAGAAGAGGCGCTACATCCCGGCCATCCTCGAGATGCGCGAGATCTGGTGCCAGGGCTTCTCCGAGCCCGAGGCGGGGTCGGACCTGGCGGGGCTGCGCACGCGGGCGGTCCGGGACGGCGCGGCCTGGCGCGTCACCGGCCAGAAGGTCTGGACCAGCGGCGCCCATCGCGCGCAGCGCTGCCTGCTGCTGGCCCGCACCGGCACGATGGACAGCCGCCATCGCGGCCTGTCGCTGTTCGCGCTGCGCATGGACCAGCCCGGCGTCGTGGTGAAGCCGATCCGCCAGATGGACGGCAACGCCGAGTTCAACGAGGTCTTCTTCGACAACGCCCTGGTCGACCCCGAGGATGCGCTGGGCGAGCCGGAGAAGGGCTGGGCCGGCGCGGTGCGCGTGCTGGAGGTCGAGCGCGGCACCAACCGCATGTACCGTGCCTGGCGCAACGAGGAGGAGCTGCGGCACCTGGTCACGGTCTGCCGCGCCGAACCGATGCTCGCCGCCGTGCTCGAGGAGCGCGACATCGCCCAGCGCCTCGCGCAGCTGCAGGTGGACATCGAGATCCACAAGCGCCTGGTCGAGGGCGTGGTCGAGGATCTTTGCGCCGGCGCCTCGATCGGCGGGCGCGGCAGCCTGATCAAGCTGCACTGGTCGGAATACCACCAGCGCCTGTGCGCGCTGGCGATGGAGGTGCTGGACCGCGCGCTCTACCCGCCCTCTGCCGCGGTGGCGCGGGCGCAGCAGCGCTTCCGCCAGGCCTATCTGCGCTCGCGCGCCGAGACGATCTACGCGGGCACCAGCCAGATCCAGCTCGGCATCATCGCCGACCGGATCCTCAAGCTGCCGCGGGAGGGCTGAGCATGGACGACACCGCGCGCGAGATCGCCCGCACCGCGCAGCTTGCGGCCGAGGCGGCCGCCGGCCTGGCCCCGGCCGAGGCGGCGAGGCGGCTCGGCCAGGACGGGCTGCTGGGCATGCTGGCGCCGGAGGCGGTGGGCGGGCTCGCGCTCGGCCTGCCCGCCGCGGCGCCCGTGGTCGCCGCCTGCGAGGCGGCGCTGGTGCCGGTGCCGGTGGTCGAGGCGCTGCTCGCCGCGCGGCTGCTGGCC
>CAZMCV010000146.1:0-9503 GCA_964564645.1 uncultured Acetobacteraceae bacterium
CCCCGGCGTCAGCGCGAGGCCGAGCGAGAGGGCGGCGAAGACGAGGAGGGTCTCGATGGTGGGCACGCGCGATCAGCCGTGGACCGAGAACCCGCCATCCACCGGGATCGCCACCCCGGTGATGAAGGCGCTGGCGTCGGACCCGAGGAAGGCCGCCACGCCCTCGAAATCGCCGGGCGTGCCCCAGCGCTGCGTCGGCGTCCGCGCCAGCACGTTGTCGTTCAGCTGCGGCATGTCCACGCGCGCCTTGCGGGTCAGGTCGGTGTCGATCCAGCCCGGAAGGATGCAGTTCACCGTGATGCCGTCCGCCGCCCAGGCGACCGCCAGCGACTTGGTCAGCTGCACCACGCCGCCCTTGCTCGCGCCATAGGCCGCGTGGAAGGGCAGGCCGAAGATCGACAGCATCGAGCCGTTGTTGATCACCCGCCCGACGCCGCCCGCCTTCAGGTGCGGATGCGCCGCGCGGCTGGCCAGCATGGTGCTCGTCAGGTTCGTCCCGAGCACGGCGTGCCAGTCCTCGGTCTTGTAGACCTCCGGCCGGTTGCGGATGTTGATGCCGGCATTGTTGACCAGGATGTCGAGCCGGCCGAAGCGCGACGCGGTCGCGGCGACCATCGCCTCGATGCTGGCCTCGTCGGTGACGTCGACGATGACCGCGTCGGCCTCCGCGCCCAGCGCCTTCAGCGCCGCGACCGCGGCGGCGTTCTTCTCCGCGTTGCGCCCGGCGACCATCACCGCCGCCCCCGCCCTCGCCAGCCCGCGGGCCATGCCGAGGCCGATGCCGCCATTGCCGCCCGTCACCAGGCCGACGCGGCCCTTCAGGTCGAACATGCTTCCACTCCCCCCTATGTCCGGTCGCTGCCCGGCAGGCGGGGAATGCGCCGGCCGAGCTCCGTCAACCGGTAATGCGTCTCCGCCTGCGCCCGCTCGATCAGGCCGAGCCGCAGCATCGCCTCCTGGAAGCGCCGCATGGCCTCGGCCCCCATGCGATGCCCCAGCGCGAAATTCGCCAGGTGCACGCTGCGGTCGGCGCGCCAGGACAGGTAGTCGTGCAGCTCCGCCCAGGCCGCGCGCTCGGCCGCGCCCAGCCCCTCGGCGCCGAGCCGCGCCGGCAGCGCCCCCCGCAGCGCCGCGGCCTCGGCCTCGATGGCGGCGCTGTGCGCGGCGAAGCCGGCCTCGGTGATCGCATAGGCCTCCTCGGGGGCGGCCACAGGGCGCGCCGCGGCGCCGCCGCCGGCGGCGAAGGCCAGCACCTCGGCGCCGAGCGGGGTGGTCCGCACGAAGCCCTCGCCGACCAGCCGCTCCATCACCTCGAGGATGACGGGGGCGGGGATGCGCCGGCCGCAGCCCTCGAACACGGCGTCCAGCGGGACGGAGCGCGCGCCGCCCTCCAGCAGGGCCCGGGTCAGCCCCGCCAGGACCGCCCTCTCATGGATCTCGATCGCCACGATCGACCTCGCCGGATTGCCATGGCGTTTCTTGATGAGATCCCGCGGGGAAGGGAAGGATTCGCGCGGCCGCCACGCGGATCGTCCGGCCGCGCGCGGCAGGGCGCCGAGCGGTGCGGCCGCGGCGGTCAAGCGGCCGCGTCCTTCTCCGCCTCGATCAGCGCGACGAAGCGGTGGAACAGGTGGTGGCTGTCGGTCGGCCCGGGCGAGGCCTCCGGATGGTACTGCACGGAGAAGGCCGGGCGGTCGGTCGCCGCCAGCCCTTCGTTCGAGCCGTCGAACAGCGACACATGCGTGACCTTGACCGTCGGCGGCAGGGTCTTCTCGTCCACCGCGAAGCCATGGTTCTGGCTGGTGATCTCGACCTTGCCGGTGGCGAGGTCCTTCACCGGCTGGTTGGCGCCGCGGTGGCCGCGGTCGAGCTTGTAGGTCCGGGCGCCCATGGCGAGGCCAAGCAGCTGGTGACCGAGGCAGATGCCGAAGACCGGCACGCGCTGGTCGAGGATCGCGCGGATCGCCGGCACCGCGTAGACGCCCGTCGCCGCCGGATCGCCCGGGCCGTTGGACAGGAAGACGCCGTCCGGGCGGTGGCGCAGGATCTCCTCGGCGGTCGCCGTCGCCGGCACCACCGTGACCTCGAGCCCGGCGGCGGCGAGGCAGCGCAGGATGTTGCGCTTGGCGCCGTAATCCACCGCGACGACCCGGTGCTTCGGCGCGGCCTGCCGCCCGAAGCCGGCGGGCCATGCCCATTCCGTCTCCTCCCAGCGATAGGCCTGGCGGCAGGACACCTCGCGGGCCAGGTCCATGCCCTCGAGCCCCGGCCAGGCGGCGGCCCGGGCGCGCAGCGCGGCGAGGTCGAAGCGGCCATCGGCGGGGAAGCAGAGCACGCCGTTCGGCGCCCCGCCCTCGCGGATGCGCGCGGTCAGTGCCCGCGTGTCCACCCCCGCGATCCCCGGCACGCCATGGCTCTTCAGCCAGTCGTCGAGGTGCCGCGTGGCGCGCCAATTCGCCGGCTCGGTGACATCCTGCTTGACGACGACGCCGCGCGCGGCGGGCGTCGTCGCCTCGATGTCCTCGGGGTTGGCGCCGACATTGCCGATATGGGGGAAGGTGAAGGTGATGATCTGCCCGGCATAGGAGGGGTCGGTCAGCGTCTCCTGGTAGCCGGTCATGCCGGTGTTGAAGCAGACCTCGCCGACCGCGCCCTCCGCGCCGGTCTGCGCGCCGAAGCCGCTGCCCCACAGCACGGTCCCGTCGCCGAGGACGAGGCAGGCGGTCGCGCCGTCGGGCGCGCGGGCGCCGTCCTGGCCTTCGGGGATGCGGTCCGGATCGGTCATGGAAACGGGACTCTCCGCAGGGGGGGCGCCGGGCAGGTCGGCGAGCGCGAGGCGGGTGGCGGCCAGGATGGCGGGCCAATGCTTGGCCGGAACGGCGCGCGCCTGGCGCCATTTCCGCACCGCCTCCGTCCCGATGCCGCAGCGCTGCGCCGCGGCCTCCGGCCCACCCATCAGGGCGATGATGTCCTCGACCGTGCGCGTCATGCCGGGAAGATAGGTAAATTTCTTCCCAAAGTCCACAGCGCCGTGGCGGCCTGGGAATTTCCTTCCCGACCCGTGCGACGCCGGCGGCCCGCCCCTATAGAGACGGCAAAGGAGACCGGATCATGGCCGAGGACGATCTGCGCACCCGCTTCACCGAGGCGATGAAGGCCTCCATGAAGGCCGGCGACGCGCCCCGCACCTCCACCATCCGCATGATCATGGCGAGGCTGAAGGACGTGGACATCGCCGCCCGCCCCTCCGGCGTCGACAAGGTGCCGGACGAGCAGATCGCCACCATGCTGCGCGGCATGGTCAAGTCCCGCCGCGAGAGCGTCGAGCTCTACCGCCAGGGCAACCGCCCCGAGCTCGCCGCGAAGGAGGAGGCGGAGATCGCCGTCATCGAGGGCTTCCTGCCGGGCCAGATGGACGAGGCGGCGATGGCGGCGGCGGTCCGCGACGCGGTCGCCGAGGCGGGGGCGGCGAGCGTGAAGGACATGGGCAAGGTCATGGCGATCCTCCGCGCGAAGCACGCGGCGACCATGGACCTCTCGAAGGCCGGCCCGATGGTGAAGGCCGCCCTCGGCGGCTGATCCGCCGCGGTGCGCATGTCCAGGCGTCCGGCGTGTGCCCCGGCCCTCGCCCCAGCCCTCCCCCGTGAACGGGGAAGGGAGGGGCCCGCGGCGCGGGAGGGTGGGGGCGGTTCCCACCAACGGGTGCGAGGTTCGCGCGCATGCGGCGCAGCCCCTTGCCATGCCGCGCCAGCGGGCGTCCGATGCGGCCAAAGCCCCAGGGAAACGCCCCATGAAGATCAAGCGCATCGACGATCTGCACGCGGATGCCGGCTGGCGGAACTTCTCCTTCCTGCGCATCGAGACCGATGACGGCATCGTCGGCTGGTCCGAGTACACGGAGGCCGATGGCACGCGCGGCCTGACGCATCTGATCCGCGGCCTGTCGGATCTGGTGATCGGGCAGGACCCGCACCGCATCCAGCACATCATGTCCCACCTGGCCTCGCGCACCATCCAGGCGCCGGGCGGCGCCAACCAGCGCGCCATGGCCGCGATCGAGAACGCGCTGCTCGACATCAAGGGCAAGGCGCTGGGCGTGCCGGTGTGGAACCTGCTCGGCGGCAAGGTGCGGGACCGGCTGCCGGTCTACTTCTCGCATTGCGGCACCTATCGCGTGCGCAACTACGCCTCGATCGGCGTCCCCGAGATCCGCAGCTATGACGATTTGGCGCGCCTCGGCGAGGAGGTGAAGCGCCTCGGCTTCAAGGCGCTGAAGACCAACATCCTGGATCTCGACTGCGCCGATCCGAAGGTGCTGATGCCGGGCTTCGGGCGCAGCGCGGGGCACCCGGAGCTGAACGCGACGCCGGAGGTGCTGAAGGCGATCGAGCGCACCCTGCAGGCCTTCCGCGACGGGGCGGGCCCGGAGATGGGGCTGCATCTCGACACCAACTACAATTTCAAGACCGCGGGCTACCTGAAGGTCTGCGACGTGGTGGAGCCCTTCGACCTCGCCTGGCTCGAGATCGACACCTGGGACCCGGAGAGCCTGGCGGTGATCCGCAACCGCGCGCCCTGCCCGGTGGCGTCGCTGGAATCGGTGGCGCATCGCCGCGGCTTCCGCCCGTTCCTCGACGCCTATGCGGTCGATGTCGCGATCGTGGACGTGATCTGGAATGGGTGGCTGGAGAGCATGAAGATCGCCGCGATGTGCGACGCCTACGAGGTGAACTGCGCGCCGCACAATTACTACGGCCACCTCTCCTCGGTGATCGGGGCGCATTTCTGCGCCGCGATCCCGAATTTCGCGGTGATGGAGATCGACATCGACGGCGCCCCCTGGCGCGACGAGCTGGTCACGGTGGCGCCGCGCTTCGAGGATGGCGCCTTCGTCCTGCCCGAGGGCCCCGGCTGGGGCTGCGACATCGACGAGAAGGGCGTGGCCAAGCACCCACCGAAAGGCTGAGTGCCAAAAAACGATGATGGGGGTGTGGGGGAAGAAGCGTCTTCTTCCCCCCACGTCACGGGGTCGGACGATGCGCCCTGAGAAAACTGCGCACATGCCGGATCGCCAGCGGAATCCGCTCCGTCGGCTCCTTCCAAGGATAGAGGCTCACCTGCGCGTTCGGCGCCAGCATCGCGCTCTCCATGGCGACCTCGTAGGGATGCGGCGGGGTGTCGTCCGGCAGCACCAGCACCGGCGTCGGGCATTGCCGGACGAAGTCGCGCGTGACGGTGAAGACGAAATCCGGGTCGGTCCCGTACATGCGGTCGAGGAAGGCCTCCACCGCCGCCATGGTGATCCCCGGCCGCCTGGCGCAAAGCGCCGGGCCCCAGCCCGTCCTGTTGTTCTCGATGAAGAGTCTCGGCATCTCCGGGCGGAATCCGCTCGGCTGCGCCATCACCGCGGCCGGGATGCGCCCCGGCGCGCGCTTCAGCAGGTTCCAGGCGAAGGGCCCGCCGATGCAGAAGCCGAGGACGAAGAAGCGGTCGATGCCGAGATGGTCCATCAGGCCGAGCTGATCGTCGGCGTGGCTCTCCCAGGGTCGGTCGATCTCGAGCGGGCCGGAGGAGTCGCCGCCATTCGCGTTGCGCAGGTCGGGGACGATGCAGCGGAACTCGTCGGCGAAGGCCTGGAAGACGTCGAACGGCCCCCGCCCGCCCGCGCGGGGCCCGCGCACATACGGGATGGCGGAGTTCAGCCCGCCGCCCGGGATGATGAGCAGCGGGAAGCCGTGCCCCTTCTCCTCGTAGTGGATGCGGACCGGGCCGCGTTCGTAGAACGGCATGGCGTCTTCCTCCCGTCGCGTCTGGCAGGAAAAGCCTAGGCCGGCTCGGCCGTTGCGCGCCATCGGTTGCCACCGGCGCGGGGCGGGGACTACCGTCCGCGGATCATCGGGAGGAGGCCAGGCCCATGCGGGCGATCGCGCTCGAGGAGCATTTCACCGTCCCCCATCTCGTCGCGCGGATCGATCCCGCCGTGGTCGCCGCCCGCGGCTTCCGCCCGCGCCGCCTCGCCCCCGGCGCGGTCAACCCGATGGAGCTGGCGCCCGAGATCGGCGAGCGGCGCCTCGCGCTGATGGACGAGTCCGGGATCGCCATGCAGGTGCTCTCCAACACCGGCCCCGGGCCCGACCTGGTGCCGGGGCCCGAGGGCGTGGCGATGGCGGCCGCGATGAACGACCATCTGGCCGAGGCCTGCGCGCGCCACCCGACCCGCTTCGCCGGCTTCGCCGTGCTGCCCATGGCGAGCCCCGAGGCCTGCGCGGCGGAGCTGAACCGCGCCGTCCGCACGCTCGGCTTCAAGGGCGCGCTGATCAACGGCACGACCGAGGGCCGCTTCCTCGACCACCCTGGCTATGACGGGCTGCTGGCGGAGGCCGTCGCGCTCGACGTGCCGATCTACATCCATCCCCACCTGGCGCCGGCGCCGGTGCGCGAGGCCTATTTCGCCGGCGGGATCGACCCCGGCGCCGCCCGCGTGCTGGAGGCCGCTGGCTGGGGCTGGCACCAGGAGACGGCGATCCATGTGCTGCGCCTGGTGCTGGCGGGCACGCTCGACCGGCATCCGCGCCTGAAGCTCCTCATCGGCCATATGGGCGAGATGCTGCCGATGATGCTGGCCCGCGCCGACGAGGTCTTCGCCGCCGATATCGACCACCTGCAACGCCCGGTCAGCCGCCAGATCCTCGACCAGGTCTGGATCACGACGAGCGGGATCTTCACCGAGCCGCCCTTCCTCGCCGCGCTGCTGACCTTCGGGATCGACCGGATCCTGTTCTCCGTCGACTACCCCTACGCGCCGAACGCCAAGGGCCGGGCCTTCCTCGACCGCCTGGCGCTGGCGCCGGCGGATGCGGCGAAGCTGGCGCGCGGCAATGCGGCGGCGCTGCTCGGGCTCTGACCTCCGGGCGTCACACCGGGATCTCCCGCGGCGGCTTCAGGGTGGCGAGCACGAAGGAGGAGCGCGTCTCCTTCACCCCCGGCATGCGCAGCAGCGCCTTCAGCGCGAACTCCGCATAGGCCTCGAAATCCACCGCCAGCACGTGCAGCAGGTAGTCCATCTCGCCGCTCATCGTGTAGGCCGCCAGCACCTCCGGGCGCTCGGCCAGCGCCTGGTGGAAGCGGTGGACCACCTCCTCGGCATGGCTCTCCAGCGCCACCATCACGAAGGCCTGGATCGGCAGGCCGAGCCGCGCGGGGTCGAGCACGGCGCCATACCCGGCGATCACGCCCTCCTCCTCCAGCCGCCGCACGCGGCGCTGGCAGGGGGTGGGGGAGAGGCCGATCTCGGCGGCGAGGTCGACCATCGGCATCCGCCCGTCGCGCTGCAGGGCGCGCAGGATGCGCCGGTCGATGGCATCCAGGGCGATGGGGGATTTCGGCACGATCGGGCTCCTGGATGGGGAAAATCGCCAACATCTGCGGTGGCAGGGACGGAGTTCGCCGGAATTCCCTCCGCGGTTTCCGATAATCTCCTCCCGTTGCGAGGGAGCGTGCCATGGATGGGAGCCTCCGGGGCCTGCCGCCCGGGTTGCGCGGCGATTACGCGCAGGCGCGGCCGGATTTCACGCGGGAACAGCGCTGGGACCGCTACGCGGCGGCCGACCACGCCACCTGGCGCCAGCTCTACCGCCGGCAGGAAGGGCTGCTGCCGCGCCACGCCGCGCGCGCCTTCCGCGACGGCCTGGCGCGCCTGCCCTTCGCGCAGGACATCCCGGATTTCGAGCGGACCTCCGCCCTGCTGCGCGGGGCGACCGGGTGGTCGCTGGTGGCCGTTCCGGGGCTCATTCCGGACGACATCTTCTTCGAGCACCTGGCCGCGCGGCGCTTCCCCGTCACCGACTGGATCCGCCGGCCGGAGGAGCTGGACTACATCGTCGAGCCCGACGTCTTCCATGACGCCTTCGGCCATGTGCCGCTGCTCATGCAGCCCGATTTCGCTGCCTTCCTGGCGGCCTATGGGCGGCTCGGCGCGCATGCCGCGCGGATCGGCGCGCTGAAGCCGCTGGCGCGGCTGTACTGGCACATGGTGGAGTTCGGCCTGATCGAGGAGGAAGGGCGGCTGCGCGCCTATGGCGCCGGCATCCTCTCCTCGGCCGCCGAGACGGTGCGGGCGACGGAGGGGCGGGGGCCGCTCCGCCTGCGCTTCGATCCGCGCCGCGTGCTGCGCAGCGACTACGTGATCGATGCGATGCAGCCGACCTATTTCGTGATCGACGACTTCACGTCGCTGTTCGGCAGCATGGCGGAGGTCCCGGCCCTGCTGCCCGAGGCCCGCGACGCGCCGCCGATCCCGCCCGGCGGCACGGACCCCGGAGACAGGGCCGTCTGATCTCGCCGCTGCCCCGGCCCCCCCTCTCCCTCTTGTGGCACACCTCCCGGACCACGAAGCACCAGTGCCAGAAGACGATGATGGGGGGGTCGGACGTATACGTCCGACGGGGGGAAGAAGTGTCTTCTTCCCCCCGGCCTCGTTCGCCCACCGCCGAGGAGACCGCCATGGACATCCCGCCCGACCGCACCGCCTTCGCCGGCCGCATCACGCCGGAGAACCCGATGGGCACCGACGGCTTCGAGTTCGTCGAGTTCACCGGCCCCGACATGGCCGGGCTGGAGGCGCTGTTCGCGCGCCTCGGCTTCAGCGCCGTGGCGCGGCACCGCAGCAAGCAGGTGACGCTGTGGCGCCAGGGCGCGGTGAACTTCATCCTGAACGCCGAGCCCGACAGCTTCGCCCAGGCCTTCCAGCGCGTGCACGGGCCGTCGGCCTGCGCCATGGCCTTCCGCGTCGCCGATGCGCGCGCCGCCTATGACCGCGCGATCGCGCTCGGCGCGAAGCCGGTTGCCGGCAAGGTCGGCCCGATGGAGCTGAACATCCCGGCCATCGAGGGCATCGGCGGCAGCCTGCTCTACTTCGTCGACCGCTACGGCGCGGCCGGCACGATCTACGACGTGGATTTCCGCTGGATCGATGGCGCCGATCCGCATCCGCGGGGCCACGGGCTGACCGTGATCGACCACCTGACGCACAACGTCCATCGCGGCCGGATGGATGTGTGGTGGCAGTTCTACGAGAAGCTCTTCAATTTCCGCGAGATCCGCTACTTCGACATCGAGGGCAAGCTGACCGGCCTGAAGTCGCGCGCGCTGACCAGCCCCTGCGGCCAGATCCGCATCCCGATCAACGAGAGCAGCGACGACAGGTCGCAGATCGAGGAATACCTGCGCGCCTATGGCGGCGAGGGCATCCAGCACATCGCCCTCGGCACCGAGGACATCTTCGCGAGCGTCGAGGGCATGCGGGCCGGCGGCGTCGCCTTCATGGACACGCCCGGGACCTATTACGAGCTGCTGCCCAAGCGCATGCCGGACCTCGGCGCCGAGGATGTCGCCCGCCTCGCCCGCAACCGCATCCTCACCGATGGCGCGCCGACGCCGGAGGGGGGGAGGCTGCTGCAGATCTTCACCGGCACGGTGATCGGCCCGATCTTCTTCGAGCTGAT
>CAZMCV010000147.1:0-9484 GCA_964564645.1 uncultured Acetobacteraceae bacterium
CGCGCCGCCGCCTCGCTCGGCGCGCCGCCCCGCTCGGGCCGGAGCCGCGCCAGCGCCTCGGCGAAGCCGGCGCGCTGGCCGGCGGCGAGGACGGGGTCGCGCATCGGGGCCAGCAGCGCCTCCGCCAGGGCCGCCGGCGTGCAGCCCTCCTGCAGCCGCTCCGGCACCACCTCCCGCCCGTTCAGCAGGTTCACCAGCGAGGCGTGCGGCACCCGGACGAGCCGGCGGACGATCGCGGCGGTGAGCGGGTTCACCCGGTAGCCCACGACATGCGGGATGCCGGCCATCGCCATCTCCAGCGAGGAGGTGCCGGACTTGATCAGCCCGGCCCCGCCGGATGCGGCGACGGCGGCGAAGGCGTCATGCTTGTCCTCGAGCCCCGTGAGCAGGATCGGCCGGCCCGGCCAGTCCCGCACCGCGTCCCGCACCGCGTCGCGCACCAGCGCGCCAAGCGGGACGACGGGGCGCAGGCCCGGCAGCGCGCGCGCGGCGAGGTGGAGCGCCGCGCCGAAGATCGGCGCGAGGCGCCGGACCTCGGAGCGCCGGCTGCCCGGCATGACGAGCACCGGCCGCTCCTCCGCCGCCACGCCATGCCCGGCCCGGAAGCGTTCCGCGTCGCCGCCCTCCGCCCCGCTTTCCAGCACCGGGTGGCCGACGAAGGTCACGGGGATGCCGGCGGCCTCGAAGAAGGCCGGCTCGAAGGGCAGCAGGGCGAGGATCCGGTCCACCCGGTCGTGCAGCTCGCGCACCCGCCCCGGCCGCCAGGCCCAGACCTGGGGTGCGACATAGTGCACGACGGGAAGGCCGAGTGGCCGGCGCACCCGCGCCGCCAGCCGGAGGGTGAAGCTCGGCGCATCGATCGTGACCAGCACGTCGGGGCGGCGCCGGGCGATGTCCCCCTCCGCCTCCGCCATCCGCCGCGACAGGCGGCGCAGCTTCGGCAGCACCTCGACGAGGCCGACCAGCGCCAGCTCGCGCATCGGGAACAGGCTGTCGAGGCCCTGCGCCGCCATGCGCTCCCCGCCGATGCCGGCGAACGCCACCGCCGGGTGCAGGCGGCGGAGCGCGGCCATCAGCCGCGCGCCGAGGACGTCGCCGGAGGCCTCGCCGGCGCAGAGCCAGACCAGCATGTCAGCGAAAGGCCGCGGGCCGCGGCGCGGGCACCGGGCCGTCCGGCCAGTCGCGGTGGTTGCGCACCGCCCCGTCCTCGCGTACCGCCTCGATCCGCGCGGGGTCGAGCGCGCAGAAGATCCAGCCCGGCGCATCCATCGCCCCGCGCGCCAGCAGCCCGTCCTCGGGGAAGCCGCGGTCGACCGGGCCGTAGACGGCGGCATAGCCGCGGTTCGTGTCGAGCGCCGCCGACCAGGGCGCCTGGCCCACCGTCGGCGCCAGCGCGACGTAGCACTGGTTCTCGAGCGCGCGGGCCCGGGCGGCGAAGCGGACCCGGTTGAAGCCGTGCATCGTGTCCGTGCAGGCCGGCGCCAGGATCGCCCAGGCCCCGGCCTCCACCTGCGCGCGGACGTGCTTGGGGAACTCCACGTCGTAGCAGACGGAGATGCCGAGGCGCCCCCAGGGCGTGTCGAACACCGCCGGCGCCGCGCCGCGGGCGATGCCCCAGCGCTCCGTCTCGAAGCGGGTCATCTGCCGCTTGTCCTGGAAGGCGAGGGCGCCGTCGGGGGCGAAGAGCGGCGCGCGGTTCCGCACCACCCCCTCCACCGCCATGGGCAGGCTGCCCGGCAGCAGCCAGGTGCGGTGACGGCGCGCGACGGCGCGCATCGCCGCCAGCACGGACTCCGCCGCCGCGACCATGGCGCGGAGCTCCGCCGCCTCGTCCGGGGCGCCGCCGCCGGCGAGCGCCGCGCCGAGCTCGACGCAGGCATATTCCGGCAGCACGAGCAGGTCCGCGCAGGGTGCCGCCGCCGCCACCCAGCGGTCGAGCTTCGCCTCGAAGGCCGCGACGCTCTCCGGACGCTCCACCGGGTATTGCAGCAGGCCGAGGCGGAGCGGCGCGGAAGCGGGCGGGGCGTTGGTCACGCGCCCGGATCCGGCGGCGCGGCATCGAGCGCGCGCATCCAGAAGGACAGGCTGTGCGGCGTCATCCGGTCGTCGCCGATCTCGCGCCATTCCATCACGAAGGACAGGTCGGGCCGCGGGGCGTAGCCGCGCTTCCGCCAGAAGGCGTCGAGGGGGTGGTGGTCGCGCGGCCGGCGCGGGTCGCTGGGGTTGCGCACCACCGCGGCGAAGGCCGATCGCGCCAGGCCGAGGGCGCGCGCATGCGCCTCCCGCGCGGCGAAGAAGCCATGCCCGGCGCCGCGGCGGCGATAGGCCGGCAGGAGGACGGATTCGCCGAAATAGCAGACCGACGCCGGATCGATGCCGGCGCGCAGGAAGGGCTCGCGGATCGACGCGTCGGCCTCCGCCAGGGGCTGGCAGGTGGCGATCCCGACCGGGTCGGGGACGCCTTCCGCGAAGGCCAGCACCATCGCCGCGCCCGGGCTGGCGGCATAGGCGGCGAGGTACTCGGCCTCCTGCGTCGCGTCGCCTTCGTAGAGGTAGGGCCATTCGCGGAAGACCGCGATGCGCAGGCGCGACAGCGCCGGAAGCAGCGGCCCGAGCGCCGCCGCGCCGCGGACAATCTCCAGCCTGGGGGGGACGGGCGCCATGGCGCGCAGGGATAGCGTGGCGCGGCACGGGCGCAAACGGGATCGGCGCGCCCCTCTCCCCCCGCGGAAAGGCCGCGCTCATCGGCGACCCGGATGGAACGCCCTGCCGGTCCGCGCCGTTCTCCCGCGGTCCGGCAGGGGGAACGCCGCCTTGGCAGAGCCGAATGAGACGACCGAGGCGGGGGAGGGGCCGGTGGGCCGCATCCCGATCGTCGAGGAGCGGGCGCAGATCCATCGCCGCACGGTCGAGACGGGCCGGGTGCGGGTGCGACTGCGCACGGAGGTGGAAGAGGTGCCGGTCGAGGCCGCGCTTCGCCACGAGGCGCTGGAGGTCGAGCGGGTCGCGATCGGCCGCGAACTCGCCCCCGGCGAGACGCCGCCCATGCCGCGCGAGGAGGAAGACGGCGCCGTCCTCATCGTGCCGGTGCTCGAGGAGGTGCTGGTGGTCGAGACGCGGCTGGTGCTGGCGGAGGAGGTGCGCATCCGCCGCCATGTCGCCGTCGAGACCGCCGCGACGACGGTCGCGCTGCGGCGGCAGCGCGCCGAGGTGGAGCGGCTTCCGGCCGCGGACCTCGCCTCGAACGGGGGCCTGGCCGGAGCGGAGGGCGCCGGCGCCGCGGGGGCGTCCCCGTTGGACGAGGCGGCGGCGTGGGACGGTGTCCCGCAGGGCCGGACCACGGACGGAGAGGCCCCAGCGGGCCGAACCACGGTCGAAGGTGCCCCTGCGCGGGCCCAACCAAGGACATAGGACGGAGATCAGGCAATGAGTGGCAGCATGGAAACGACGGCGAGCGGCCAGCGGATCATCACCGCGGTGTTCGACGATCTCGCTTCGGCCGAGCGCGCGGCGCGGGAACTGGCGATGCGGATCGGCGGGGTGCGCGGGGAGATCCACGACAGGCAGTCGCCGGACCTCGACAACCTCTCCCTGCCGCAGACCGACCTTGGCGGCTACCGGGAGGCGGTCCGGCGCGGCCATGTCGTGTTCTCGGCCCGGGTGCCGGAGGCGAAGTTCGACGCCGCCGCCCAGGTGATCGAGGAATGCGGCGCGGTGGATTTCGACCGGCGCGAGGAGTCCTGGCGGGAGGAAGGCTGGGACGCGACGCAGGATGCCGCCCCGGGCGGCACGGCGACGACGGCGTCCCCGGCGGCAACGGCGTCCGCGACCGGCGGCGAGTCGATTCCGGTCGTCGAGGAGCGGCTGCGGGTCGGCAAGCGCGAGACCGGCCATGGCCGCGTCCGCCTGCGCAGCTACGTGGTCGAGACGCCGGTCGAGGAGCAGGTGAACCTCCGCCGCGAGCATGTCGAGGTGGAGCGCCACGCGGTCGACCGCCCCGTCGCGGATGCGGACCACCTGTTCCAGGAGCGCACCCTGGAGGCCACCGAGACCTCCGAGGAGGCGGTGGTCTCGAAGGAGGCGCGGGTCACCGAGGAGGTGGCGCTGCACAAGGACGCCGAGCAGCGGACCGAGACCGTGCGCGACACCGTCCGGCACACCGAGGTCGAAGTCGATGACGACCGCCGCGGCACCGCCGCGACGGGCAGGGAGCCGGCCCCGCGCCGCGACTCGCCCCGCCGCGGCGCCTGAGGGTTTGTGAAACGACGCCCGTCAGCCGCGATGCCGGTGGACAATCTGGGATGATTCCAGAGGGCGTTCTTTCGCGAATCCGGTGTCCTCGTACGCTCTGAGCGCCGCGGGACCCGCCCCGGCCCCCTCCCCCGCGCCGCGGGGGAGGGTCGGGTTGGGGAAGCGCAGGCCGCGAGCGGGCCCGAGGCACGATCGCCATGCGTGCCCCGCTCCGGTGGAGCTGGCCCGGCCCCGGCACCCTTTCCGTCCGGCGCCGCCGCGCCCCCCCTCTCATCCGCCGTAGAGCGACTCCGGATCGACCAGCGGCGCGGCGATCGCCGTGACCTCGCCCTCGCGCAGCGCCAGGAAGAAGCAGTTGCGGCGGCCGGTGTGGCAGGCGACGCCCTGCTGGTCCACGAGGGCGAGCAGGGTGTCCCCGTCGCAATCGACGCGCAGATCGACCAGGCGCTGCGCCTGGCCGGAGGTCTCGCCCTTGCGCCACAGCCGGCCGCGGCTGCGCGAGAAGTAGCAGGCGCGGCCGGTCGCCAACGTCTCCTCGACCGCCTCGCGGCTCATCCACGCCATCATCAGCACCTCGCCCGTGTCGTGCTGCTGGGCGATGCAGGGGACGAGGCCGCGATCGTCGAAGCGGATGGCCGCGACCAGGCTGGCGCGGGCGGCGGGGTCGGCGACGGTCAGGGTCGGGACGGCGGGGTGCATGCGCGGGACCTCCGCCGCGCCCTATAAGGGCGCGTGCAGCGCGAGGGGAGGGCTTGGCATGGCCGGGGCCGGGGAGGCAGGCGAGATCGAGGCGACGCTCGACCACGCGGCGGCGGCCTGCTTGCGGCGCGGCGCGCAGCTGACCGATCTGCGCCGCCAGGTGCTGCGGCTGGTGCTCGAGGCCGGGCAGCCGCTCGGCGCCTATGCGCTGCTCGACCGGCTGAAGACGACGCGCGCCGGCGCGGCGCCGCCGACCGTCTACCGCGCGCTGGATTTCCTGTTGGAGCAGGGGCTGATCCACAAGGTGGAGCGGCTGAACGCCTTCATCGGCTGCGTGGAGGCGCAGGACCACGCGCATGTTCATGACGGCGCCGCCTCGCACGGCCATCCGCACCAATTCCTGATCTGCCGCGGCTGCGGCACGACGGTCGAGATCGCCGATGCGGCGGTGGAGGCGGCGCTGCGCCAGGCCGCGGCGCGGCTCGGCTTCGCCGTCGAGCGCGCGACCATCGAGGCGGAGGGGCGCTGCGCCGCCTGCGCGGCCGCCGGGTGATCGCAGCCGCGGCCTCCGTCCGGCCCTTGCGCGGGCGTCATGTTGCGCCTCCTCCGGGCCTGGCGATAATCCGCGGCGCGGCACCGAGGCGGGCGCCGCCACGAGAGAAGGACGCCCCATGCGGACCACGCGCCTTGCGGTCGCGGCCCTTGCCGCGCTGATGCTTGCCTGGGGCTCCGGCCCCGCCGCCGCCCAAGGGGCCGCCCAGGGGGCCGCCCAGGGGACCGCCCAGGGGTCCACCGGCCCGGCGCCGATCGGCGAGGAGGATTTCCGCAGCGGGACCACCGGCGACCTCGCCGATCTCTGCGGCGCCGCGGCGTCCGACCCGATGCGCGGCGCGGCCATCGGCTGGTGCCATGGCTTCATCCTGGCCACCGCGCAGTACCACTCGACGATCGCCGCGCGGCGCAGCGCGGGCCATCCGCTGTTCTGCATCCCGACCGATTCGCCGACCTTCGACCAGGTCCGCGCGAATTTCGTCACCTGGGCGCGCGCCAACCCGCAATTCGAGAAGGAGCGCGCGGTGGACGGGCTGCTGCGCTTCGCCGCCGCCACCTATCCCTGCCCGAATCGCGCCCCGGCGGCGCGGCGCTGACCCGGCCCGGTCGAGGACAAGGAACCCCCTCCATGCCCATCTCCCGCACCCTTCGCCCCCTCGCCCTCGTCGCAGTGCTCGGCCTCGGCGCCTGCGCCGACCTGACGGCGCAGCAGCAGCGTGTCGGCACCGGCGCCCTCGGCGGCGCCGCCGGCGGTGCCATCATCGGCGCGATCGCCGGCAATGCCGGGGTCGGCGCGCTGATCGGCGCCGGCGCCGGCGCCCTTGGCGGCTATCTTTGGGACCAGAGCGTGCAGTCGCGTGAGCGGGCCTACAGCCAGGGCTACGCCGCCGGCCGCACCGGCCGCCCGCCCGCGCCGCCGAACTGAGCCGCGCCGCTCATCCGGCCGGGGCCATGCGCGGCCCTGGCCATTTCGGCAGCGCGGCCAGGATCTGGATCGTGCCGGCGAGGAGGCCGAGGCCGATGCCGACCTGCACCGCCAGCGTGTAGTCCCCGAAGGCGTCGAACATCAGCCCCCCGCCCAGCGCGCCGAGGGTGCTGCCGATCTGGTGGCTGCTGAACGAGATCCCCTGGATCATCGCCTGCCAGCGCAGGCCGAACATCTCGGCCGTCATCCCCGCGACCAGGGGTGCCACGCCGAGCCAGAGGAACCCCATCAGCGCGGCGAACAGGATCGTCGCCTCCGGCGTCGGCGGCGTGGCGAAGTACCACAGCAGCACGAAGGAGCGCGTGACGTAGAGGCCGCCGAGCAGCGCCGGCTTCGACCACCGGCTGCCCGCCCAGCCGAAGAACAGGCTGCCCGCAATGTTGAAGGCCCCGATCGTCGCCAGCGCCTGCGCGCCCAGCATCGGGTCCATGCCGCAGAGCACGAGGTAGGAGGGCAGGTGGGTGGTCAGGAAGACCAGCTGCAGCCCGCAGACGAAATAGGCCCCGGACATGATCAGGAAGGGCGGGTGGCGGAACGCCATGCCGAGGGCGGCGCGCGCCGAGGTCGCCTCGCCCTGCGGGGGTTTCGGCACCGGCACCCGGTCCACCCGCCCGGCGAACCATGCGGCGGGGATCATCAGGCAGGCCATCAGCGCGAAGACCAGCACGCCGGCGCGCCAGCCGAAGCCTTCCGAGACCACCTGGCCGATCGGCGCGGCGATCAGCGCGCCGAGCGACCCGGCGGCCGAGACGATGCCGAGCACCGTCGAGCGGATCGAGGCCGGGACGGGGCGGGAGGCGACCGCCATCCCCATGCCGGAGGCGGTGCAGGCCATGGCGGCGCCGACGAAGATCCCGGCGCCGAGGATGATCTCGGCGACGCCCGAGGCCTGGGCCAGGATCATCATGCCGGCCGCGTAGCAGATCGCGCCGCCGACCAGGACGCGGCGGAAGCCGTGCCGCTCGGCCAGCGCCCCGGCGAAGGGCTGCAGCAGGCCCCAGGCCAGGTTCTGCACCGCGATCGCCAGGGTGAAGTCGGCGACGGCGATGGACAGGTCCTGCACCGCCGGCGGCATGAACAGGCCGAGGCTCTGCCGCAGCCCCATGCCGATCGTCAGCATGACGGAGGTGGCGACCAGGATCGGGATGGCGGGGCCGCCCCGGAGGGCGCTCAGGCGGGACATGCGACCTCGGCTCGCGGCGGTGTTGCCGTGCAGCATGCCCGCATTCGGTGCGCCGCGGCATGCGCGGGAAGCGGGTCCGCCATGCCCGGCCGCGTCACGGCAGCCTGGGCGTCCCGTTCCGGTGCGGCTTCAGGACGGCGTAGAGCGCGGCGTGGTGCGGGGTGGGGATGCCGAGGCGCCGCCCCTCCCGCAGCACATGGCCGGAGAAGCCGTCGACCTCGATCGGGTTCCCCTTCATCAGGTCATGCGCCATCGAGGCGTACATGCCGGGCGGGAAGGCGAGCGAGCGGGCGACCCAATCCTCGACGATGGTCTCGGGCAGGGGAACGCCGGCGGCGCGGGCGACGGCGGCGGTCTCGGTCATCAGGGCGCGCGCGACCTCGAGGATCTCGGGGTCGTGGTAGATCAGCCCGGCCGGCAGGCGCGCCGCCGCGGTCAGCGCGGCATTGCAGGCCAGCCCGACCAGCTTGCCCCAGAGGACGACCCGCACATCCTCGGAGATCTCGGTCGCGATGCCGGCGCGGCGGGCGCGGGCGCAGAAATCCTCGGCGCGGGCACGCGCGGCCTCGCCCTCGGGCGCGCCGAAGGCGATCGCGGTCATGGGCCCCGTCGTGCGGATATGCCCCGGCGCGGCGATGACGCCCGAGACATAGGCCGCGCCCGAGAGGATGGTCCGGCCGGGAAGCTGGGCGGCGATGATCTCCGGCCCGCCGATGCCGTTCAGCAGGGAGATGCCGAGCGTCTCCTTCCCGAACAGCGGCGCGGCGGCCCTGGCGGCCGATTCCGCCTGGTAGAGCTTGACCGCGAAGAGGACGATGTCGGCGATGCCGAGCTCCTCCGCCCGGTCGCTGGCGGCGATCCGCACCGTGTCGTCGCCGCGCGGTCCCTCGACGCGCAGGCCCGTGTCGCGGATGGCGGCGAGGTGCGCGCCGCGGGCCAGCGCCACCACCTCCTCCCCGGCCTTGGCGAGCCAGCCGCCATAGGCGCCCCCGACCCCGCCGGGGGAGACGATCGCGATGCGCATGCCAGCGTGCTCCTTCAGCCGGGGAGGCGGGCCAGCGCCTGCTCGAGGTCGGCGATCAGGTCCGCCGGCTCCTCGAGCCCGATATGGATCCGGCAGATCGGCCCGCCGAAATCGCCGGTGCCGGCGGTGCGGGTGACGTTGCCGGTGGTCAGGATCGCCAGGCTCTCGAACCCGCCCCAGGAGGCGCCAATGCCGAACAAGGTCAGGGCATCGATGAAGCGCGCGACGTCGTCGGCCGCGTAGCGCGGCTGGAACACGACGCCGAACAGGCTGCAGGCGCCGGTGAAGTCGCGCTTGAAGAGCGCATGCTGCGGGTGGCTCGGCAGGCCGGGATGCAGCACCTGCTTCACCTCGGGCCGCGCCTCCAGCCAGCGCGCGACCTCGAGGCCGCTCGCCTCCTGCCGCTTCAGCCGCACCAGCATCGTGCGCACGCCGCGCAGCGCCAGCCAGACATCGTCGGGCGAGGCGAACTGGCCGAGCTGTGAGCCCGTGCCGCGCACCACCTGCCAATCCGCGTCGCTGTTCACGGTGACGCTGCCGAGCAGCACGTCTGAATGCCCGCCGACATACTTGGTCAGCGCCTGGATCGAGACGTCGACGCCCTTCTCGAAGGGCTTGAAGTGGTGGATGCCCCAGGTGTTGTCCATCAGCACCTTGGCGCCGCGGGCATGGGCGGCGCGGGCGATGGCCGGGATGTCCTGCACCTCGAAGGTGTGGCTGCCGGGGCTCTCCGTGTAGACGACCCTGGTGTTGGGGCGGATCAGCGCCGCCATCCCCGCCTCGTCCACGC
>CAZMCV010000148.1:0-9436 GCA_964564645.1 uncultured Acetobacteraceae bacterium
CGCGTCGCGGCGCGGGCCGCCCCGCGCGCCCGCGCCATGCGCCGCCGCACGCCGTGGCAGGGGCCGCGCGCGGGCGAGACAAGCCTTGCGTGCGGCGAGCGCGGACGACTAGGTTCCGCCCCACCCGCCGCCAGCCCCTGTTCGTCTCGCGCGAAGGACACCGGACCGCATGCCAGAGGCCGCCCTCCGCAAGACCCACCGCGCCCTCGGGCGGCCGCCCTTCGACAGCGTGGCGCTGGTCCTCCAGGGCGGCGGCGCGCTCGGCGCCTACCAGGCCGGGGTCTACCAGGCGCTGGCCGAGGCCGAGCTGCCGCCCGACTGGGTCGCGGGCATCTCCATCGGCTCGATCAACGCCGCGATCATCGCCGGCAACGCGCCGGAGGATCGCGTCGCGCGGCTGGAGGCCTTCTGGGAGGCGATCACCGCCCCGACCGGCCCCTGGGGCTGGGCGAATGACTGGGTGGCGGATGGCAAGGCGCTCGGCCATCTCGGGCGGACCGCGCAGAACCAGGCGAATGCGATGCTGGCGCTGATGGCCGGCGCCTCGGGCTTCTTCGCGCCGCGCCTGCCCGCGCCCTTCCTGCACCCGGCCGGCTCGCCGCAGGCGACGAGCTTCTACGACACCGCGGCGCTGCGCACGACGCTCGAGCGCTTCATCGATTTCGACCGGATCAACGACGCCACGGTCGGGCCGCGCCTCAGCCTCGGCGCGGTCAACGTGCGCACCGGCAATTTCGTCTATTTCGACACCACCACCCACCGCATCCGGCCGGAGCACGTCATGGCCTCCGGCGCGCTGCCGCCGGGCTTCGGCGCGGTCGAGATCGATGGCGAGCATTACTGGGATGGCGGCCTGGTCTCCAACACCCCGCTGCAATGGGTGGTGACGAACGAGCCGCGGGTCGACACGCTGGCCTTCCAGGTCGATCTCTGGAGCGCGCGCGGCGAGCTGCCGCGCGACCTCGGCGAGGTCGCGATGCGCCAGAAGGAGATCCAGTTCTCCTCCCGCACCCGCGCCAACACCGACCAGTTCAAGCGGCTGCAGCGGATGCGCGCGGCGCTGGCCGACCTGCTCGAGAAGCTGCCGCCCGAGCTGCGCCAGAGCCCGGAGGCGGCGACGCTGGCCGAGGCGGCGAGCCGCGAGGTGTTCCAGATCGTCCATCTGATCTACCGCAGCCGCGCCTATGAGGGGCAGTCGAAGGATTACGAGTTCTCCCGCGTGTCCATGCAGGAGCACTGGCGGAGCGGCTATCTCGACGCGGTGCGCACGCTGCGCCACCGCGATGCGCTGCGCAAGCCCGAGCCGGGCACCGGCGTGACGACCTTCGACCTGTTCCATGACGGCCGCGAATAGCGCCTGATCCACCGCGGATCCTGGCTTCGCAGAGGAGAGGACGATGACCGAGGACGAGGTGCGCGGCACGGCCTTCGCCATGCCGCTGACGGCGCCGGCCTATCCGCCGGGGCCCTACCGGTTCGTCAACCGGGAATTCATGATCATCACCTACCGCACGGATCCCGCGAAGCTGCGCGCGCTGGTGCCGGAACCGCTCGAGGTGCCGGAGCCGATCGTGAAGTACGAGTTCATCCGCATGCCGGACAGCACCGGCTTCGGCGACTACACCGAGACCGGCCAGGTGATCCCGGTGCGCTTCCAGGGGCGCGCCGGCGGCTACACCCATTGTATGTTCCTCAACGACCACCCGCCGATCGCCGGCGGGCGCGAGCTGTGGGGCTTCCCGAAGAAGCTGGCGCAGCCGACGCTCAAGGCCGAGATCGACACGCTGGTCGGCACGCTGGATTACGGGCCGGTGCGCGTCGTCACCGCGACCATGGGCTACAAGCACCGCGCGGCCGATCTCGACGCGATCCGCGCCTCGCTCGCCGCGCCGAACTTCCTGCTGAAGATCATCCCGCATGTCGACGGCACGCCGCGCATCTGCGAGCTGGTCGAGTACCACCTGCAGGACGTGGCGCTGAAGGGCGCCTGGACCGGGCCGGGCGCGCTGTCGCTGATGCCGCATGCGCTGGCGCCGGTGGCGGAGCTGCCGGTGCTGGAGGTGCTCTCGTCGGTGCATTTCATCGCCGACCTGACGCTCGGCCTCGGCGAGGTGGTGCACGACTACCTGGCGAGGTAGGGCGGCGTCCCCCGGCGGGGGCGGCCGCGGCCGATGCGCGCGCCGCCGCCCCTCGACCGGGCCTATTCCGGCGCGGGCTGCGCGATCACGCCGGCGACGATGCCGTTGCCCAGCGCATCCGCGCCGAACAGGCAGTAGGCGTAGCGCGCCGCCAGCCTGGGCTGGACGCCCACCTGCGGGTCGGCGCAGTCGCGGCGCTCGATCGCGGCCGGCAGGGCGCCGCCGAAGCCCCGCGGCGCGTTGCAGACGAGAAGCTCGATGCCGGTCACCCGACGCCGGTCCTCGACCGCCGGGATCATGGAGATCTTGGCCAGGAAGCCGCGCTTCACGCTGTCCTGCACGTTGCACTCGCCATAGAGGCCGAGCGGATCGGCCGCGCCGTTGGCAAGGACGACGCCGATCGTCACCGCATGGCCCTGTCCGTCATCGCCGGTGCCGAGGCAGTAGCCATAGGGATGCGGGGCGGGCGGGCAGGGCACCCGCCGGACCTGCGCCGACCCGCTGGCCGCGCCGCATTGCAGGGTGACCGCGCCGTTGATCAGCCGCGGATCCTCGCCGGCGCGCAGCAGGAGCTGGAGCCGGGTCGGACCGCCCGCGCAGGCGGGATTCTGCGCCAGGGTCGCCTCGGTCCGGCGCAGCACGCCGAGGAGAATGGCGTTGCCCACGCCGTCGTTCCGGTTGGTCACGCACACCGCATAGGGCGTGCCGGCCGGGCAGCCGACGACCCGCGCCCCGCCGCCGCCATCGAAGGTGCGGCACTCCAGCACGACGAGCGCCTGCAGCAAGGCGGATGGCTGCCCGGCCTCGACGACGATCCCGCGCTTCGACCGGTAGCCGGAGCCGCCGGCGCCCGGCACGCAGCCGCCATAGAGGCCGTTCGGATCGGGCAGCGCGTTCCATTCGGTGCGGTGCGGCGCCGATTGCGCGGCGGCGATGCGGGGGGCGAGGATCACCGCCAGCGCCACCATCGCCATCGCCAATCCGGAACGCGTGGGCCGGGGGTTGCGGCAGGTCATGGATCGTCTCCGGAGGATGTCGGGGCGCGACCGCCTGGCGCAGCCCCCGGGCCTGGCCGGCCGGGACGCAACGAGCCGGTTGCGGAGCGACGAGAGCATGGCCCGCCGGTCGGCGCGAGGGCGCCGCGCCCCGGGCTTCGCGGTGCCGCGGGCGCGTCCGATGACGCGCATCAAGGGCCCGCCGCGCCCTCCAGGCGACGAGGGCTCGCGTTCCGCGATCGGCAAGGCCCCGCTGGATCAAGAGCGGGCGCCCGGCGGTATGCGCGCGGCGCTGATGAAGGTTTTGCGAACCCTGCCCTGGCGGGCTTCGCCCGCGCACGCTTCGGCCCTCCCGGAAGCGGGACCCGCTTCCCCCGCGGCCCGATGCGCCTGCGAGGAGGCCGTCGCCCGACATCCCGGCCGCCGCTGCCCATCCCGTTGGCGGCGGCGCGCATCCCCGGCTTCGCGCATCGCCCGCCACAGCGTCGCCCACCGCACCGCCGATCCCGTCGCGCGCCGGTCGCATCGCAGGACGCCGGCGGCGGCCCGCGTCACCCCCGACCGGCCCCGGGGCCAGGTGATGCCCGGCGAGGCGGCGCCCGTCGCCTCCGCGCCGGCTTCGTGGCATGACGAGACCCGCTTCCAAGGGAGAAATGCCATGCCGAACTGGCCGCGGCGCCGCGCGCTGATCGCCGGCGCCGCCCCCGCCCTGCTGCTGCCCGCCTTCGCCCGCGGCCAGACCGCCTTCCCCGACCGGCCGGTGACGCTGGTCGTGCCCTTCGCGCCCGGCGGCTCGCCCGACATCGCGTCGCGCATCGTCGCCCCGCGCATGGGCGAGGCGCTCGGCCAGTCGGCGGTGGTGGAGAACCGCTCGGGCGGCGGCTCGACCATCGGCACGCGCGCCGTGATCCAGGCGCGGCCCGATGGCCACACGGCGCTGATGGGCTCGATCTCCATCATGATGGCGCCGCTGACGATGGACCCGAGGCCCTTCGACACCGCGGCGTCGCTGCGCGTGGCGAACCTGCTGGGGGTCGTGCCCTACATCCTGGTGGTGCGGGCGGATGCGCCGCCGAAGGACCTGGCCGGCTTCCACGCCTGGACGGCGGCGAACAAGGGCAAGCTCAACTACGGCTCCTCCGGCAACGGCACGCCGCTGCACCTGGGCGGGGTGCTGTACAATTTCGGGATGGGCGCCGATCTGCAGCACATCGTCTACCGCGGCACCGGCCCGGCCATGGTCGCGCTGCTGGCGGGCGAGGTGCAGATGGTCTTCGGCGACCTGCCGGGCGTGATGCCGCATATCCGCTCGGGCGCCGTCCGCCCGATGGCGTCCCTGGTGACGCGAAGGCTGCCGGCCTTCCCGGACCTGCCGACCATGGCGGAAAGCGACCCGAAGCTCGCCGGCTACGACGTCTACACCTGGGTGATGCTGGCACTGCCCAAGGCGACGCCGGATCAGCCGGTGCAGCGCCTGGCGGAGGCGCTGGCAACCTCCGCACGGCATCCGGAGAACGCGGCGAAGCTGGCCGATCTCGGCTTCGACCTGGCGCTGGACGGGCCGGCCAAGGGGGATGCGTTCCTGGCGCGCGAACAGGCGAAATGGGGGGAGATCATCAAGCGCGCGGGGATCCGGGCGGAGAGCTGAGCGTCGCGCGGGCCGTCAGGAGAGGGCGCTGCCCTCTCCCGAACCCTCACCCGCCAAGAACCTCAGGTTCTTGGATCTCCGGCGCCTTGGAGCAGGGGCGGACGCTGGTGCGTCGACGCATTTCCCGCGGTCGAGGCCGGCCGCCGTCAAGCGGACCAAGCCATCGCGGCGCCATAACCATCCCGGAGCGCCAGCGCATGGGCTCATGTCACTTGATTTTCTAGGATAATATTCCTAGATCTGCATCCCCTTTACCCACTTCGGAACCGTCGGATGCCTCGCTGCCCCCGTCCCGACCCGGAGATCCTGCCGCCCGCCATCCTCGGCACGGGTGAGCTGCAGGAGCGTCGCTCCCGCGCGCCGCGCACCCACCGCCCGGATCCGGGTTTGTCCGAAATCGACACCCCCGTGATCCCGCGCGTGACGCATCGCCTGGTCGCTGGCCCTTCTCTCCTCCGCCGCGCCCATGGGTTGGTGTCCAGAGGCCTTTCGGCCTTCGGCGGAGGGTCCAGGGAGGCAGCGCCTCCCTGGCGGGGCCCGGGGCAGCGCCCCGGTGGTGCTGGCGCCTTCCCCGAAGGATGCCCTAGCCTCCCTCCACCCGGACGGAGGTCCCGCCATGCCGCCGCTTGATCACGCCAGCGTGTGCACGCTGGACTGTCCCGACACCTGCTCCCTCACCGTCACGGTCGAGGACGGGCGGATCGCCAAGGTCCGCGGTTCCGAGGCGCTGCCCTACACGGGCGGCGTGGTGTGCAATAAGGTCGCCCACCACACGGTGGATTTCGTGCACGGCCCGGGACGCCTGCTGCATCCGCTGCGCCGCGTCGGGCCGCGCGGGGAGGGGCGGTTCGCGCGCATCGCCTGGGCCGAGGCGCTGGACGAGATCCATGCGCGCTTCTCGGATGCGATGGCCAAGCACGGCCCGCAGACCGTGCTGCCCCTGAACTACGCCGGGCCGCACGGCATGCTCTCCTACGACAGCATGTCGCTGCGCTTCTTCCACCGGCTGGGTGCCACGCACCTGTTCCGCCGCGCGCTCTGCGGCGGGGTGCGGGCGGAGGCCTGGGCCGGCGTCTATGGCGCCGCGCCGGGCATCGGGCCGGAGGCGGCGGGCGAGGCGAAGCTCAACCTCGTCTGGGGCAACAACGCCACCGTCACCAACCTGCACCTGGTGCGCCAGGCCGCGATCGCGCGGCGGAAGGGCGGCCGGCTCGTCGTCGTCGATCCGCTGCGGACGAAGATCGCGGAGCAGGCGGACCTGCATGTGCAGCTCCGCCCCGGGACGGACGTGGTGCTGGGCTTCGCGCTGGCCGTCGAGACGCGGCGCATCGGCGCGCACGATGCCGCCTTCATCGCGCGCCACGTCCATGGCTACGACGAATACATGGCGGAAGCGGAGGCCTGGCCGGCCGATCGCGCCGCGGCGGAATGCGGGCTGCGGGCCGAGGACATCCGCACCCTCGCCGCCTGGATGGCGGAGGCCGATCCGCTGGTGCTCTCCCCCGGTAACGGGCTCGAGCGCGGACGCAATGGAGGCGCGGGCATCCGGGCGGCGATCGCGCTGCCGGCGCTGCTCGGCAAGCTGGATGCGCGGAACGGCATCGTGCTCGGCGCCGGCCACGCCTTTCCGAAGACGCCGGCGAAGCTGCAGCGGCCCGACCTGGCGCCGCCGGGGACGCGCACGGTGAACATCCTCGATGTCGGGCGGCACCTGCTGAAGGACGACCTGGATCCGCCGATCCGCGCGGTGGTGATCTACAGCCACAACCCGGTGGTCGTGCACCCGGACCAGAACCGCATGCGCCGCGCGCTCTCGCGCGAGGACATCTTCACCTGCGGGATCGAGGTGCAGATGACGGAGAGCATGCGATACTGCGACATCGTCCTGCCGGCCGCGAGCCAGTTCGAGGTGCACGACCTCTACGCCGCCTACGGCCATCACTGGCTGCAGCGGGCGGAGCCCGTGATCCCGCCGCAGGGCGAGAGCCTGCCGAACACGGAGATATTCCGCCGCCTCGCCGCCCGCTTCGGCTTCGACGAGCCCTGCTTCCGGGATGACGACGCCGCGCTGATGGACCAGGCCGTCGATCCCGCCCATCCGCGCATGAAGGGCATTGCCCCGAGCGCGCTGCCCACCCGCCAGGCGCTGCGCATGGAGGCGGAGGATGGCCGCCCGCTCGCGCTGTTCGACACGGTGATGCCGGCGACGCCCTCGGGAAAGGTGGAGCTGGTCTCCGACACGCTGGCCGCGCGCTACGGGGCGGCGGCACGGGTGCCGGCCTACCGGCCGCCGCGCGCGGATTTCCCGCTGGTCCTCATCTCGCCGGCCTCCGACAAGCGCATCTCCTCCACGCTGCTCGGCGTGGCGCCGGAGGCGGTGCCGCCGCTGCTGATGCACCCCGACGACGCCGCGTCGCGCGGGCTGGCGGACGGCGCCCAGGTGAAGGTGTGGAACGCGCTCGGCGAGGTGGTGCTGCCGCTGGTCGTGACGGACGCCGTGCCGCCGGGGACGGTCGCGTCGGAGAAGGGCGCCTGGCTCGCCGGCAGCCCGACGGGGCAGACGATCAGCGCGCTGGCCTCGGCCGATGACCGGGCCGACCTCTCGGAGGGCGCCTGCTACAACGACACGCGGGTGGAGGTGGGGGCGGCCTGATGGGCGCTCCACGGCATGGCCTGTCGAGCCGATTCACGCGGCCGGGCGTTCACGCCCTCCCGCGATCGGCTCTACCCGAACACCTCGTCCCAGGCGGCGATCAGCGCGGCGTCGGCCTCCTCCATCGTCGCGGGGATGCCGAGGCGGTGCAGGCTGGTCACGCCGTGCTCCGTGATGCCGCAGGGCACGATGCCGCCGAAATGCGTGAGGTCCGGGTCGACGTTCAGCGCCACCCCGTGCCAGCTCACCCAGCGGGTCACGCGCACGCCGAGGGCGGCGACCTTGTCCTCCGTCCCCCGCGCACGGTCGACCACCCAGATGCCGACCCGCCCCTCGCGCCGCTCGCCCTTCACGTTGAAGCGGTCGAGGGCGCGAATCAGCCACTCCTCGAGGCCATGGACATAGGCCCGCACGTCCCGCGCCACGACCGTGCCATGGGGCCGGGACAGGTCCAGCAGCACATAGCCGGTGCGCTGGCCCGGCCCGTGATAGGTCCACTGCCCGCCGCGGCCGGCGCGGAAGACGGGGAAGCGCGGATCGACCAGCCCCTCCGGCGCGGCGGAGGTGCCGGCGGTGTAGGTCGGCGGGTGCTCCAGCAGCCAGACAAGCTCCTCGGCCGTGCCGGCGCGGATGCCGGCGACGCGCGCCTCCATCGCCGCCAGCGCCTCCGGGTAGGGGATGGGTTCCCCGGCGATGGCCCAGGCCGGGCGGAGGGTCGTTGATGCGGTCGGGATCATCGGCTATACGCCCCGCCTCTACCCGATGTGCGGTCGTGGCGGAATGGTAGACGCGCCAGCTTGAGGTGCTGGTGGGGGAAACCCCGTGGAAGTTCGAATCTTCTCGACCGCACCAATCTGAGGCCCTCAGGCGCCGGGCGGCCTCGGACCGCTCGCTGCGCGGTCCGCGCTTTTTGTGAGGCCCTCAGGCGCCGCACGGCCGCATCCGCGGCCTTGGCTCGCCGCATCGTCGGCGGGCCGCCTTCGCGGCCTCGGACCGCTGCGCGGTCCGCCTTCTCTCGGGGATCGCCTCAAGGCAGCAGCGGGTTCTTCCCCGCCGGATCCGGCCGGACCATCTTCCAGTAGGTGTCCTTCCGCACAATTTTGTCGCCGCGGAACTGGTAGAGATCGACCCCCTGGCAGTCCAGCACCGTCGCCCCGTCGAGGCTCCGCCCCGTCACCCGCCATACCGACACCGCCCGGTCGCCGCAGACATATTCGTGGTCGATCGCCCAATGCATGTCGGGCATCGCCTGGAAGCGGGTGGCCAGCACCTGCCGGATCGCCGCCTTCCCCGCCACGGTCCGGCCCACCGGCTCCGGCCCGCTGGCCATGAAGAACACCGCGTCCTCCGCGAAGAAGGCGACGATCCGCTCCACGTCGCGGCTGTTGAACGCCGCCGCGATCGCCTGCAGCAGATCCATCGTCACCGCCCCGCCCGCGGCGGCATGGGTGTCCGGCATGGCCCCTCTCCTTTTCCCTCGACCTCGGCAGCAGCCTAGCGCCTCGGGGGCGGTGGCCGGAAGCGCCGAGCCTTGCCGGTCGCCCCGCAGGCCCGGATCGCGTATGCCTTTCCCGCCCAGGGGGAACAGGCATGGACGAGGACATCCGCAAGGCCGCGCTCGACTACCACCGGCTGCCCCGGCCGGGAAAGCTCAGCATCGAGCCGACCAAGCGCATGGCCACCCAGCGCGACCTGGCGCTGGCCTATTCCCCGGGCGTCGCCGCCGCCTGCGACGCGATCGCCGCCGACCCCGACGCCGCCTGGGACTACACCTCGCGCGGGAACATGGTCGCCGTGATCTCGAACGGCACCGCCGTGCTCGGCCTCGGCGCCATCGGCGCACTCGCCGGCAAGCCGGTGATGGAGGGCAAGGCCGTCCTCTTCAAGAAATTCGCCGGCCTCGATTCCATCGACATCGAGGTCGAGGAGCGCGATCCGCAGCGCTTCATCGAGGTCGTCGCCGCGCTCGAGCCCTCCTTCGGCGCGATCAACCTCGAGGACA
>CAZMCV010000149.1:0-9410 GCA_964564645.1 uncultured Acetobacteraceae bacterium
AGTTTTTCCGTCCGTCAAAAGGGCCAGCGCGTCGGCCGCAATCCCAAGACCGGCGCGGGGCGCAGGGCAAGCTGCCCGCTATAGGTCGTGCCGTCGGGATTCTGCCCCTCGACCGCATAGATGCCCTCCCGGATCTGCGCCGCCGCCGGCAGCGCCGCCAGCAGGAGAAGAAGCGCGGCGATCAGGCTGTGGCGAAGCATCGTCATGGGGCCCCCGGGCGGTGAAGGCGGTGCCCCAGGGCGGGGCCGCCGAAGGCGCGGACCGCGGGATCCGGCGGCGCCCCCGCGCGGCGAATCGGGCGGGGGCGGGCGGGCCGCTTCGGTCCGGACCGGGGGGCGGGATAGGCGGCCCCCGGCCATCCGGCAAGCTCACCCCGCGCCGCCGCCCGGCACGCGCCGCACCCGCCGTGGCGCGGCGATCCACACCCCGGCCGCGGAGACGGCGCAGCAGGCGATCGCCAGCAGGAAGGCCGCGGCATAGCTGCCGGTCGCGTCATGCACCGCCCCCGTGACCCAGGGCCCCGCCGCGCCGCCGGCGATCAGCGCCACGTTGATCATCCCGAAGATCGCGCCGAACTGCCGCCCCTCGAAGATCTCGACCACGATCGGGCCCATCACCGAGGTCAGCGCGTAGCCGAGCGTCCCCTGGCCGAGCACCATCACCGCCAGCAGCAGCCGCGACCCCGGCGCCCCCGCCAGCGCGATCAGCGCGGCGTAGCTGATGACGAAGCCGAGGCAGCCCGCGGTCCACACCCATTCCCGCCCGATCCGGTCCGACAGCGCGCCGAGGCCGATCTGGCCGGGGATGGCGACGACGCTGACCAGGCCGAGCGCCCAGGCGGCCTCCTCGGCGCCGAAGCCGACCTCGAGCAGGTACTGCGTCTGGTGCACCTGCACCGCGTACCAGGCGAAGAGGGCGCAGAAGAAGGCCAGCACGATCCACCAGAAGCGCGCCGTGCGCAGCGCGCGGCCCGGGGTCCAGTCCACCGCGGCCCAGGCCGCGTCCACCACCACCGGCCGGCCGCGCGGCGCCGCGCCCGCCGCCTCGGCGCCGTCGCCCACCGGACGCAGCCCGACCTGCTGCGGGCGGCCGCGCACCAGCAGCGCCAGCGGCCCGACGACGAGCGCCACGATCAGCCCCATGAGCAGGCAGGCGGCGCGCCAGCCCTCCGCCAGGATCACCGATTGCAGCCAGGGCAGCAGCAGGATCGCCCCGACGCCGACGCCGGAGAACGCCACGCCCATCGCCATGCCGCGCCGGCGCTGGAACCACTGCGGCAGGTAGAGCGACTGGACCGTGTAGCCCATCAGGTTCCCCCCCAGCCCGACCAGCGTGCCGAGCGTGGCGTAGAGCTGCCAGGGGGCGGCGATGAGCGGGGCGAGCAGCAGCCCGGCCGAGACCAGCGCGACGCCGGCGAGGATCAGCGGCCGCGGCCCGTGCCGGTCCATCACCCGACCGCCCAGCGGGCTGACGAGGGCGGAGGCGAGGAAGCCGAAGGAGAAGGCGCCGGCGACCAGGCCGCGGTCCCAGGCGAATTCCTCGATCAGCGGCGGCAGCAGCAGGGAGAAGGCGGTGCGGGCGGTGACGCCGATGGCCATGGTGACGAAGGCGACGGCGACGATGACCCAGCCGTAGTGGAACGGCAGGCGGGCCTGCCAGGGGAGGGGGGTGATCGGGGGCATCAGCGGCGGGGGGGTACGGCGCCACCGCTTCGGACCGACTCCTGGCGACCGGTCATTCCTCGCTCCTCCCCGATTCGCATGGCCCGCTGGCTGGGCATCGGCCCGAGAGGCCGGCTGCGACGCGCGGGGCAATATGCCGGCGGCGCAGCGGGATGCCATCCGGCGGCGGCCACATGACTCTCGCGACGCCCGCCGCTCTCGACCGACTCCGATCGTTTCGCTGACTGTCTTAGACTGGGTCTATGCAATGTGCAGTCTTCGTCAATGCATTGCTATGTCGTGCCGATGCAGGTTAATCTCGATCCGGTCGCATTGGAGCGGGCTAGGGCCCTTGCGGTATCCACGCCACATGCTCAGGGTCCGACGTGCGTTAAAACTCGCGTCGCAACCGGTCGTAGAGACAGACCTGAATACGCTTGCCGAGGCCGCCAACGAAGCGGCAAAGCGTGAAGCTGCGCAGTGGTTCTTCTTAGTCAGCATAATGATGACGATAGCTGCGCTGGTTGGCTCGACGACGCACCGCGTGCTGTTCCTTGAGAACGATGTTCGCGTTCCGTTCCTCGGTGTAGAACTCCCATTGGTTGGCTTCTACATAGTCGTGCCAGCAGTCTTCGTCGTACTGCACTTCTACAGCTTGGCGCAGCTGCAGCTGATGGCAAGCAAGCTTCGGGCGTTCGTTGAGGAACTCGATCTCCAAGTGGGCGAGGATGCGGCAGCGCGGAGCCGTGCGCTCCAGCGTCTCGACAGCTTCTTCGTAGTACAACTTCTGATTTCAGAGCGATACAGAACACGCTTGGCACAGGTTCGACTGATGGCCTGGACTACACTGATAGTGGCACCGATTTTTCTGCTTCTGTTCATCCAGCTTCGCTTCCTTCCCTACCAATCCGAGTTTATCACTTGGTGGCACAGGGCGTTGGTGCTAATAGATCTGGGGCTGGTTTGGTGGCTCTGGCCGAGTTTTATTGATGCAGGGACGCGGCGGTTTTGGCAACGCCCGGGGATGCGCTGGTGCACCTCGATTGTTGTCCTTTTCTCGCTCGCTATCGCAACGGTGCCGGGCGAGTGGACCGATATCGGCGGCCCGCTCGGATCGGTGCGGCGGGTACTGTTTGACGGTGCGGTGGATCCAGTCTCTCAGCAGCCCAAGACACTCTTTTCGCGTCGTTTGATCTTGGCGGATGAGGATTTTGTTTCCGAGAACGACACAGAACTAGTTGGACTCATCAGGACACGTGTGTTGCGCGGCCGACATTTAGCGTTCGTTGTTTTGGACCGGACCGACCTTCGCAAGGCTGACCTCACCGGGGCGATCCTTTATGGGGCCTCATTTGTTGGGGCTCGGCTGGAGGCGGCACTCTTGGACCATGCTCTCATCCAGTCTGCTGATTTCACCGACGCGCAACTAGAGGGAGTGTCGATGAGAAAGGCCGACCTAAGTTACTCACTGCTCCTCCGCACTCGATTGGATGGCGCGAACTTAAATGGAGCAACTCTTGATGGGGCAGTCCTGGATCGCGCTAGCTTAGTTGGTAGCAGGCTTGCTGGGGCCTCACTGCTAGGCACTAGTTTTGTAAATGCCGACCTCCGCGGCTCGAATTTTGCACACGCAAACCTCCAGGCTGCAGCCCTTCCAGGCAGTGATATCCGGCTTGCGTCTTTCGTGGGCGCTCGATTTTTCCTTGCATTTGCAGGGGGTCAGCACAATCGCATCACGACGGACGGAACTGAGGATTTCCGAGACGCCAGTTTCGATGGACCGCTGGACCTATCCTGGGAAGCATTCGATGCCGGTTACTTAGACCGCAGGAGGTTTTTTGAAGACCTCGGCATCAATCGGCGCCGATACTTCTCCCCAACGGCATGGCATCGTAACCAGATCCGGTATTTTCGGGAGAATTCGGTGAACGCCCCGGCCTATTGGCCGGATGCATCGCGCGCAAGCTGGCCTGAGCACGCCTTCGCGCCTAGCTTTGAGGCCCCCTCGGTGTCTGAACGACTTGCCGATCTTGCATGCCGAATTGAACGAAACGCTTACGTCGTTCGCTCGCTAGCCGCTCAGCTTCAGGGGCGTGCACATCCTCCGCGAGGCCAAGGTTCGGGCGGCGGCGACGGTGATGGAGGTGGCGATGGGGGTGGTGGGCTCGCAGGCCCAACCTATGAGCCGCCGAGTTATCGTGAGCGCAATCTGCGACAAGCGGAAGTCAAACACCTAGCCACGTTACTATCTGACCTCGAAAGTTGCCCGCCAGCAGCCAATTTTATTCGAGATCTTCGGACCATGTTCCGGCGTATTGAAGACCAATGATTTACTTGCGCGGCACAAGGCGGCGTCGACAAGCATTTTTTCCAGATTAGTTATCAATTTTAAATTGAATAACATATTAGATTTATCCTATTTATGCCGATAAGGTGAAGAATGTTTTCGGATTCTGCGCTTTCCTGCCAATACCGACGGACGTGATATTGCAGTAAACTGCTGGCGCCTCTGGGTCGTGCAGCGGACCGGCGCCACGCCGCGTCTCACCCTGGACAAGCAGTACCGGTACCTGCCCGGCTTCAAGCTGGATATTCCTCGCAACCCACCTCAACGGAACACAGGAACCGACACCCGGAAGTCCTCCGCGCGCGCCCGCTCGATCCTTATCCGATCGCATCCCGACGCCAAAAGTGATAGGAGAAAAATCCTTTCCGCCGCGAGGAGCCCATGACCCCGTCGCCGCCCTCTCCCCACCCGAGCGACGGCGCCATGCGACCCGGTCTTCCCCCGACACGCCCCGACTCCGCCACCCCTGCACCCACCCCCGCCCCACCCTCCGCTTGCCCCCCCACCCCAGGGGCGCCATTTGTCCGAAAGCCGCACCCCCGGGGAATAGCGCCGTGATCCGCCTGCCCGACCCCAAGCCCGAGATCCTCGCCCGCCGCGAGGAGATCGTCGCCGCCCTCCGCGCCATCCTCCCCGGAGAGGGCACCATCGCCGAGCCCCTCCGCCTCAAGCCCTATGAGACGGACGGCCTCTCCGCCTACCGCCAGCCGCCGCTGGCCGTCGTGCTGCCCACCAGCACGGAGCAGGTGGCCGCCATCCTCCGCTACTGCCACCGGAACGGCATCCGCGTGGTCCCCCGCGGCGCCGGCACCAGCCTTTCGGGCGGCGCCCTGCCGCTGGCCGATGCGGTGGTCATCGGCCTGATGCGCATGAACCGGATCCTCGAGGTCGACTACGACGACCGCCTGGCGGTGGTGGAGGCCGGCGTCACCAACCTCGGCATCACCAACCATGTCGCCGGCGACGGCTTCTTCTACGCCCCCGACCCGTCCAGCCAGCTCGCCTGCATGATCGGCGGCAACGTCATGATGAACTCGGGCGGGGCGCATTGCCTGAAATACGGCGTCACCGCGAACAACCTGCTCGGCGTGAAATTCGTGACCATCGAGGGCGACATCGTCGAGATCGGCGGCGCCCATCTCGATGCCGCCGGCTATGACTGGCTCGGCCTGATCACCGGCTCCGAGGGCCAGCTCGGCCTGGTCACCGAGGTCACGGTGCGCATCCTGCGCGGGCCGGAGGGCGCGCGCGCCATGCTCGCCGCCTTCAAGGGCACCGACATCGCGGGGGCCGCGGTCGACGCGATCATTGGCTCCGGCATCATCCCCGTGGCGCTCGAGTTCATGGACAAGCCCTGCATCCATGCCTGCGAGGCCTTCGCCCATGCCGGCTACCCGCTCGATGCCGAGGCGATGCTGATCATCGAGGTCGAGGGCAGCCCCGAGGAGCAGGAGACGCTGCTCGAGCACATCAAGGAGATCTGCGGCCGCTTCGACCCGATCAGCCTCAAGGTCGCGCACACGGCCGAGGAATCGCTGGCCATCTGGAAGGGCCGCAAGGGCGCCTTCGGCGCGGTCGGACGGATCAGCCCCGACTACCTCTGCATGGACGGCACCATCCCGACCAGCGAGCTGCCGCGCGTCCTCCGCCGCATCGGCGAGCTGAGCGGGCACTACGGCCTGCAGGTGGCGAACGTCTTCCACGCCGGCGACGGCAACCTGCACCCGCTGATCATGTTCGACGCCAACGATCCCGCGAGCTTCGAGCGCGCCGAGGCCTTCGGCGCCGACATCCTGAAGCTCTGCGTCGAGGTCGGCGGGTGCCTGACCGGAGAGCACGGCGTCGGCGTCGAGAAGCGCGACCTGATGCATGTGCAGTTCACCCGGCCCGAGCTGGCCCAGCAGCGCGCGATCAAGTCGGCCTTCGACCCCGCCTGGCTGCTCAACCCGGCCAAGGTCTTCCCGCTCGAGGACAACCCCCTCTTCGCGGCTGCCGCGGAGTGAGCGCCGCCGCGACCCTCCTCGCGCCGGAGAGCGAGGCGGCCATCGCCGCCGCCATCGCCGCCGCCGCCGCCGCGCGCGAGCCCCTGGCGATCGAGGGCAATGGCTCGAAGCGCGGGCTGCTGCGGCCCGTGCAGGCGGCGCGCACCCTCTCCACCCGCAACGTCTCCGGCATCACCCTCTACCGGCCGCAGGAGCTGATCCTCTCCGCCCGCGCCGGCACGCCGATCGCCGGGATCGAGGCGGCGCTGGCCGAACACGGCCAGCACCTGATCGCCGAGCCCCCCGCGCGCCTGGCCTTCCTCGGGCCCGACGGGCCGGGGGCGACGATCGGCGGGGTGGTGGCGACCAACCTCTCCGGCCCGCGGCGGATCGCGGCCGGGGCCATGCGCGACCACGTCCTCGGCATCCGCTTCGTGAACGGGGCGGGGGAGGTGCTGCGCAGCGGCGGGCGGGTGCTGAAGAACGTCACCGGCCTCGACCTCTGCAAGCTGCTCTCCGGCAGCCATGGCACGCTCGGCGTCATCACCGAGGTGACGATCAAGGTCCTGCCGCGGCCGGAGGCCACGGCGACGCTCGCGGTGCGGGTGGCGGACGTGGCGAGCGGCGTGCGCGCCCTCAGCGCCGGGCTGACCAGCCCCTATGGCGTGACCGGGGCGGCGATCCGCGACACGGCGGAAGGGCTGGCGGCCTGCCTGCGGCTCGAGGATTTCGCCGACTTCCTGCCGGCGCGCCTGGCCAAGCTCCGCGCCGTGGTGGAGCCCTTCGGCCCCGTCGATCTGCTGGACGACCCGCCCTCCCGCGCCCTCTGGCAGGCGATCCGGGAGGGGCGGTTCCTCGAGCCGGGCGAGGCCGTCTGGCGCCTCTCCGTCCGGCCCGGCGCCGCCGCGGGCGTGGCGGCCGCGCTGGCGCAGGCCTTCGGCGCCCGCCCGCAATTCGACTGGGGCGGCGGGCTGCTCTGGGTGGCGGGCCCGGCGACCGAGGCGGCGCACCTCGCCGTGGCCGGCGCCGTCGCCCGGGCCGGCGGCACCTACCAGCTCTTCCGCGCGCCCGAGGCGCTGCGCGCCGCCGTCGCGGTGATCCCGGAGGAAGCGCCGGCGCTGGCCGCGATCGGGCGACGGGTGAAGGCGGCGCTCGACCCGGCGGGCGTGCTCAATCCGGGGCGGATGCGCGTGGGGCTCTGATGCCGTGCCGGGGGCGTGCGGCCCGCGTCAGGGCCTCTGGCGGGCGGCGACGACCGGGGCGGGGCTGCGCAGCGACGCGACCAGGGCGCCGGCCAGCGCCGTCGCCAGGCACTCATAGCCGCGGTCATTGTGGTGCAGCCCGTCCTCGCCGATCAGCGCGGCGCTCGGCGTCCCCGCCGCCTCCCACCGCCGCATCAGCTCGGCGCGGGAGAACAGCGGCACGGCGCTGTCCTCGGCGAGCTGGCGCATCAGCGCCTCGAAGACCGGGTGCAGGGGCGAGGCCAGGATGCGCGGCGCGCGCTGGCTGTCCATCAGCGCCACATCCACCCCGGCGGCGTGAAGGCGGGTGATCCCCTCCGCCATGCGCGCCCGGAAGGCCTCCGGGTCCATGCCCCTCAGCACGGCATTCGCGCCGGCCTGCCAGATCACCAGCGTGGGGGCGGCGGCGAGCACCTCGCGGTCCAGCCGCGCCAGCATCTCGTCCGCATCCTCGCCGCCACGGCCGCGGTTGAGCACCTCGACCGTTGCCTCCGGCATGGCGGCGGCCAGGCGGGCGGCGAGGCGCGCCGGGTAGGTCGCCGCGCGCGTGCTGGCGCCGGCCCCCTCCGTCGAGGAGGAGCCGAAGGCGAGGATGGTGATCGGCCGCCCGTCCCGCAGCGCGGCGCGGGTGGCCGGCAGGGTGAGGTGGGGAAGCGCGACACTGGGGCAGCCGGGCGCGCTCGCCGCGGGGCCGGCCGCGTTCGGCAGGTTGCTGGCCAGGGCGAGCGGCGGCAGCAGCGCCGCGGCGCAGAGCAGCAGGGGGAGAAGGGCGCGGGGGGAACGCATCGGATGATCTTGGAGGCTAGCCGACTGTTCGTAAACGCCACCTCTCCCGCCGGCCGGCCGCGACCGCGAAGCTTGCCAGCCGGGGCCGCGCCGCGCAGGTAGGCCCAGGGACGGGCTGCCGCGCGGGCCGGCCGGGATCGCCCGCACCATTTCGATCCCGCAGGGGAGGCAGGATGCCGATCCGATCGCCATGCGCGCCCTGATCCGCGGCGGCGGGGGACGCGACCTCCGCGTCGATTTCTTCCGCGGCGTGGCGCTCTGGTTCATCTTCATCGACCATGTCCCGGGCAATTGGCTCGGCATGGTCACGCTGCGGAATTTCGCGCTCTGCGACGCCACCGAGGCCTTCGTGCTGCTGGCGGGCTATGCCGCGGGCCTGGCCTATGGCGGGGTGATGGACCGGCAGGGCTGGGGCCTGGCCGCGGCGCAGCTGCTGCGCCGCATCGGCACCCTCTATGTCGCGCACATCTTCCTCTTCGTCGTGTTCGTGGCGCAGGTCGGGCTCTCCGCCGCGACCCTCGACACGGCGGCCTATCTGGACGAGCTCCACCTCGACGCCTTCGCCACCGAGCCCTACCGGGCGCTGCTGGAGGCGCTGCTGCTGCGCTTCCAGCCCGCCTTCCTCGACATCCTGCCGCTCTACATCGCGCTGCTGCTGCTGCTGGTGCCGGCGCTGCCCCTGCTGCGGCGGCCGCTGCTGCTGCTGGCCGCGTCGCTGCTGCTCTATGGCTTGGTGCGCGTGACCGGGTGGAACCTGCCGAGCTGGAGCGGCGGCGGCTGGTTCTTCAACCCCCTGGCCTGGCAGGCGCTGTTCTTCCTCGGCTGCCTGATCGGCTACGTGCCGCCGGGCGCCGCCGCCGGGCGGGCGCCGGCGGCGCTGCCCTACCACCCCGCGCTGATGGCGGCCTCGGGCGCCATCCTGCTGTTCGGCGCCTTCGCGATGGTCGCCGCCTATCACCGGCCCGAGCTGATGGAGGAGGCGCCGGAGCGCCTGGCCGGGCTGCTGCTCGGTGTCGACAAGACCGGGCTGCACCCGCTGCGGCTGCTGTCGATCCTCGCCCTCGCCTATCTCGCGGGGCATGCCGTGCCGGCCGGGGCGCGCTGGCTGGAGGGGCGGCTGGCCGCGCCCTTCGTGCTGATGGGCCAGCATGGCCTGCCGGTGTTCTGCTTCGGCATCTTCCTCGCCTTCCTCGGCCGGCTGGCGCTCGAGCGGTCGGAGGCCCTGCCGATGCAGGCGGCGGTGAACCTTGCCGGCCTGCTCGCGCTCGTCGCGGTCGGGGCGGTCGCCGCCTGGTACCGGCTGCGCAGCCGGGGGACGCCGGCGCCGGCCGGGCGCGGCGCCAGGGGAATCGCTTGAAGGTCAGCGAGCTGTCCGTGTGATGAGTGCGCGGAG
>CAZMCV010000150.1:0-9317 GCA_964564645.1 uncultured Acetobacteraceae bacterium
CGGCGCCGGCGGCCTCGCGCGGCCGGGTCCGCGCGCGGGCCCGCCGCTCCGGCGGGGCGCGCGGCAGGCGGAGCACGAAGCAGGTCCCGTCGCCGCCGAACTCCGCGGGCGGGTCGGCGAGCTCGAGCGTGCCGCCATGCGCCTCGGCGATGCTGCGCGAGACCGAGAGGCCGATGCCGGTGCCCGCCCCCACGGGCTTGGTCGTGAAGAAGGGGTCGAAGATGCGGCCGCGGATCTCCGGCGGGACCCCGGGGCCGTTGTCGGCGACGGCGATCGTGACCGCGCCGTCCTCGAAGCCGGCGTCGATGCGCACCATGCGCGGCCCCGGGCGCCCCTGCAGCGCCTGGTGGGCGTTGGCGACCAGGTTCGCCAGCACCTGGTGCAGCCGGTCCGCATCGGCCAGCACCGGCGGCAGCGCCTCGGGGAGGCTGCGCCGCACCTCGATCCCGTCGCTGCGCAGCCCGTAGGCGAGCAGCTCGAGCACGCCCTCCACCACCGCGGCCACCGCCACGGGCTGGCGCTTCGCCTCCTGCCGCCGCGCGATGGCGAGGAAGCTGCGCACGATCCGCGCGCAGCGCTCGGCGGCCGCGCGGATGCGCTCCGCCCGCGCGGCGAGCTCGGGCAGCGCCGCCGCCTCCAGATCCTCCTGCAGCATCAGCGTGCCGGCGAGGAGGATGGCGAGCGGGTTGTTCAGCTCGTGCGAGACCCCGGCGAGCAGGGAGCCGAGCGCCGCCAGCTTCTCCCCCTGCGCGAGCGCCTCGCGCTGGCGCTCGATCTCCGCCGCCGCGGCGCGCGCCCCGGTCAGGTCGCGGAGCCAGGCGGCGAAGAGGCGGCGATCGGCGAGCCGCACCTCGGAGACGGCGAGCTCGACCGGGAAGCGCGTGCCGTCGGCGCGGATCCCCTCCGCCTCGATCCGCCGCCCGAGCGGCGCGGCGCCGTCGGGGGCGGCCGGCGCGGGTGACGCGCCCGGCTCCTCGCCGCGCATCAGGGCGCGCCACAGATGCCCGGGCGCGGAGATCAGCGAGCGCGACGGCCGGCCGAGCGCCTGCGCGCGCGTCAGGCCGAAGGTCCGTTCGGCGGCGGGGTTGAACTCGACGAGGTGGCCCTGCTCGTCGGCGACGAGGATGCAGTCGAGCGCCGCGGCGGTGATGGCCCCGTTCAGCGCCTCGCTGCGCTTGAGGTCGGTGAGGTCGCGCGAGAAGACGAAGTAGCCGTCCACCTCGCCGCCGGGCCCGTCGCGGTGCGGCACGTAGAGGCGCTGGACGAAGCGCGGCTCGCCATCCGCGCTGAAGGGCAGCCAGCCATCCCAGCGCGAGACCTCGCCTTCCAGCGCGCGGCGGGAATGCGGGCGGAGCTGGAGGTAGAAGGGCTCGACCCGCGCATAGGTCTCGCGGCCCATCACCTCCTCGAGCGTCAGCCCCACCACCTCCTCGGGCGTGCGGCCGACGAGGCGGGCATATTCGCGGTTCGCGTAGACGTGCCGGCGCGCGCGGTCGTAGAGCGCGACGCGCGCGGGGATCGCATCCAGGATCGCGCGCAGCTCCGCCTCGCCGACGAAGAGGCGTTGCGGCGGGGCGGTCGTGTCCGCCGGGGCCGGCCGGCGGCGCCTGCTCTCCCGGCCTGGCGTGTCGCCTGCCACCTCCCGCCTCCCCGCCCGGTGCCGCCCCGCCGCCGCCTTCGCGCAGCGGCGGCGGCGCGATTCGACGCCGGGATCCTATGGAAGGCCCGCGCCATGCGCCAGCCGCGGGACGTCCCGGGGCGCTCAGCCGCCGAGGGCGGTCCGGTAGGCCTCCCGCGCCTTCGCGTAGCGCGCATCCGCCGCGGCCTTCACCGAGGCCGGCGCCCGCGAGGGGTGGCCGGACTGGAAGGGCGGCGCCGGGTCGTACTCGATGCCGAGCTGGATGGTCTGCGCGACCTCCGGCCCCGCCACCTCGGCCACGACCGAGAGGCCGAAATCGATCCCCGAGGTAACGCCGCCCGCGGTGATGACCCGGCCGTCGCGCACGATCCGCCCGGGTTCGTGCGTGGCGCCGACCAGCGGCAGCATGTCCGTGTAGGCCCAGTGGGTGGTCGCTTTCTTGCCTTTCAGCACGCCGGCCTTCCCCAGCACGAAGGCGCCGGTGCAGACCGAGGTGACCCAGCGGGCGCGCTCGGCCTGGCGGGCGACGAAGCCGACCGTCTCCTCGTCCTGCATCGCCTCGACCACCGAGAGCCCGCCGGGGATGCAGATCAGGTCGAGCTGCGGCGCCTCGGCGAAGGTGCCGGTGGGCACGAGGCCGAGGCCGCAATCGCTCGGCACCGGGTCGCGGGTCTTCGCGAGGATGTGCGTCGTGGCGCCCGGCGTGCGGTGCATCACCTGTAGCGGGCCGGTGAAGTCGAGCTGGGTGAGGTTCGGGAACAGGACGAAGCCGATCTGCAGGCTCATGCGGGGATCTCCTCTCTCATGGGATTGGTCCGGGCGCCGTCCTCGCCCGGAGTGGTGCCGGAACCGGGGCGGACGCCGCCCGGGCTGGTGCGGAAGCGGGCGCGGAACTCGCGCGGGGTGGTGCCGAGAAGCCGGGCGAAGGCGCGGTCCATCCGGCGCAGCGAGCCGAAGCCCGCCGCCAGCGCCACCGCCTCGACCGGCGCGGCGCCCTCGATCAGCAGCCGCCGGGCGGCGTCGAGGCGCAGGCGCTCGACGAACTCCGCCGGGCTGACCCCGAGATGCCGGCGGAACAGCCGGCTCAGGCTGCGGGCGGACAGGCCGCCGGCCTCGGCCATGGCCTCGGTCCGCCAATCCTCCCCGGGCGCGGCGCCGATCCGCGCGGCCAGCCGCGCCAGCCGCGGCTCGGCGCAGGCGGCGCCGGAGACGATCTCCCCGGCATATTGCCGCTGCCCGCCCGGGCGGACCGGCAGGATCACGTGGTGCCGCGCCAGGGCGAGGGCGAGGTCGCGCCCGTGATCGGCCTCGATCATGGCGAGCGCGAGGTCCATGCCCGCCGTCACCCCGGCGGAGGTCCAGATGTTCCCGTCCCGGACCCAGAGGCTCTCCCCGTCCACGCGGACCGCGGGGCGGAAGCGGCGCAGCCGTTCGGCGGCGTTCCAATGGGTCGCGGCGCGCCGCCCGTCGAGCAGCCCGGGCGCGGCCAGGAAGAACGCGCCGGTGCAGACGGCGGCCAGGCGCGGCACGACGGGGGCGGCCTCGCGCAGGATGCGGGTGACGTGGCCGGCCTCGAGCGCCGCCCGCAGGCCCTTGTCCCCGCCGGTCGCCAGCACCGTGCCCGTGCCGGCCAGCAGCGCCGGCGTGACCTCCTCGTAGGCGAGCGCGGCGCAGAGCGCGAAGCCGGCGGAGCTCGGCATGGGCCCGCGCGCCGGACCGACCAGCAGCACCCCATAGGCCTCGCGCCCCAGCGCGCGGTTGGCCCCGGCGAAGAGCTGCGCCGGGCCCGCGATGTCGAGCACCTGGCCGTCCGGATAGGCGAGCAGCAGCAGGCGGTGCGGGGCGGGGGCGGCCATCGGCGCAGGATGCCGGGGCGCGGGCCTGGCCTGAAGGCCATTCTTCGGTCATTCCGGGCCAGGGCGGCGCCGCCTCACCGGACCCTGTCCATTCGGTTACGTTTCCTCACCGAAGGAGACCGCCGCGGACATCCCGGCGTTACACACCGGACCGATCATCCTGGGTGACGGTCGCGGATCCCTCCCTCGCCCCCGGCGGGGCTTCCCCGGGGGACGGCACGGTCCGCACCGCCGATGCAACCCGACGAGGAGCTTCGTCCCATGAGCAGACTGCCCCGTACCGCCGCCGCCCTCGGCGCCGCCTTGCTCGTCGCCGGCGCCGCGCTGGCCCCGGCCTTCGCCCAGCCCGGCCCGGGCGGCCGCGGCGGCCCCGGGCGCGGCCCGGCGGCGATGTTCGTCGAGATCGACACCGACAAGGATGGCCGCGTCACCTGGGAGGAGGTCTGGGTCTTCGTCCAGCAGCGCTTCGGCCAGGCCGATACGGACCGCAGCGGCGGGCTGAGCGAGGCCGAGCTGCTGGCCGCCGCGCCGGCCCGCGGTGGCCCGCCGGGCGACCGTGGCGGACCGCAGAACGACCGCGGCCCCCGCGGCGAGCGCCGCGCCGAGATGGCGGGCGCGATGTTCCGCGCGCTCGACGCCAACCGCGACGGCCAGGTGACGCTCGAGGAGGTGCGGCCGGCGATCGAGGCGCGGTTCCGCGCCGCGGACGCGAACGGCGACAACGCGGTGGCCAAGGACGAGCTGCCGCGCGGGCACGGCCGCGGCGGCCCGGCGGCGCCGGCCAACCCGGGCTGAGCACCGAGGGGTAAGGCGGGGCGGGGGAAGGCGGCACGTCTTCCCCCGTCGGACGTCCAAATCCGACCCGTCATCGTCTTCTGGCCCTGGTCCTTTGCGGGCTACGAAAGTGCGGGGGGCATCGGCGCGCGGTCGCCACCCCCGCCGCGCCGGAAGGGAGAGGGGCATGGGGGGAACGGGTCGAGACGCGGCCGCGCCGGTCGCGCATCTGCCGCGGGCCGGGGAGTTCCTGCTCTGGCCGCCGACGATCCAGCCCTGGGGCTACCGCATCGTCGACCGGCTCTTTGCCCACCGGACCGTGCCGCGCGGCGCCGGCCCCGCCCGTCCCTGGGCGCGGGGACCCGAGATCGCGCCGCGCTACGCGGACGGCGGCCGGGAGCACGGGGTCGCGGAATTCCTCGACCGCAACCTGATCGCCGGGCTGCTCGTCGTGCAGGACGGGCGGATCGTGCTGGAACGCTACGGCCTCGGCCTCGGCGAGGCGGACCGGTGGTCGACCATGTCGACCGTGAAGTCCCTGACCGCGCTGCTGGTGGGCGCGGCGGTGCGCGACGGCGCGATCGACAGCGTGGACACCCCGGCCACCCGCTTCCTGCCGGAGCTCTCGGGCACGGCCTATGCGGGCGTGACGCTGGCCCAGCTGATGGCGATGGCCTCGGGCGTCGCCTGGGACGAGACCTATGCCGATCCGGATTCGGATGTGAACCGCTACAGCCGCTCGCTCGCCGACAAGGTGCCGGGCGGGGTGCTGCGGATCATGGCCGCGCTGCCGCGGCGCCATCCGCCGGGGACGGTCTTCAACTACAATTCGGGCGACACCTTCCTGCTCGGCGCCGCACTGACCCGCGCGGTGGGCCGGCCGCTGGCGGAGTACCTGTCCGAGCGGATCTGGCGGCCGGCGGGGATGGAGTTCGACGCCTTCTACACGCTGGAATCGGAGGGCGGGCAGGAGATCGCCGGCAGCCGCGCGGGCATGGCGCTGCGCGATTTCGGCCGGCTCGCGCAGCTGGTGCTGGAGGACGGCGTGCTGCCCGGCGGCAGGCGGGCCTGGCCAGAGGGCTGGATCGACGCCGTGGCGACGCCGCGCTTCGCGGTGGACCGGCCGAACGCCCCCGGCATCGACGCCTATGGCTGGTGCTGGTGGCTGGGGGAGGCGGGGCGGCGGATGTCCGCCCTGGGCTTCGCCGGCCAGCGGGTGGATGTGTTCCGGGCCGAGCGCCTGGCGGTGGTGACCCTTGCCGCCTTCCCGCAGGCGCCGCATGTGGCGCCCGAGGTCGACGTGGCGCATCGGCGCGAGGTCGCCGCCTTCACCGAGGCGGTGCGTCGGCTCGTGCGGGGCGGATGATGGCCGTGGTGCCCGGAGCCTTGGCCGCCACGCCGCTCGGGCGTGGTGGGCGCGGTAGGGATTGAACCTACGACCCCCGCCGTGTGAAGGCGATGCTCTCCCGCTGAGCTACGCGCCCGGGAGCGCGGTCGATAGGGCGGGCGGGCGGGCGGTGTCAAGGCGGCGGGGCCATCGGGTGCAGCCCCCAGGCACCCTCCGCTCCTTTCCGGTGGGGCAAGCCAGATCGGGGAAGCGACAGAACGCCCTTCCCCCTTGGAGGCGTGCGTCCAGGCCCAACGCTCCCCTTCGGCTTTCCCGCGCGCCGCGGCACGGACCCCGCCGCCGCACGACAGGGAGCAAGAATGGAGGAGGGGTCGCCGGATATGGCGGCGGGAGAATACCTTCGCCCCGGCGTCTCCTCCGCGGCTCGCGGGGCCGGAGCGCTAGCGCGTCGCGCTCGTGCGGGTCCGGGTGCTGGCGGTGGCCTCGGCCTTCGCCTTGGTGGCGCTGCCGCGGGTGCGGGAGGTGGCGACGCTGCGACCGCCATCGCCCTGCTCCACCCGGCCGGCGGTCCGGCTTGCGGGCGTGGAGGTGGCGCGCGTGGGGGTTGCCGCGCGGGTGGTGGTCGGGGTCCGCGCGCCGCTGGCCGGCTTGGCCTGGCCGGAGCGGGCGATGACCGGGATCGGCTTGACCGGGCTGGTGGCGACCGTCGTCCGGGCCGTGGCGGACCGCCGCCCGGCGGTGGTGCGCGCGGCGGGGGCGGCGACGCGGGTCGGCGGCGTGGCGGCACGGGCGCTCGACAGCAGCGCCGCGGCCCGCGGTGCCGCGGGGGCCACGCCCATCTGGCCGAAGCCCTGGTCGAGCAGGGCGATCATGTGCCGGTCGCGCTCCCGCCCGGTGCGCCCGCCGAAGACGGCGGCGACCAGGCGGACGCCGCCGCGCTCGGCGCTGGCGACGAGGTTGAAGCCGCTGTCGTTCACATAGCCGGTCTTGATGCCGTCCGTACCCTCGTATTCCTGCAGCAGCCGGTTGTGGTTGAAATGGGTGCGGCCGCGGAACTGGAAGTAGGGCGTCGAGAAATACGCGTACTGGCGCGGGAAATCCTGCATCAGGCGGCGCCCCAGCAGCACCATGTCGCGCGCCGTCGAGACCTGGTCGAGATCGGGAAGGCCGGAGGCGTTGCGGAAGGTGGTGCGGCTCATGCCGAGGGAGCGGGCGCGCAGCGTCATCATCTGCGCGAAGCGCTCCTCGCTGCCGCCGCCGAGATACTCGCCGAGCGCGGCCGCGGCGTCGTTGGCCGATTTGGTGACGAGGGCGAGGATCGCCTCCTCCACCGTCATCGCCATGCCCGGGCTGAGCCCGAGCTTGGAGGGCGGCATCGACGCGGCGCTGTAGGAGATGGGGACGAGGGAGCTGCGCTCGATGCGCCCGTCGCGGATCGCCTCGAGCGCCATGTAGACGGTCATCATCTTGGTGAGGGAGGCTGGGTAGCGCGGCTGGTCCGCATTGGCGGCGAGCAGCACCGTGCCGGACCGTGCCTCGATCACCAGGGCGGCGTAGCGGTCGCTGCCGATCTGGGCGCGGGCCGGTGATGTTGCGACACCGAAAAGAACGGCGACGACAAGCGCCCCCATGAGCCGCCATGCGCTGGTCCGGACCATGCTGCCCCCTGGCTGGTGGCCGGCCTTCCCCCGGCCGACCACGACCCGCCCCCCGGCCGGTCGTCTACTGTCACGAGGTTAGCGGAGATTTTCCGGGCTTGTCCACCGGAACCGATGGGGAACTGGTTGCAACAGAGCATCTTAGGGTCCGGTCTTTAGGTGGCCCTGGAGACCTCTGGCCCTCCGCGGGGCGGGCGGGCGCGGCCCGTGCGCGAATCGGTTTATGCTGCACCGCAAAAAAACTCTTGCAACTGGCGGTATGCCCTCGTTAGAAGCTCGGCATGCTGCATCGCAGCATGGGGCTTGAGGCGGGGCGGGATGGCCGGGGCGGACCCGGCGACCGACCTGTCCGCCTGCCCCCGGAGGCGAGGAAGATGCCCTTCGTCTCCCGACCGCGGATGGCCCCGGCCATCCCGACCCGGCCGCCGCGGCGGCCGAGGCGGCGCGGTCGGGTGGCGCTGGCCTCGGCCGCAGCCTCGCGCATGGCAGCCCCCCCCGCCATGCCGTGCCTTGGTGAACGAAACGCCCGCGCCGGTCGCGCGGAACCGCTGCAGGATGGAGACGACGATGGTGGACCAGGCGAACAAGACGGCCGAGACCATGATGAAGGCGGCCGAGGACATGGCGGCGTTCGGCCGCGGCAACGTCGAGGCGATGACGAAGGCGGCGCAGCTCTATGTCGCCGGCGTGCAGGACCTTGGCAAGCACACCATGACGGTGATGCAGGGCCTGACCGAGCATGCGCTCGAGGGCGCGAAGGCGATGGCCAGCGTGAAGAGCCTGCAGGAGGCCGCGCAGGTCCAGTCCACCTATGCGCGCGGCGCCTTCGAGAAGGTCGTCGCCGAGTCCACGAAGTTCCAGGAGGCCGCGCTGAAGCTCGCCGAGCAGTCGATGGCGCCGCTCTCCGCCCGCATGACGGTCGCGGCCGAGAAGTTCGCGCGCCCGATCGCGGCCTGACGACCCGCGCCAGCGGGCCTGCCCCCCCCCATCGGGGGGCGGGCCCTCGCCGGCGCCAGGCCGTCCCCGACGCGACGGCCGCACCTCGCCAGGGATCCCCGGGCCCGTCGCGCAGGCGTCCTTGCCGGACGCGGCGCGGCGGGCCCGGCTCGCGAGGGGAGGGCGGCGATCGCCGTCCCTTCGCCCTTTTCCGGAGGCGGGATGCGGGCGGGCGGGCCGCCCCGCCCCTTCCCTTTCGGGCTGCCCCGACCCAATTCGGCGTCACGGCGCCGCGTGGCCCTTCCCGTTGCCCCGCCGGCTCCGATATCCTCCCCATCGGAGCGGAAGGCGGCGGCGCGATCGGACGCGTCGGCGGATCCGCGAGGCTTCAGGCGGGAGAGGGTGCCTGCCCACCAGGATGCTCATGAGCGACCAAGACAAGCGCCCAGGCGGGGGCAACGGGCCAGGGGACAACGCGCCGGCAACCGGCGTCGTCGTCAAGACCCGGCCGCGCACCAAAAAGCCCGCCATGTACAAGGTGTTGATGCTGAACGACGACTACACGCCGATGGAGTTCGTCGTGCATGTCCTCGAACGGTTCTTCCAGAAGAACCGGGAGGAGGCGACGCGCATCATGCTGCATGTGCACCGCCGCGGCGTCGGCGTCTGCGGCGTGTACACCTACGAGGTCGCCGAGACGAAGGTGACCCAGGTGATGGACCTCGCGCGCCAGAACCAGCACCCGCTGCAGTGCACGATCGAGAAGGAATAGGGGTTGTCGCCGATTTCCGCCCCCCTCCCAGCATGACACTTGCTTCGCAACCCCGCCGCATGGCGGGCTCGCCCCCGGAGCACGGGGCGCCCACTTCGCGGCAGGGTGGAACCGGACCCGCCCACGCACGCTTTCGACCGCGTACAGGGTCCACACAAGGGGAGCGTCACTGACATGTTGTCACGCAACCTCGAGCAGACGCTCCATCGCGCCCTCGGTCTCGCCAATGAGCGCCGGCACGAATACGCGACCCTCGAGCATCTTCTCCTCGCCCTGTCGGACGACCAGGACGCCGCCACCGTGCTGCGCGCCTGCGGCGTCGACCTCGAGAAGC
>CAZMCV010000151.1:0-9262 GCA_964564645.1 uncultured Acetobacteraceae bacterium
GCGCCAGGGCGCGCGCGGCGGCGCGGCTGGTCAGCAGCAGGGCCTGGGTGCGGCGCGGCCAGCGCGACGCGCCGCGCGGGGTCAGGACGAGGGCCGGGGCGAGCACCGGGCGCCAGCCGAGCGCGGCCAGGTGCCGCGCCGTCTCGGTGGCGCCGGGCTCGGGGCGGGTGACGAGGACGGCGTCGCGGGGGGCGTTCGCCGTCATCGGGGCGCGGAGGGGGGCCGGATCCCGGCGGAAGGGGCGGCGCCGGGCATCCGGGGGGGGAGGCAGCCCCTGCCTCTCCCGGCTGCGGCGCGCCGCCCCCGCATGCCCCCCGGCCGCGTCATCAGGCGAAGATGTCCGCCGGGCTGTCCGCCCGGAGGCTCTCGCCGAGTTCCGCGCCGATCCGCGCCGCCTCGCCCGCCGCGCCGGTCACCGAGCGCTTGAGCAGGAAGGAGCCGTCCGGCCGCGCCACCAGCCCGGTCAAATGCAGCTCGCCCAAGGTGCCGGGGCGCGCCCCGGGCGGCGGCGCCAGCAGCCGCGCATGCCCCCCGATCGGGGTGCGGCAGGACCCGTCGAGGGTTGCCAGCATCGCCCGCTCGGCGGTGCTGACGGCCAGCGCCTCGCGGTCCTCGATGGCGGCCAGCAGCTCGCGCAGCTCCGAATCGTCCTCGCGCACGGTGACGCCGACGATGCCCTGGCCGGCGGCCGGCACCATCGCCTCCGGATCGAGGACGACCGTCGCCTCCTCCGCCATCTCCAGCCGCTTGAGGCCGGCCAGCGCCAGCATGCTCGCCTGCACCTCGCCCTGCTTCACCTTGCCCAGCCGGGTCTGCACATTGCCGCGGATCAGCCCGACCCGCAGGTCGGGCCGCGCCGCCAGCAGCTGCGACTGGCGGCGGACGGAGGAGGTGCCGACCAGCGCCCCGGCCGGCAGCGCCCCCCAGGGATCGGCGGGGTCGACGCCGCGGGCGGCGAGCTCGGGGGTCAAGATCAGCGCGTCGCGCGCATCCTCCCGCTTCATCGTGCAGGCGAGCACGATGCCGGGGGGCATCTCGGTCTCGAGATCCTTCAGGCTGTGCACCGCGAAGTCGACCCGGCGGTCCAGCAGGGCCTCGTGGATCTCCTTGGCGAACAGGCCCTTTCCGCCGATATCGGCGAGCCGCCGGTCGAGGATGCGGTCGCCGGAGACCGCGATGACGTGCTCCTCGAAGGCGTCCACGTCGCGCAGCACGGGGCAGAAGCGCGAGATGATCGCAAGGAAGTGCCTGGTCTGCCAAAGCGCGAGGGGGGAGCCGCGCGTTCCGACGCGCAGCGGCAGCGACCGCCGGCCATGGCTGGCCTTTGGGCCGCTCGCCTCTGGGCCGGTGGCGCGGCCCGTTGCGAACTTGGTTGTCAACTTCGCCTGACGCCCTGTGCCGTGGTCTGGGGTGACAGCATCATAGGGTGCCTGGACAAGTCAATGGGAAGCCCCGGAGGAGCGAGCGCGGTGCCGATCGGGCCGGAGGGGATCGTGCTCGGCCTGGAGACGAGCTGCGACGAGACCGCCGCGGCGGTGCTGCGCGCGGACGGGACCATCCTGGCCGAGGCGGTGCTGAGCCAGGAGAGGGAGCACGCGCCCTTCGGCGGCGTGGTGCCGGAGATCGCCGCGCGCGCGCATCTGGACCACCTGCCGCGCCTGGCGGCGCGGGTGATGGACGAGGCCGGGCTGCGCTTCGGCGCCTTGGCCGGCGTCGCGGCGACCTCGGGCCCCGGGCTGATCGGCGGGCTGATCGTCGGCGCCAGCTTCGGCAAGGGCGTGGCCATCGCCCATCGCCTGCCCTTCGTCGCGGTGAACCACCTAGAGGCGCATGCGCTGACCGCGCGCCTGCCCGGGCTGCTGCCGGCGGGCCCCGCCCCCTATCCCTTCCTGCTGCTGCTGATCTCGGGCGGGCATTGCCAGTGCGTCGCGGTGGAGGGGCTCGGGCGCTACCGGCGGCTGGGGTCCACGCTGGATGACGCGGTGGGGGAGGCCTTCGACAAGGCGGCCAAGCTCCTCGGCCTGCCCTGGCCCGGCGGGCCGGCGCTGGAGCGGCTGGCCGCGACCGCGACGGATCCGGGGCGCTTCCCGCTGCCGCGGCCGCTGCTCGGGCGGCCGGGCTGCGACTTCTCCTTCTCCGGGCTGAAGACGGCGGTGGCGCAGGCGGTGGCGCGGCGGCCGCAGCCGCTGCCCGAGGCGGACCGGGCCGACCTGGCGCGCGCCTTCCAGGACAGCGTGGCGGCGGTGCTGGCGGATCGCGCCGCGCAGGCGCTGCGCATGATGCCCCGGCGCGCGAGCGCGATGGTGGTCGCGGGCGGGGTCGCGGCGAACCAGGCGGTGCGGGCGGCGCTGGCGCGCGTCGCGGCGGCGGGCGGCGTCCCGCTGGTGGCGCCGCCGGTCCGGCTCTGCACCGACAACGCGGTGATGGTGGCCTGGGCGGGGATCGAGCGGCTGCGGGCCGGGCTGGCCGATCCGCTCGGCCACGCGCCGCGGCCGCGCTGGCCGCTCGATACGCTGGCGCCCTCCTGAACCGCCGCCGCGGGATCGCGTTCGCGCAGCGGTCGAGGTGGAAAGGTCACGGGCATGGCGGAGCGGATCCTGGCGCGGGCGGCGGCGGTGCCGGTGGCGCCCTTCGAGATTCCCGGCGCCACCGGCGACCAGCCCTTCCGCATCCAGATCCTGAACCAGGACCAGGCGCGGGGGGTGGTGACCAGCATCGTCCACCTGCCCCCGGGCGGGCGCATCCCGGCGCACCGGCACTCCGCCGGGGCGGAGATGCACTACGTGCTGGAAGGCGACCTGATCGATCGCGGCGAGACGCTCGGGCCGGGCGCCTTCCTGACCCATGCGGCGGGCGTGGCGCACGGGCCGCATGAGAGCCGCGGCGGGGCGAAGGTGCTGACCGTGCAATCCTGGCAGTCCCGCGACGGCGACTATGATTTCGAGGCGGTGGAGGAGCCGGCGCCCGGCGACGGGGCCCCCCGGGCCGGGGCCAGCCCCACCGCCTCCGCCCAGCGCGATGCCGCCGAGGAGGGGCTTGGGGGCGGCTACGGCTGAGCCCGGCCGCTGCCCCGCGGCAAGCGCCCGGGGAGCAGTCCGGACGCGGCCGACCGGCCGACGGGCACCAGAGGCCCCCCACCCTTCCCCGCCTGCGGGGGAGGGCGAGGGCCGGGTCCCGGTCCCGACGCATGGGCCCGGCAAGGTCCGCGCGGATCGGGCCGCGCCCGCACCCTGCCCGCGCGCGATCGGCCGCCGCCCGGGTCGCGTGCCCGGCCGCGGTCAGACCGCCGTGCCCTGACCGACCCGGCGCAGCACGGCGCAGAGGCGCGAGAAGGACAGCCAGAAGGCGCCATGGCCCGGCGCCAGCTCCGGGTCCGCGCCCAGGCGCGGCTCGCCGCGCCGCAGCAGGCCGAGCCGCGCCTCGAACCGGCCGCGCATGTTCTCGAGGAAGGCGCCGGATTCGGCCAGGTATTGCTCCAGCATCTCGGACGCGATCTCGATCTCGGCGACCGCATGGCCTTCGGTCGTGAAGCGCTTCAGGGCGCGGCTTTCCTGCGCCAGGGTCAGGTGCAGCTTGTGCAGCTCCGCCAGCTGGCGGGCGATGCGCGTCCGCGCCTCCCGCGCACGGTCGGTGAGGGAGGAATCGGCCTGGGGCATGGTCGTCGGGCCTTCTCGGACGGCACCGGGCAGCGTCGCAGGCGGGGGTGAAGGCAGGGTTTACGCCCCTCCCGCCCCGGCGCAGGCTCGGCCCGGACACAGGGAAGACACTGCCATGCAGGGCATCGCCGAGGATCTCGCCGGCAAGGTCGCCATCGTCACCGGCGCCGGCTCGCGCCCCGGCGAGGGCGTGGGCAATGGCCGCGCCGCCGCCATCCTGCTCGCCCGCGCCGGCGCCCGGGTGGTGCTGGCCGATGCCATGCCCGACTGGGCCGAGGACACGCGGCGCATGATCGCCGGGGAGGGCAAGGGCGAGGGCGTGGTCGTCGCCGCCGACGTCACGCAGCCCGCGGATTGCGCGCGCATCGTCGAGACCGCGGTGCGGCGCTGGGGACGGCTCGACGCGCTGGTCAACAATGTCGGCATCAGCGGGCCGAAGGGCGATGCCGAGGAGGTCGATCTCGAGGCCTGGAACCACGGCCTGCTGGTCAACGTCACATCGATGATGCTGATGGCGAAGCATGCGGTGCCGGCGATGCGGCGGACGGGCGGCGGCGCGATCGTCAACATCGCCTCGGTCGCGGGGCTGAAGGGCGGGCACCCGGCGCTGCTCTACCCGACGAGCAAGGGCGCGGTGGTGAACATGACCCGCGCCATGGCCGTCCACCACGCCAAGGACCACATCCGGGTCAATTGCGTCTGCCCGGGGATGGTGTTCACGCCGATGGTGCAGGAAGGCGGCATGACGCCGGAGCGGCGCGAGGCGCGCAGGAACCGCTCCATCCTGCAGGTCGAGGGCACGGGCTGGGACATCGGCGCGGCGGTCGCCTTCCTCTGCGGCGGCAACAGCCGCTGGATGACGGGGGCGATCGTGCCGGTGGATGCGGGGGCGACGGCGGTGGCCTCGGCGCCCAACGCCTATGACCGGAAGGGCTGACCGGCCGCGCGCGGCGGTGTAGGGGGCGGGCATGCCGCTCCCCCCCGCCATCGCCGCCCTCGCCGCCCATCGCCCGCCGGCGCCGCCCTGGTCGCGCATGCCGGCCATGCAGCAGCTCCGCATGCGCGGCCGCGCGGCGCTGATGGCGTCCGGCCTCGCCTTCACCGAGCGGCGGGGGCTCGAGGTCCGGGCGATGCCGGAGCTGCCCTTCCTGCGGCACCTGATCGCGCCCGGCTGCCTCGCCATCGATGTCGGCGCCAATATCGGCGTCGTCGCCAGCGAGATCGCGCGCCACGCCGGGACGGTGCTGGCCTTCGAGCCGAACCCGATGGCCTTCGCGGTGCTGCGCCACCTGCGCAACCCGAACGTGACCAAGCTCTGGGCCGCGCTCGGGACGGAGACGGGCCAGGCGCCGCTGGTCGTCCCCGTGACGCCGAAGGGCCCGTCCTCCAATGGCGGGCACCTGGCCGATGCGCGGGACGAGGGCGCGTCGGCCATCACCTACCAGGTGCCGGTGACGACGCTCGACGCGCTGGCGCTGCCCGAGCTCGGCTTCCTCAAGATCGACGTGGAGGGGCACGAGCCCGCCGTGCTCGATGGCGGCGCGGCGACGATCCGGCGCTGCCGCCCGACCATCATGGTCGAGCATGAGCGCAGCCATTCGGGCGCGGCCTTCGGCGATGTCTTCGAGCGCCTGCGCGCACTGGACTACGAGGGCGTGTTCCTGCTGCGCGGGCGCCTGCTGCCGCTCTCGGCCTTCGATCCGGACATCCACCAGGGGCAGGGCACGCGCAAGGCCGCCGGGACCTATGTCAGCAATTTCTATTTCCTGCCGCGCGGCACCTGACCGGCCCGGCTTGCCGCGGGCGCGGCACCGGCGTTAAGGGCGCGCACCCCCGAAGGAAACGCCCGCGCCATGGCCGACGCCCCCAAGCCCGTGATGCTCGTCGTCCTCGATGGCTGGGGCTGGCGCGAGGAGGCGGCGGACAACGCGGTGCGCCAGGCGCGCACGCCCGCCTTCGATGCGCTCCGGGCCGGCTGCCCGCACGCCTTCCTGCGCACCTCCGGCCTCGATGTCGGGCTGCCCGAGGGGCAGATGGGGAATTCGGAGGTCGGGCATCTCAACCTCGGCGCCGGGCGGGTGGTGATGCAGGACCTGCCGCGGATCGACCGGGCGGTGGCGGACGGGTCGATCGCGCGCATGCCCGCGCTGGTCGACCTGATCGGGAAGCTCAAGGCGACGGGCGGGACCTGCCACCTGATGGGCCTGGTCTCCCCCGGCGGGGTGCACAGCCACCAGCGCCACGCGGCGGCGCTGGCGAAGGTGCTGTCGGATGCGGGCGTGCCGGTCGCGCTGCATCTCTTCACCGATGGCCGCGACACGCCGCCGCGCGCGGCGCCGGGCTACCTGCGGGAATTGCAGGGCGCGATCGCCGGGCTGGCGGGCGTGCGCATCGCCACCGTCATCGGCCGCTATTTCGCGATGGACCGCGACCATCGCTGGGACCGCGTGCGGAAGGCGCATGACGCCATGGTGCTGTCGGAGGGCGAGGCGCGCGCCGCCGATGCGGTGGCGGCCGTCGAGGCCGCGCATGCGCGGGACGTGACCGACGAGTTCGTCCCCGCGACCGTCATCGGGGAAGACGGAGGGATGCGCGACGGGGACGGCATCCTCTGCTTCAACTTCCGCGCCGACCGCGTGCGCGAGATCCTGGCCGCGCTGATCGACCCGGGCTTCGACGGCTTCCCGCGCGCGCGGACCATCCGCTTCGCCGGCGTCGCCGGCATGACCGAATACTCGCGCGAGCTGACCGCCCTCGGCGTCGCCGCGCTGTTCGAGGCGCAGTCGATGGCCGACATCCTCGGCGCCGTCGTCGCGGCCGCGGGCCGGACGCAGCTGCGCATGGCCGAGACCGAGAAATACCCGCACGTCACCTACTTCCTGAACGGCGGGGAGGAGACGCCCTATCCGGGCGAGGACCGCATCATGGTGCCCTCCCCCAAGGTCGCCACCTACGACCTGCAGCCGGAGATGTCGGCGCCGGAGCTGACGGAGAAGGCGGTCGCGGCGATCGGCACGGGCAAGTACGATCTGATCGTGCTGAACTTCGCCAACCCCGACATGGTCGGGCACACCGGCAGCCTGCCGGCGGCGATCAAGGCGGTGGAGACGGTGGACACGGGCCTCGGGCGCATCGCCGAGGCCGTGCGCCAACAGGGCGGCGCGCTGCTGGTCACCGCCGACCATGGCAATTGCGAGATGATGCGCGACCCGACGACGGGCGGCCCGCACACCGCGCACACGACGAACCCGGTGCCGGTGCTGCTGATGGGGGCGCCGGCGGGTGCCAAGATCGCCGACGGAAGGCTGGCCGATGTCGCGCCGACGCTGCTGTCGCTGATGGGCATCGCACAGCCCGCGGCGATGACCGGGGAAAGCCTGCTGAAATGTTTGCAAAAGGCAAAGCCGTAGCGTGAATGCGCGGCAGTTCAATCCGGTACCATCGTGTGTACTTGAGCATTACAAGAAAGCCATGGTGGCTTCGGCGGCAACATTCTCGGAAAAAATAATTCATCACGTCTTAACGACGGATAATAAATCAAACAACATAGACAGTGTACTTCTCCACGCAACATCAAAGAAATTCTACTTCATCTGATCATTAAGTTACGAAACTATCTATATATTTCACAATCATCCCCGCTTTTAATCACTATTAATTGCGCTATCAATAATCTTAACAAGATGTTTGGCCGCTATATTGGATTCTGGTCGCCCAATCACTCCAGCAGCACGCAATATTTCTTTAGCATTTTTGTATTCATTTATTTCTACTTCTGTCGGCATGTTAAACTTATATTCCACAGCGTCCTTAATCAAGGCCGCGGCGCTGTTTTTGCTTCTAGTAACCGCTCGATCACGCGCCTCTCGCTCAGCATCGAGCGCCTTCTGTGCTTCGCGTGCCTCTCTTTCTTTTTCAACTAAGCGTGCCTCGACTGTCGCTAGCCGATCTAAGACGATCTTCATTTCGTCAGATGGAGACGTCCGAACATCATTAAGTATTTTTTGATATTGTGTGAATGAAGCATTAGCGAAATTCACCTCACCACATTTAATTGCCCGAATTTGACTGCGCAGCTCTTCCGCAGTTTTTGCCACACCGCCAAATGTTCCGGATCTTATCTGAATTGAGTTTAGCACGGAGATATCAAAAGGAAGGCGCTCACTAGATTCATTTAAATGGATAAATGGCTTTCCCGAAAAATGTCGTATCGCTAATTCGTAAAAGACGTTCGGATTGTGGCCTGTTAAGTCCGCGACCACAAGATCAGCTTCAAAAACCTTCTGTATAATCTGCTGTGTAATGTCTCCAGGGCGCGAGTCTTCTAACGCTCTCTGTGCCTCGTACCCCTCTTCGTTACATATAGGCAAGATTAGATGATTAAAGATATCATCAGATCGCTGTCGCGTTTCCGAACCTGCACTTCCGATCGGACAAACAACGAAACATTTCTTTGTCTGTTTTGTGGACTCAGTCATGCATGCGTCTCGCTTCGACAATCGTTAAGTCTGTCCGTTGGACCCACGCGGACAGGCAAGCGCCGTCCAAAGGTGAACCACTCCGCCGCAAACGCTCTTGGCCGATAAGCGATCCATGCCCCTAACGTAACCATACTTTACCAGATCGCGTGCCCGCCATCCACCACCAGCGTCGCCCCCTGCATGTAGCTGCTGTCCTCGCTGGCCAGGAACAGGATCGCCCGCGCGATCTCGTCTGGCTGCGCCACCCGCCCGAGCGGCCCGCGCGCCGCCAGCCCGGCCTTGAAGGCCTCCGGGTCCGGCACGGTCTGCAGCATGCGATCGAAGTAGCTCGTCGCCGTCGGCCCCGGCGCCACCGCGTTCACCCGGATCCCCTGTGCCGAATGGTCGACCGCCATCGCCCGCGTCAGCGCGTCCACCGCGCCCTTGGTCGCGACATAGGCCGCGCGGTCCTTGATCGCGACGATCGCGCTGTTGGAGGCGGTGACCACGATGTTCCCACCGCCCTTCGCCGCCATCACCGGAATCGCGTGCCGCGCGCAGAGGTACACACCCTTCACGTTCACCCGGAAGATCGCGTCCCAGTCGGCCGGCTCGGTCTCCGTCACCGAGCCGCGCAGGCCGAAGCCCGCATTGGCGCAGAGCACGTCGATCCGCCCGAAGCGCGCGACGACGGCATCGACGAAGCCCTTCACCTCGCGGTCCTCGCCGACATCGGCCGCCAACGCCATCCCCGGCCGCGCCAGCGCCGCCGCAGTCGCCGCCGCCGCCGCGCCATCGCGGTCGATGCAGGCGACGCTGGCACCCTCCTCGGCGCAGAGCCGCGCCGTCGCCTGCCCGATCCCCGCCCCGGCGCCGGTGACGACGACGATCTTCCCCTCGAGCCGCGGCATCGCCCGCCCCCCCCTGCTTCGCCCCGCATGATGCGGGCCGCGCGCCGCGGGGCAAGCGGCGGCGGCCGGCCCGACCCGTGCTATCCTCGCTGCGATGTCCGGGGGACACCGCAGGGGATCGGGGCGGCCGCGGATCGCGGCGCGGGCGGCGGCGGCCTGTCTGCTCGCCGCGTCCGCCGCGCTCGCCCAGGCGCCGTCGCGCGACAGCGTCGAGGCGGCCCGCCGCGCCGCCGCC
>CAZMCV010000152.1:0-9182 GCA_964564645.1 uncultured Acetobacteraceae bacterium
AGGCGCGCAGCGCGCGCGCCACCGGATCGCGCGCCGGGGTCACCGGGGCCGTCGGCGGCGCCGTGTCCGCCGGCGCATCGGGGCCCGGCGGCGCCTCGCCGAGCAGCGCCTGCCATTGCGCGCCATCGAGCGCGGCGAGCAGCAGGCCGAGGCTGCCGGTCTCCGCCTCCGCCAGGACCAGCCGCGCGAGCACGTTCCAGGCAAGGCCGGGCTCCGCCGCCAGCGCCGCCACCGCGGCGACAAGCATGCCCCGGGCATCGGTCGCACCGGTGGCCGGCAGCAGCCCGGCCTGGCGCCAGGCCCAGGCGCGCGACGGATCGCCGCCGGCGGCGCGGTAGAGCATGTCCGCCAGCGCCTCGCGCCGGTCGCGCCAGAGGATGATGTCGGGAGAGGCCGGGCTCGCCTCGCGCAACGCCGCGGCGATCCGCGCGTCCAGCGCCGCGCCGAGCAGCGCGGCCAATTGCGCGGTGCCGTCGATCCCCTCGCGCACCCGCGCCGCGATGGCGATGCGGCGGATGCAGAGGATCGCCTCGGTGTCGGCGGCCGCCGGCGCGGCGAGGCGCCGCGGCGCCTCGTCCCAGGCGCGCAGCGCCTCCTCGGCCGGCGCTGCCGTGGCGTGGTAGCGCGTGCGCCAGCGCGCGATGGCCAGAACCGTCATGGCGCCGAAGGCTCCCAGCCCGGGCCCGCGCCGGCGGGCGGTCCGGGCCGGTCGAGCGCGGGCCGTCCCAGCAGGTCGCCACGGCCGAGCGCCGAATCGCCGAGGGTCAGCCGGCCGAAGCCCGCGCCGCGGCCGATGGCCGAGGCGAGGCCGACATGCAGCCCGATGCCGACCCGCGCGCCGCTCTCGACCGTGCAGAGATCGAAGAGCGTGTGCGCGGGCTTGTGCGCCTCGACCAGGCGACGCGCGCAGGCGAGCTGTTCCGCGTCGAGCCGCGCGAGCAGCATCACGGTGAAGCGGTGCGCGGCCTCCTCCGGCGCTTCCGCGCCGTCGAGCGCCGTCGCCTCCCGCGTGCCGATGGCGCCGCCGACCCGGTAGCCGGCGCCGAGCACCGCGCGCGATTCCGCCGGCGCGGCATCGCCGGCGACGCCGCCGCCGCGCAGCCGGAAGCGCTCGACGAGGATCACGCGGCCGCCGGTCAGGATCTCCAGCATGCGGATCAGGCCGGGCACGGTGCCGCGGATGCGGAACAGCGCGGAGGCCTCGCGCACCATCTCCCGCCGGGCGCGCTCCGGCCAGCAGGGGTCCATGGCGAGGCCGAGCAGCGCGCCGATCCATTCCAGGCTTTCCGCCGGCGCGGCGCGCGGGTCGAGGATGCGGTGCCTCAGCGCCGCCGCCGCCCCCCATTCCGCGAGCAGCGCCGCGGGCGCGGCGAGGTAGCGGCCGAGGAAGTCGCCGGCCCGCGGATCGCGCCACAGCACCTTCGGCAGCTGGTGCAGCAGCCCGTGCTGCGCGGCCTCGACGCGGATCGCGCGCAGCCGCGGCGTGCGCGCGCCATTGCCGCGGAGCGTGACGGCGAGCCAGAGGAAGCGGCCGGGCGGCGCGATCACCGGCGCGTCATAGGTGAGGAAGGGCGGCTCCTCCGCCGGCGCGAGCGGCGGCGGCGAGGGGTCGCGGTGCAGCGCCTGGCCGGTCGCGTCGCGCAGCATCCAGGCAAGGGTCGAGGGCAGGGGGGTGAGCTCGGGCTCCGCGATCGCGGCCGGCGCCTCCCCGGCGGGCGGCAGGCGCGGCGCGGGATCGGGCGCGTCGAGATCGTCGCGGGTGAAGCAGCGGAGCGTGAGGCTGGTGCCCTCCGGCACGCAGGCCTCCACCAGCACGCGGCCCCAGGCATTGGCATCCCGGTCGCTGTCGAGGGCGAAACCTAGCACCGTCGCCTCGGTCGCGTAGCGCGGGCGCGCGGGCGAGGCGTGGCGCAGGCCGCGCGCGGTCCAGTAGGCGATGCGCCCGTCCGGCGCGCGGAGGATGCCGCGGCCGTCATGGCCCGGCGCCTGGAGCGCGGGCAGCGTGCCGAAATGCCGGCGCTGCAGGGTGAATTGCAGGATCTCCTCGCCGGGCCGGCGGGCGACGGCGAGGCCGTAGCCGTCGGTGCCGCGCTCGACGATCAGATCGGTCGCGAAGCGCACATGCAGGCGCAGCGCGGTGTCGTGCAGCGCGACGATCTCGGCCGCCGCCGTGCCGGCCCCGAGCAGCACGAAGGCGCGGCCATCGGCGGCCATCGACAGGCGGTCGGCGGCGGGAAGCCCGGCCGGCCAGGGCAGTGGGCGTGCCGCCTCGCAGGGCGCGGCCGAGAGCCAGCCGGCGCCGCTGCCATCCGTGGCGGCGAAGACGACGAAGGCGCGGCCTCCGGCCATGGCGAGGTCGCGCGGGATGCCCGGCACGTCCACGCGCCGCGCCACCTCGTGCTGCCAGATGTCGATCAGCCAGAGTGCCGGCGCGTCCTCGGCGGCGTCCGCAACATAGAGATAGTCGGCCTCGTCCGCGCCGAGCGCGACGGGCCGCCGCGGCAGCGCTTCGTCGGCGGCGAAGCCGGCGGATTCCGTGCCGGCGCCAGTGATCGCGAAGACATGCGGCGCATCGGCGACGACGCTGAGCGCGGTCTGCCGGCCCCACAGGAGATACTCGATACGGCCTTCCTCGGGCCGCGGATGGAACAGCCGGCCGTGGCAATCGAAGGCGAGTCCGGCATGGCCGCCGGCGAAGGGCGTCTCGCCCGATCCGGAAGCGGTCGGCGGAGGCAGCGGCGGCAGGGTCACGACATCGCCCTGCAGCGCCGCGCGCACGCCCTCCCCGGGGGGCGCGAAGCCGCAGCGCAGCCATTGCGGCCGTCCGCGGATCGCCAGCTCGGCAGCGTGGGATGCGAGGCGCATGGCGGCTCAGCACTTCTCGCGCAGCACGGGGATCGGCACGGGGTTGCCGCCCGGGGGGGGCGGCACGGCGGCGCCCGGGTCGGGCAGGGGGGTGGCGGCATCGACCACCGTCACCGCCCGCACCTCCGGCACCTGCCAGCGCTCCAGCGGCACGCCGGCCATGCGCTGCCAGGCGATGCCGTCCGGCGCGAGCGCGGCGAGGGCCAGGCCCTCGACGAAGGCGACGCCCTCGACCTGCATCGCCACGCCCTCCAGCTCCCGGTCCAGGACGCGCCGTCCGAGTGGCCAGCCGCCGCCATCGGGCCCGTAGGGCGGCAGCGGGGCGAGGTAGCGGCGCAGCACCAGCTCCACCCAGTTGCGCACCGCCTCCAGCCCGTAGCCCTCCTTGACCTGCACGGCGATGGAGATCGCGAGGCCGCGATAGGTCGGCGGAATGACGTAGAGCTCCGTCGTCACCAGGCGCTTCGTATCCAGCCAGCGGCAGGCCTGGCGGAGCTGCCAGGCATCCGGCACCGGCGCTTCCGGATGCGCGGGATCCCGCGCCGGCCAGATGACGACGCTGACCGCGCCGGCGCGCGGCCAGGCGCGGTCCGGCGCGTGGAACAGCGGCAGGCATTCGGCGCGGCCGAGCTCGATGCCGGGGGTCTGCAGGGCCAGCTCGGCGAAGTCGCTGCTGGTGACGGCGCGGTTGCGGCGGCGCAGCTCCGCCGGGATGCGGGCGAGCCCGGCCTCGATGCTTTCCGTGTCGGCGCCGCCCATGGCGGGGAAGGGGTTCGAGAGGATCGGTCCCGCCATGGCGGGCCGGCGCATCAGCGGCGGCGGGGGCGCATCCGGCGCCTCCTCGCCGAGGGCGCTGATGGTGCGCGCCGGCACGTTGCCCGCCGTGCCGCCGCCATGCCGGTAGGCAAGGGCGCGCACGCGCTCGCCGATCTGCGGCGCGCGCAGGCCGAAGCGGATGGTGCCGGCCTCGGCGTCCAGGGTGAAGTGCCGATCCTCCGGCCCGCTCGCATCGAGGTCCTCGCGCAGCGACCAGTCGGTCCAGACATTCTCCTCCCGCACCTGGACCGAGACGCCCTGGCGTGCATCGACGAGCACGGGCCGGTTGGCGAGCGCGAAGACCTGGCCCGGCTGGCCGCTGCCCGTGCCGAGCAGCTCCGGCCGCGCCGCGACCGACTGCGTGACCGGCAAGGCGTTCAGCCAGACCCCGCGGAGCGCGCCGATGCGGCTGTTGTCCGCCCGCCAGGCGCGCAGCCAGAACCAGAGGCGCTCCGCCTGCTGCGGATCCTCGAGCACCGGCGGGAACTCGCCGGTGCCCTCGAGCCCTTGCGGCGCCGGCGGGATGCCGAGCGGCTGGAGATCGGCCGGCAGCGCGATGCGCACCACGCCCTCGGCGGTGAAGCCCTCCGTCGTGTCGGCCAGCACGCGCAGCGGGATCGCGCGCGGCCGGCCGTTGGGCGAGAGCGCGGCGAGGCTGGCGCGCCATTCCAGCGCGGGGCGCGCGGCGGGCGCATCGCCCGGGCAGGGCGCCACCTGGTCGAGCGTCGGCGTGGCGAGCGCGGGCGAGACGCCGATCGAGAGCGTGGCCGCGGCGCCCGGCGCCAGCTCGAGCGCCGTCACCTCCTTCTCGCGCAGCACGGCGATCCAGATGCTGCCATCGATCGCGTCCGAGGCGTCGATGGGCGGCGTGCTGCCATCCGGCGCCAGGACGGCGTTCTGGTACGGGGCGATGGCGGAGAGGGAGGGATCGGCCGCGGCGACCGCATCGATCGTGCCCTGCACGGCGCCGTGCAGCTCGGGCTCGGTCGCCGCATCCGGCAGCGGCGCCGGCTTGCGCGCGATGGTCACGCAGTCGAGCGGCCAGCAGGGCGCCTCGGCATCGAGGGTGAAGATGGCCTTGCCCGCGCGCAACTGGTCGCCCGCGTGGAACAGCACGCCGCGCGGCGCGAGCGGGCCAGGCTTCAGCGTCGCCCGCACCAGCGCCGTCGCCGGCCGCGCCGGACGCAGCGGCAGGTCGAGCAGGCGCAGGAAGGCGAGCTGCGTCGCCTCGGGGATCTGGTTGAAGCGGAATTGGAGCCCCTCGCCGAGGAAGGCGAAGAGCTCCAGCAGGGTGACGGCGGGATCGCTGCGGTTCCGGTCCGTCCATTCCGGGTTGTAGACCGGAATGCGGTCCATGAGCTCGCCGCGGATCTGCTCGAAGCTCCGGTCGTCCAGCACGGGGGGCAGGATCGGCATCGGCGCGTCACCTCAACGGCAGGGGGTAGAGCAGCGCGTCGCGGCGGCCGGTCGCCTTGTGCGCGTAGCGCAGGGTGACGAGGACGAGGGAGGGATCCTCGCCGGCCGCCGCCTCGACCTCGATGCCGGTGATGCGCGGCTCCCACAGGCGCAGCGCGTCGCGGATGGCCTGCTCGATCTCGGCGCGCACCGGCGCATTGTTCGGGCGCATCAGGAATTGCCGCAGGCCGCAGCCGAAGGCCGGCAGCATCACGCGCTCGCCCGGCTCGGTGTCGAGGATGAGCAGGATCGACTGGCGCACCTTCTCCGGCCCCTCGGCGCGCGGCAGGCGGCCGGCGGCGTCGGGCGCCAGCGGCAGCCCGGCGCCGCGGCCGAGCAGCTCGTTGGCCAGCGAGCGCGTGCCGCTCATCCGCGTCCCTCCACCAGGCGCCAGGCGGGCTCGCGGCGCGGTTCCCAGACCAGCGCATCGGCGCCGCGCGGGCCGGGGGTCGGGGCGGACTCCGGGTCCTCCGCCCCCACCTCGCCGATCGCGGCGTTGTCGGCCATGGTCCGGTGCAGGGTGCCGAGCGCGTTGTTGGAGAGGGCGCCGAGCGCATCCGCCGGGTTCTCCATCCCCTCCTCCGCGAACTTGTCGCCGAGCCGGGCCTGCAGCGCCGCGTGCAGCTCCGCCGCCGTCGCCATGGAGACGCCGTCGAGCGAGACCTTGAAATCGGCATCGAGGTCGACCGCGGGCGGCGTCGCGGCCAGCGCTGCGTCCAGCCCCGCCCCGAACTTCACCTGCGGCGGGATGCAGAAGCGGAACAGCAGCAGGAACCAGAGCTGGAACAGGAACACCACGATCGGCAGGAACAGGTTCAGCACGAACAGCGCGACGATGGTGATCAGCGGGATCGAGAAGAAGCAGACCGCGTTGCCCGACATCGTCCCACCGCTGACCGCGCCATCCCTGGTCTGCGGCGAGAGATGCTGCGGCTGGACGAAGCGGACCGGCGAGAGGCTGCCGCGCGGCCGGGCCGCGACCTGCGCGGCCAGTTCGCGCAGATCCGGCATCTTGATGCTGATCGGGCGGTTGGCGCTGCCCACGGGGTCGAAGGGCGCGGCGACGCGGTAGGGCTCGGTGGGCAGGGACCACACCACCTCGCCGCGGCAGTCGGGCACGCGGCCGGCGGCGGGCGGGCAGCACGGGTCATGCCGGCGCACGAAGCAGCGGATCTCGTAGGTGCTCTGGTCGTCGAAGCGCGGGCGCCCGTCGCCATCCCGCTGCAGGCTCGCCGTGGGCACCAGCCCGTACAGCATGGTGCGCCCGGCGGCGTCGTGGCGCGCATCGCCCTGTGGCGCGATCAGGGGATAGAGCGGATGGACATGCTCCCGCGGGTCCGGATCGGCGGTCTCGCTCGCCAGCTTCTCCCAGGCGCCGAGGGTCGGATGCGCGGCCGTGCCGGCGCGCGCGGGGATCCAGGCCTCGATGCGGGTGGTGATGCCATGGGCGGCGAACCAGCCATGCAGCGCCTCGCGCAGGGTGGCGACGGCATCCTCGGCGGCGGCGATGGCAGGGGCGAGCGTGCCGGCCGCCGCCATCGCCGCGATCTCCGCCCGGCGCACCGCCGCCATGTCGTCGCGCAGCGGCGTCTCCTGCCGCAGCTCCGCCAGGCCCGCCTCCGCCTGGCGCAGCGCCGCCGCGCGCTTCGCCGCCTCCTCGGTCAGCGCCGGGGGCACCACGCGCTGGCGGCGGCGGATGACGAAGCCGGACTGGCAGATCTCGCCGCGCGGCACGGTGGGCAGGCCCGGCATGTCGCAGTGCAGCTCGCACACCACCAGGTAGTGGCGGTCATGCGCGGGCTGGTAGAGCTTGCGCAGCCCGCTCGGCACCAGCCGCGCGCGCCGGAGATTCTTCAGGATGTCGGGCGTCGCGTCGGCGGGCTTCACCGGCGTGCCATCCGGCTTCGTCGCGAACAGCGCCGCCAGCTTGCCGGGCAGGTTGCCGCCCGAGACCGCCGGCAGCAGGTCGACGGTCGAGACCACGTCGATCCCGGGATCGAAGGCCAGGGAATGCTGCGGATCGGCCAGGAAGCCCGGCATGAAGCCGGCGCCGGCGAATTTCTGGATCGCCGGCGGCGCGACGCGGCCATCGGCCGGCACGGCGGGGCGCGGCCAGCGATACCACGGGCCGACCAGCTTCCAGGGATGCCGGGGCGGGGGGACGGGCAGCGCTACCATATGTTGCCCGCCCCCGGCGTGTAGCTGGCGGAGACGACCGAGTTCGCGATCAGGGTCTGGCATTGCAGCAGCCCGTCGCAGGTCACCACCGGCGCGCGCAGGTTCACGGCCGAGGCATTCACCTCGACCGTGCTGTTCGCCGTGACGCTGACCTGCCCCGCGGCGTTGATGACGATGCTGCTGCCATTGGCATGCTGCACGGTCACGGATTGCGCCGCGTCGTCGAGCACCAGGCGATGCCCGCTGCGCATCGACAGCGTGACCCTGGCGGCGCCCTCCGCATCGTCGAATTGCAGCAGGCTGCCGGCGCGGGTCTTCAGGCTGCGCAGGTTGTTCGCCGCCTGGGCGGCCTCGGGCAGCGCGGCCCGCCCGTTCCAGCAGGCGCCGAGGATGTAGGGGCGCGCCGGATCGCCGGCCTCGAAGGCGATGACGACCTGGCTGTCCACCTCGGGCAGGATCTCGAGGCCCTGGTCCTGGTCCGCATAGGGCGTCAGCAGGGTCGCCCAGGCGGAGACGCCGGCCGCCTCGCCGAAGCCGGGGAAGCGCACGCGGATGCGCCCCAGCCCTTCCGGATCGACGAGATCCTCGACCAGCGCCGGATAGAGGCCATGGAAGCGCTGCCGCTCCGCCTCGTGCAGCCGATCGGGCATCATGCCGCCGCGCTCCCGATGCCGGCGCGCTCGGCCGAGAACAGCGTGCGATACCCGTTCGTGAGGTCGTAGCGGTGCAGGCAGCGCGTCACCCGGTAGCCATCGCCCGCGAAGACCTCGCCGACGCGCTCGAGGTTCAGCCGCGCGCCCGGGCGGAGCCGCGGCGTGCCCGTCGTCACGCCCTCGGCCTGCACGAAGCGGCGGGCACGGGCCAGCATGGCGGCGCGCGACCAAGCGCGCGCCTCCGCCCCGGCGAGCGGAACGTCGCGCAGGCGGAAGCTGTCACGGGCGCCGAAGGCCTGCTCCAGCACCGCCGGGCCGGTGCGGCGTCCCCCGGCCTCCGCAGCCGCGACGCTGCCCTCGGCGGTCTCGGCGATCCCGTCCTTCGCCTGCGCGTCGTAGCCACCCACCGTGACCCGGCTGCGCTGGCCGGACAGGTCGGCGCGCAGCGCGATCGTCAGCAGGTCGTTGCCCTGGATCAGGGTCAGCCGCGGCGCGTCGTCGCGGCGCGCGCGGTCGGCGAGGTGCAGGACCGTGCCGTCCAGCCAGATCTCGGCACCGAGCCGCGCCGCCTGCTCGCGCAGGAAGCCGAGATCGGTCTGGTTCCACTGCTGCACCATCGCCTGGGTCGGCGCGCCGGGCAGGTCGATCTCGGCCGACAGCCCGTGCCGGGCCGCGATGCCGCGGGCGATCGTCGCGAGGTCCGCCTCCTCCCAGGTCGCGAAGCGCCGCGTCATGCGCAGATCCATCAGCCGGTCCTCGGCCAGGATGCGCACCTCCGCCTCGCGCCCCTGCTCCATGCCGAGCTCGATGGCGCTGATGCGGCCAGTGAAGACGCGCTCCTGCGCGCTGGCGGGGCCGAGGCTGACCGCGATCTCCTTGCCGAAATCCAGCACCCGCCCGTCGAGCCAGAGCAGCGCCTCGTCGACGCTGCCCGGCCGCGGGCCGATGGCGGAGAGGGTGAAGCGAAGGCTGGCCATGCCTTCGACCGTCTCCTCCACCTCGAGCTCGAGCAGGTCGCGCGCGATCTCCGGCTTCGCCACACCCTCCACGGTAAAGGCGGGGATTGCTCCCTCGAGGAGGATGTCACGGAGGGCTTCGGGCATCGGCGCGACGCTCCTCAATCATCCTGGTCGCGGGCGAGGAGGCGGGCCTCGTCGCGCGCGACCGCGAGCCGGGCCAGCCGCCAGCGCAGCGCCTGCGGCGCGTCGGGCGGCG
>CAZMCV010000153.1:0-9131 GCA_964564645.1 uncultured Acetobacteraceae bacterium
CCGTGTCGAGGCCCTCGCCCGCCGCCTCGGTGACACCGTCGAGCACGCTGTCGACGACATAGGTGTCGTCGCCCACGCCGCCGGCCATTGCGTCGCCCGCCGTGCCGCCATCGAGGCTGTCATCGCCCTTTCCGCCCACGAGGCTGTCCTCGTCGGCGCCGCCCAGCAGGGTGTCGTTGCCATCGAGGCCCGCGACCGTATCGGTGCCGTCGCCACCCGAGAGGCTGTCGTCGCCGGCGGTGCCCTCGATCGACTCGGCGGTGGCGTCGCCGACGATGGTCTCGCCGTCGAAGACGGTGTCCTCGGTCTTGGAGTTCAGGTTCTGGATCCGCTCATCCTCGGACGCCGGGGTGTCCGCCTCGTCATAGGCGGTCTCCGGCGTGCCGTGATTCTCGGCCAGGAAGTCCTTCATCGTCTGCTGCTCGCCGAGCGCGTTGGCCGGGACATTGGCCGCCGCGGTGAAGTCGAGCGCCTCGTCGAGCGGCGCGCTCAGCGTGCCGTCGTTGAGAAGGTAGCGGAAATTCTCGCCATTCGCCTTGATCGGGTAGCTGTCGCCGCCATTGGCGAGGAAGTTCAGCGTGACGATGCTGATGGTGGCCGGGGCGTGCGGGTTCACGACCCCGTTCTCGACGAGGCGCGCGACCGGCAGGCCATCCTCGTCGATCAGCGCGATGTTCAGGATGCGCGAGCCGGCGGGCGCATCCGGATCGAAAGAGAAGCTGACCCCGCCGAGCTGCGGGAAGCGGCCCTGGTTGCCGAGCGAGGCCACGCCATGCTCGAGGATCGCCTTGAGCCCCGCCGCCGTGGTGTCGAACACCATCAGCAGGTTGTTGAAGCGGAGCGAGTTCTCGATGTCGAGCGTGGAGACGCCGCCTGCAGGCTTGCCGGCATCCGGGTTGGCGATCGGCGGCAGCTTGTCGCCGCTGACGACGTCGACCGCACCGATCGAGGTGCGGATGCCGCCGCCATTCTTCAGGGAGGCGACGAAGCCGCCACCCAGCGCCTCGCTCGCGGCGGAGAGGTTCGCATCGGCCGAGATGTTGCCGAGATTGGTCTCCTGGTTGCGGACCAGGTTGCGCTCACCCTCGAGGTAGACATTGGTGAAGCCGAAGACCTCGCCATCCTTGGCGGCGATCACGGCGTCCACCGCCTCGGTGATGTCGGCGACCTGCTCGCCCTTGGTGCCCTCGGCGAAGGCGGTGGTCTCGAGGTCGGCGACATCGACGCCCCAGGCCTCGGCCACATTCTCGTCGGTCGAGGCGTAGGCGCCGCTGATCGCCGGGTCGTAGCTGTCGGCGATGATGTTGCCCTCGGCGTCGAACTCGATGACGAGGCGACCGAGATAGGTGAACTCGTTGTCGGTGTTGACGATCAGCGTGGTGCCGCCGTCGGCGCCGGTGGTCACGATCGGGTAGGGGCCGGCGAAGTCCGCGGCATGGCCCGGGAAGGCCACCGCAACGTCATCCTCGTCGCCGAGGCGGGTGTTGGAGCCCGCGGCGAGGATGATGTCGACGCCGGAGAGCAGCGTGGCCAGCTCCTGCTCGAAGCCGATCTGCTGGAGATGCGCCATCAGGATGATCTTGTTGACGCCCTGGCTGATCAGGTCGTCGATCACCGGCTGGAGCTGCGCGGCCAGCAGCGCCATGTCGTTGGTCTCGTTGCCGTCGCCCTCGAAGCCCTTCACCTCGACGCCACCGGTGGACGAGATCCCCTCGAGGATCTGCGTGGTCGCGCCGACCAGGCCGATCTTCTCGCCGCCCTTGTCGACCACGGCGGAGGGCACGATCCTGCCCGCCAACGTGGCGGCATTCTCGAGGCCGCCAACGCCGACCGTCTCCTGGTAGCGGCCGCTGATGTCGGCGTCGCCGGAGAAGTCGAGATTCGCCGAGAGGTAGGGGAAGGCGGCGTCCAGGACGGCGTCGCTGAAGGTCCGCGTGCCCTGGTCGAACTCATGGTTGCCGATGGTCGAGGCCTCGACACCGATCCGGTTGTGGATCTCGATATCGGCCGCGCCCGGGTTGTTGCCGCGGGTGTGCGTCGCGGCGACCGAGGAATCGGTGCCGGCGGCGAAGAAGGGGCCGGGGATGTAGTTGTCGCCGCCCGCCAGGATCAGCGTGTTGGCATAGTCATCGTCGAAGGCATCGACCAGCGCCGCCAGGTTCGGCGCCGTGTCGGAGGCAAGCAGGCCCGCCTCGGCATCGGCGAAATGCAGGAGCTGGAGGGTGAAGGTGTCCTCGGGCTCGATGATCTCGTACACCGTGACGGTGCTGCTGACCTCGTTGCTCACGACGAAGAGCATCTCGCCGCTCGGGCTGTCCTCGGCCGAGATGAAGATGCCGCCCTCGGGGCTGATGTCGCCGGCATTCTCCAGCGCGCCGGTGTAGGTCACGTCATTCGGGTCGGTGACGTCGAACACCACGGTGATGCTGGTACGCTCGAGTCCGATGAAGGCGTAGGTCGACTCGCCGATGGTGGCGATCTCGACGCCCTCCGGCTCGGGCCCCTTGTTGTCGCTGCGGGTGTCGTCCCAGCGCGAGGGGAACTGCTCGGCGACGATCCGCTCCAGCATGTCCTGGCTGTCGAACACGATCGCGCCGGTGCTGTCGAGGATCGAGAAGGAGCGCCCGCCATACATCTGGATCTGGTCGACATCGCCGTCGCCATCCAGGTCGCCGCTCGCGCCCGGCGCGTTGCTGACGGTCAGGCGGCCGAGATTGTCGACCTGCTTGAGGTCGGCCTCGTCCGGGAAGGTCGCGTCGTCGAGGTCGAGGCTGCCCAGCCGCGACGTCTCGTTCGGCGTGAGGAAGTCGTCGCGGTCGTCGCCCTCGTTCGCGATGATGTAGTAGGTCTGGCCGTTCGACTCGTAGGTGTCGATCGCGTCCGGCATGTAGAGGCCGACGACCGGCTGGCCGGTCACCAGGTTGATGCCGCCATCCTGGTCGCTCAAATCGGCCTGGAGGCCGGAGAAATCCTTGGTGCCGAGGCCAACGACGTCGGTCACGGTCGCGGTGGCGATGTCGACGATGGCGACCGCGTTGTTCTCCTGCAGCGTCACCATCGCCGTCGTGCCGTCCGCCGACACCGCGATGTACTCGGGCTCGAGGTCGAGCGAAGCGGACTGGCCGGCGAAGATGCGCACGCCCTCGTCGCGCAGCGCCTCCTCCTGACCGTTGAAGGCGTTGAAGCGGGCCGTGCTCACGGTCTGCGCCACCAGGTCGATGATGGTGATCGAGCCCGCTGCGGTGCCCGGACCGCCATTGCCGTCGAGGTACTCGCCCTCGTTCGCGACCAGCAGCTTCGTGCCGTCGGGGGTGAAGGTCACCATGTCCGGGTGCGCGCCTGTCGTCGCCCGGCCGAGCGGGGCGAGGCTGGCGGCATCGAGGAACACGACCTGGCCGGGCGCGCCCTTCGTCGGGTTCAGCAGGCTGACCGCGACGACGCCGTTCTTCACCGCGACGCTGGTGATGTCGTTCGAGAGGTAGCCGAGGGCGGACAGGTCGATCGTCTGCATCAGCGCCGGCGCGGCGGGGTTCGACAGGTCGACCACCTGGAGGCCGCTCGCGGAGGTGACGAAGAGCCGGCTGCTGCCCGAATCGAAGGCCGAGATCTCGGCGCCGGCAAGGCCGACCGTGCCGATGGCGTTGAACTCAAGCGCGTTCGTCGGTGTGATGGACAGTGACATGCTCGTTCTCCCGGGCCGCCCGGCGCGGCCGTTCGATCAGCGTTTGAGGGATCGGCGTCGGAGGCGTTCGATGCCCGCAGAAGCCGCTCGCGTCGCCAAGTGGGGTACGCAGAGCGGATCACGCCTCGCCGCAGGCACGATCCTTCCGACCGCGCCGTGGCTCGAGGCCGGCATCAAGCAGGGATCTGGCTGAGGATCGGACACCGTGGATGAGACAGCGTCGTGCAAAGGCAGCCCCCGCTCCCGAATGGGCGAGGGGCTGATAGGCTAATGGCCGTTCATGGACAAACGCAGTTCCATGAGAATTTCATGACAAATCCCGGAACAACCCGTGGTTGCAGCTCGGGTCTTTGTCAGTCGAGCGGCACGAGCCGCGTCAGCCGGTTCGGATTCTGTTCGGCCAGAAGCAACGCGCCATCCGGCGCCGCCCACATCCCATGCGCGCCATTGAGCACCGGGCGGCAGCGACCGATCAGGGTCCCCGTGCCGTCGAAGAGCGACAGCCGCGGGATCTGGTCGGTGACGTAGAGCGAGCCATCCGGCCCGCCATGCACATCCATCGGCTTGTGCAAATCGCCCATCGTGGAGAGGTGGCGTCCACCCGCGTCGAAGACCTGCACGCGATGATTCTCGCGGTCGGCGACCGCGACGCGCCCGTCCGGCATGATCCAGACGGAGTGCGGCGTGCTGAACTCGCCGGGCCCCGTACCCGGCCGGCCCCAGGCGACGAGCGGCGCGCCATCGGCGGAGAAGCGATGCACGAGGGAATGGCCGTAGCCATCCGCCACGTAGATCGTGCCGTCGGGCGCGAAGGCCACGTCGCAGGGCGCGTTGAAGGGCTCGCCCGGCGCGTGGCGCCTGCCGATTCCGCCGAGTCGCTTGCCGGCACGATCGAAGATGATGATCTCGTGCGCATCGCGGTCGACGACGAAGACGCGGCCATCGGGATGGACGCTCGCCATGTGCCCGTCCAGCACCTCCGTGCCGCCCCAGGCGGCCTCGCGGCGGCCATCCGGCGCGAGGACCAGGATCGCCGGGGTCTCCGGATCGGCATAGGCATCGATGCGAAGCTGGACATAGACGCGGCCGGCGGAATCGCAGGCGACATCGGTGACCTTGCCGGGGCCCTGCGGCACCTCGCCCCATGGACGCTCGATGCGATAGCGCCGCGGGCCGAGCGCGACGACGAGGGATTCGCGGCTCATTCGTTCAGCCCCTTGCCGGGATAGGGATGCGTCGCCACCCAGTGGCGGGCGATGGCGACACGGCTGGTGATCCAGACGCCGCGCCGCGCCATCATGTGGTCGAGCAGACGCTGCAGCCCGGCCGCACGCGCCGGATGGCCGATCAGCCGCATATGCAGGCCGACCGACATCATCTTCGGCGCCGTCGCCCCCTCCGCGTACAGCATCTCGAAGGCGTCGCGCACGAAGGAGAACCACTGGTCGGCCGTGCCGAGCGTGGAGGCGTACTTGCCATCGTTGTTGGTCAGCGAATAGGGGACGACCAGGTGCCCCTTGCCGTCCACCGTCACCCAGAAGGGCAGCTCCTCGCCATAGTAGTCGCTGTCATAGAGGAAGCCGCCATGCTCGACGACGAGGCGGCGCGTGTTCACGCTCGGGCCGTAGCGGCAATACCAGCCATCGGGCGGCGCGCCGATCGTCTCCTTCAGGCTGCGGACGGCGCGCGCGATGTGGTCGCGCTCCTCCGCCTCGGAGAGCTCGTAGTGCTTGACCCAGCGCCAGCCATGGCAGCAGAGGTCGAAGCCGGCGTCGCGGATCGCCTGCGCGGCGTGCGGGTTCCGCTCCAGCGCCAGGGCGCAGCCGAACACCGTCAGCGGCAGTCCGCGTTCCTGGAACAGCCGCATCAGCCGCCAGAAGCCGACCCTGCTGCCGTATTCGAACATGCCCTCGGCCGCCAGGTCGCGGCCGGCCTTGATCTGGTTGAGCGCGGTCGCCTCGGTCAGGCCCGTCTCGGTGTAGCCCTCGCCATCCTGCATCGAGGGTTCGGAGCCCTCCTCGTAGTTCATCACGAAATTCACCGCGAGCCGCGCGCCGCCCGGCCATTGCGGGTCGGGCGGGTTGCCGGCGTAGCCGATGAAGTCGCGCCTCACCTCGTAGGGCATGCCCCGTCCCCTCCCCTGCGTCAGCCTGGCACGATCTCGAAGGGAGCGACCTCGACGAACTCGTCATCTTCCGTCGTGCCGTCCCGCCACATCAGGATCGCGAAACGTGCCGTGCGGTCGAGCACGGTGAAGGGGTGGTGCCAGACATCGGCGCCGTAGGTCACGCCCTGGTCGGGACGCGCCAGGAAGGCGCGGGCGCGCGCCATGTCCGGGCCTCGCCCTTCGGCCAGATGCGGCGCCACCACCGCCAGCCAGCGCCCGGCCTCCTGCGGGATGAAGCTCTGCGAGGAGTGGCGGTGCCGCTCCATCGTCGTCGATCGCAGGGGAAGCTCCGTTGCCGGCGCCTTCACCACCAGCGACAGGCTCGGCCGCGCCGCGGGACGCCGGTTCGCCAGCGCGTCCTCGAAATAGGTGCGGCCCGGGATGGCTGGCGCGTCCAGCACCTCGCCATAGGGCAGGAAGGCCGCCGAGGTCAGCGGTTCGGCGATCAGGCGCATCATCCCCGCATCCTCCGCGTCAGGCCCGTGAGCCGTTCCATCACCAGCATCAGCACGAAGGCGAAGAAGATCAAGGTGCCGGAGACGGCGGCCACGCGCACGTCGAGCGTGCTCTCCATCATCCCCCACATGCGGATCGGCAGCATGTCCGTCCTCGCCGAGGAGAGGAAGAGGGAGACGGGGACGTTGTCCACGCTCGCCATGAAGGCCAGGAAGGCGCCGGCGGCGATCCCCGGCGCGATCAACGGCAGGATGACCTTGCGGAAGGTGCGCACCGGCCCCGCCCCCAGCGATCGCGACGCGTCGAGCAGCGCCGGGTCGAGTTGCGACAGCGACGCGCCGACGGTGCGCAGCACGAAGGGCGTCACCACGATCAGGTGCCCCGCGATGATCAGCTCCAGCGAGGGGCGGAAGCCGAGCAGGGTGAAGTACATCAGCGCCGCCAGCCCGAAGGCGAGGCCCGGCAGCACCAGCGGCGACATGAAGAAGGCATCCGCCGCGCGTGCCGTCCTTCCCGCCGCGCGGGACAGCGCCAGCGCCGCCGCCGTGCCCATGAGCGTCGCCAGCCCCGCGGCGAAGGCCGCGACCTCCAGCGAATTGCCGGCCGCGCGATGGATCTGGCGCGAGCGCACGCCGTCCACCAGCAGCTCGTACCAGCGGAAGGAGAAGCCCTGCGGCGGGAAGCGGATGGAGCGGCTGTCGGTGAAGGATGTCGCCAGCACCACGAGGATCGGCGCGACCAGGATCACCAGCGCGAGGATCGCCAGCCCGCCGATGAGAAGCGTGTAGGACAGCTCGCCGGCCGTGCGTCGCCTAGCCACGGACATGCCCCCCCGCCAGGCGCCCCGCATAGGCGATCACCGCCAGCACCGAGGAGACGGAGAGCAGCAGCATGATCGCGATCGTCGCCGCATAGGGCCAGTTCGCCACCACCATCGCCTGCTGCCAGACCAGCGCCGGCAGGTAGACCAGCCGCCCGCCGCCGATCACCGACTGGCTGATGAAGGCGGTGGTGGAGGAGGCGAAGACCAGCAGGGATCCCGCCGCGAGCCCCGGCGCCGTCAGCGGCAGGATCACCCGGAACAGCGTCCGCCAGGGCGAGGCGCCGAGCGAGGCGGAGGCGTCGAGCAGGTTCGGATCGACCCGCGCCATCACCGCCAGCAGCGGCAGCAGCAGCAGCGGCATCTCGATCTGGGTCAGCGAGATCACCAGGCCGAGCTCCGTCTGCAGCAGCCGCAGCGGCTCCGCGGCGAGGCCGAGGTCGAGCACCAGCCGGTTCACCAGCCCCTCCCGCCCCAGGATCACGATCCAGGCGAAGGTGCGCACCACCACGCTGGTCAGCAGCGGCATGATGACGATGAACAGCAGCACGCGCTGCCAGGCGGGCGAGGCGGCGCGGTAGATCAGCGCCAGCGGGAAGCCGAGCAGGACGGTCGCGCAGACGGTCTTGACGCCGAGCATCAGCGTGTCGGCCACCACCTTCCAGTGGAAGGCGTCGAACAGGAAGCGGCGCCACTGGTCGAGGCCGAGCGTCGTCAGCTTCTCGTCGGCGAAGAAGCTGACGCCGATCAGCATGAGGAGCGGCGCGACGAAGAAGGCCAGGTAGGCGGCGGCGAGCGGCAGAGCCAGCCCCCAGGCGGAGAGGAATCCCTCCCCCCGCCGCGCCGGGATCGCGCCGAGGCCCGCCGCCGCGGCCACGCTACTTCGCCATCTCGCGATTGAAGCGCTCGATCCAGCCGGCCCGCAGCGGGTTGATCTTCGACCAGTCGTGCTGGTTGAACTTCGCCATCTCGTCCAGGCTCCGCATCGGCAGGTCGGGCAGCAGCTTCACCTCGCGGTTGGTCGGGATGAAATTGTAGGGCTTCTCCATCAGCTTCTCCTGGACGCCCTTGCTGACGACGGTGTCGATGTACTTGTAGGCGTTGTCGATGTTGGTGCTGCCCTTGGCGATGTGCAGCGTGGTCAGGAAGGTGCTGGCGCCGGTCTCGGGGACCGCGAATTCGATGTCGACGCCACGATCCTTCAGGGTCGCGACCGCCTGGGTGTTGGTGTACATCACGTCGCACTGGCCCTGCTGGAACAGCCCGGGCATGGCCGCCGGCGCGCCGACCGCGGCGATCTTCGGCAGCACCTTCTTCAGCTCGACCAGCGCCGGCTCGATGTTGGTCTCGCTGCCGCCGAACACCTTGGCGATCTCGATCAGGCTGATCGTGCCGAAGGTGGTCTGGAAGCCGGTGAGGGCGAGGCGGCTTACCCAGGGATCCTTGAACAGGTCGGCATAGCCCTTGGGCTTCGGCACCTTCTTCGGGTTGTAGGCGATGCCGACCACCTGCGCGTTGCAGCCGATGGCGAAGGGCGAGATCAGGGCGGGCGGGATCTGCGCGCGGTTGCCGAGCCTGGACGGATCGAACGCCTCGAACAGGCCGCGATCGACGCCGGTGGCGGCCGGGCCGGGATCGAGCACGAAGCAGTCGAAGGGCGGGGCGCCGCGCGACGCGGCGGCCTTGGCGATCTGGTCCACCGCGAACAGCGGCTGCATCTCGAGCTCGACGCGATGCGCGCGCAGCAGCGCCGGGGCGACGATCTCGCGGAAGGCCTCGTCCCAGGCGCCGGGGTAGATGGCCGCGGTCACGCTGGCCCCGCCGCGCTGCGCCCGTGCCCAGGAGGGAGCCGCCAGGGCAGCGGCGCCGAGCAGAGCGGCGCGGCGCCCGATGGTGATGGACATGGTCGTCATTCCTCCTCGGTGTCGTCGGTGCGGGGAAACAGCGCGGGGCGCGCCTCCGGCGCGAGGCCCAGGAAGGCGCGCTCGCCGAGCGCGGGGATGGCG
>CAZMCV010000154.1:0-9120 GCA_964564645.1 uncultured Acetobacteraceae bacterium
CCCCCCCCCCCCCCCCCCCCCCCCCCCCCCCCCCCCCCCCCCCCCCCCCCGACCTGCCCCCGGGGCGTGTCCCCCCGCGAGAAAACCAGGGGGGTGCCTGGGGGCCTCACCCCGTTGCCCTGGTGCGGCACGGGGGCGGCGGCTGGTGCGCCGGGGGCCCCGGTGGTGGAATGCGCGCGGTCCAGTCCAAGGGAGGGGGCGCCATGAAGGTCGGCGCGGCAATGTTCTTCACCGACTACTCGATGACGCCGGTGGAGCTGGCGAAGGCGCTGGAGGAGCGCGGCTTCGACAGCCTCTGGGCGCCGGAGCACAGCCATATCCCGCTGAGCCGGGAATCCTCCTATCCGGGCGGCGGCGAGCTGCCGAAGAACTACTACGACGTGATGGACCCCTTCGTCTGCCTCTCGGCCGCGGCGGTGGTGACCAAGGATCTGCTGCTGGGCACGGGGGTCTGCCTGGTGGCGCAGCGCGACCCGATCCAGACGGCGAAGCTGGTGGCCTCCATCGACCAGGTGTCCGGCGGGCGCTTCCTGTTCGGCGTCGGCAATGGCTGGAACAAGGACGAGATGGCCAATCACGGCACGGTCTTCGAGAGCCGGCACAAGCTGGCGCGCGAGCGGATCGAGGCGATGAAGGCGATCTGGACGAAGTCGAAGCCCGAATACCACGGGGAGATGGTCGATTTCGGGCCGATGATGACCTGGCCCAAGCCGGTGCGGAAGCCGCACCCGCCGATCGTCGTGGGCGGCGCCTATCCGTATGGGGCCAGGCGCGCGCTGCGCTACGGCGACGAATGGATGCCGCACCGCAAGCGCACGCATTACGCCAATGTCACGGACCTGATCCCCGATTTCCGGAAGATGGAGCAGGAGGCGGGGCGCGAGGGCGGGCCGATGCCGATCACGGTCTGGAGCGCGACCGAGGATCTGGCGGCGCTGCAGCGCGACCGCGATGCCGGCGTCGCGCGCGTGGTGGTCAGCCTGAAGAGCGCGAAGGCCGACGAGATCCTGCCCGAGCTCGACCGCTGGGCGAGGTTGATCCCGCAGGTGGCGTGACGCGTCGGCGGGGGCGGTGCGCTACAGCACCGTCTCCGCCACCAGCCGCAACGCGTCGACGCTCGGCCCCGTCAGCACCAGCGTGCCGACGCGACCATCCTTCGCCGCATCCTTCCAGGCCGCCAGCCGGTCCCGGATGCGCGCGGCGGGGCCGAGCAGCGCCACCTCGTCGCAGAGCGCATCCGGCACCATGGCCGCGGCCTGATCCTTCTTGCCGTCCAGGTAGAGGTCCTGGATGGCCTTCGCCTCCGCCTCGTAGCCCAGGCGCTTCACGTAGGTGTTGTAGAAATTCTTCCCCCGCGCGCCCATGCCGCCGATGTAGAGGGCGAGCTCCGGCTTTATCGAATCGCGGCAGGCCTGCAGGTCGTCGCCGAGGCGGATCTTGGTGTAGGGCGCGATGTCGAAGGCCGAGAGGTCCGGCGCCCTGCCGGCCTTCGCCATCCCTTCCAGGATCGGCTTCGTCACCACCTCCGCCTTCTCGGGCGCCATGAAGATCGGCAGCGTCCCGTCGGCGATCTCGCCCGAGAGGCGCAGCCCGCCCGGCGTGATGGAGGCGGTGTAGACCGGGATCCCCGGCTCGGCATGCACGATGCTGCGCAGCGGCTTGCCGAGGCCGGTCGCCCCCGGGCCGGCATAGGGGATCTGGTAGAGCTCGCCCTGATGGGTCAGCGGCGCCTCGCGCGCCCAGATCTTGCGGATGATCTCGATATATTCGCGGGTGCGGACGAGCCCATCGCCATAGGGCTGGCCGTACCAGCCCTCGGCGACCTGTGGGCCGGAGGGGCCGACGCCGCAGAGGAAGCGGTTGCCCGACAGCGCCTGCAGGGTCATCGCCGTCATCGCCGCGCAGGTCGGGGCGCGTGCGGGCATCTGCATGATGCCCGTGCCGGCCTTGATCCGCTGCGTCCGCGCCAGCACCCAGGTGATGGGCGTCACGGCGTCGGTGCCGTAGCTCTCCCCGCACCAGACCTGGTGGAAGCCGAGGCGCTCCGCCTCCTCCACCACCTCCATTTCGAGCCGCGGCTTCGCGCCGCGGATCATGCCGATCGTGATGCCGAGGCGCATGTCGCTACACCTTTGCCATGATCTCGTCGGCGAAGCGGCGCATCTCGGCGACGGTCGCATCCGCATCGGCGCCGCCGAAGCCGAAATCCACCGCGATGAAGCCGAGCGACTTCAGGTCGCGCAGATCCTGCACGACGTCGCCCATGCTGCCCGAGAACATCCGCCGCTCCCCGTCGCCGGCCTTCGCCGGCACGCCGGGGCCATAGGACTGCACGCGGATCGCGACCTTGACCGATCCCGGCGCGCGTCCGGCGGCGGCGCAGGCCTTTTCCAGCCGCGCGAGCCCGCCCTTGAGCCGCGGCAGGCTCTCCATCGGGAAGGACGGGTTGGTGCCGATCGGGTACCAAGCATCGCCGAGCTTCGCGGTGCGGCGGATCGCCGGGCCGCTCTCGCCGCCGACCCAGATCGGCGGGTGCGGTGTCTGCGGGGGTTTCGGCGAGAAATCGATGTTGGCGAAGCGGGTGGTCGGCCCCTCGAAGCGCGGATCGTTGCTGGTCCACAGCTCCTTGAAGGCGGCGAGGTATTCGTCGGTGACGGCGCCGCGCTGGGCGAAATCCGGGGCGCCGATCGCCTCGAACTCCTCCTTCAGCCAGCCCGCGCCGATGCCGACCGTCAGCCGCCCGCCCGAGAGCACGTCGATGGAGGCGAGCTGCTTGGCCGCCAGCACCGCCGGGCGGTGGGGGACGACCATGACGGAGAGCACGAAGCGCAGCTTCGTCGTGATGGCGGCGAGCCAGGCGGCCTCGATCAGCTGCTCATGCCGCTCCTGCCTGGCGCCGGCGGGGAACTCGCCGGTCTCGGAATAGGGGTAGCGGGCGTGGATGTCCTTCGGGATGATGACATGGTCGCTGACGGTGGCGTAGGCGAAGCCCATCGCCTCGCCCTCCCGCACGATCCTCGCCAGGGCCTCCGGCGCGGCCAGTGGCCCCGCGGTCGGCGCGTTGAAGCCGATCTGCATCCTCGGTTCCTCCCCTACCCTGGCCCTTGCCCGGATCGCCGAGCCTCCCCAGGATGCTGGCGAAGACCGGCGGCGGCAAGCGCCACGGGGGAGGGGGTTGCATGGGCCTAACGGCGCTGACCGAAAAGCTGGAGCGCATGCCGCTCGGCGAGCTGATGGCGGAGGCGGCGGCACTGCGCGACGCCGGGCATGGGCGCGCGATGTCGTATTCGCGGAAGGTGTTCATTCCGCTGACGCAGCTCTGCCGCGACGTGTGCCACTACTGCACCTTCGCGCAGAAGCCGCGCACCGGGCGGCCGGCCTACCTGTCGCCGGAATCGGTGCTGGCGATCGCCCGCGCCGGCGCGGCGGCCGGCTGCACGGAGGCGCTGTTCACCCTGGGCGACAAGCCGGAGCTGCGCTGGCGCCAGGCGCGCGAGGCGCTGGACGCCATGGGGCAGGCGAGCACCATCGCCTACCTGCGCGACATGTGCGCGCTGCTGCTGAAGGAGACCGGGCTGCTGCCGCACGCCAACCCCGGCGTGATGACGCGCGACGAGATCGCCGCGCTGCGCGAGGTCACGGCCAGCCAGGGCATCATGCTGGAGAGCGCCAGCGCGCGGCTGTGCGAACCGGGCGGCGTCCATCACGGCTCGCCCGACAAGGACCCGGCGGTGCGGCTGGAGACCCTGCGGCTGGCCGGCGCGCTGCGCGTGCCCTTCACCACCGGCATCCTGATCGGCATCGGCGAGACGCGGGCGGAGCGGATCGCGGCGCTGGCCGCCATCCGCGACCTGCACGCGGAGCACGGCCACATCCAGGAGGTCATCGTCCAGAATTTCCGCGCCAAGCGCGGCACCAAGCGCGCCGGCGCGCCGGAGCCGGACCTCGACGACCTGCTCTGGACCATCGCCGCCTCGCGCATCGTGCTGGGGCCGGCGATGCACATCCAGGCGCCGCCGAACCTGTCGCCCGGCGTCTATCAGCGCCTGGTCGCGGCAGGGCTCGACGATTGGGGCGGCGTCTCGCCGGTGACGCCCGACCATGTGAACCCGGAGGCGCCCTGGCCGCATCTGGAGGAGCTGGCCGCGAAGACCGCCGAGGCGGGCAAGGTGCTGGTGCAGCGCCTGCCGGCCTATCCCGAATACGTCCGCACGCCGGAGCGCTGGTTCGTGCCTTCCGTCGCCACCATCGTGCGGCAGATGAGCGACGCCGCGGGCCTGGCGCGCGAGGATGCCTGGTCGCCCGGCGAGACCACGCCGCCGCGCCTGCCGCCGGTGCGCCTCGCCCGCGCCGACGCCGCCCTGGCACGCCAGGTGGAGCGCGCCGCGCAGGGCGAGCGGCTGGGCACGGAGGACATCGCCGCCCTCTTCGCCGCGCGCGACGCCGACTACGCCCATGTCACGCAGGCGGCGGACGCGCTGCGCCGCGCGGTCAGCGGCGAGACGGTGCGCTACGTCGTCAACCGCAACATCAACTACACCAACATCTGCACCTATCGCTGCACCTTCTGCGCTTTCAGCAAGGGCAAGACGCATGAGGCGCTGCGCGGCACGCCCTACGACCTCGACCACGCGGAGATCGTGCGCCGCGCCGTCGAGGCCTGGGAGCGCGGCGCGACCGAGGTCTGCCTGCAGGGCGGCATCCACCCCGACTACACCGGCGCCACCTACGAGGCGATCTGCCGCGCCATCAAGGCGGCCTTGCCCGACATGCACATCCACGCCTTCTCGCCGCTCGAGGTGACGCAGGGCGCGGCGACGCTCGGCCTCTCGCTCGGCGATTTCCTGGCGCGGCTGAAGGCGGCGGGGCTCGGCACCCTGCCGGGGACGGCGGCGGAGATCCTGGACGACGAGATCCGCGCCGTGATCTCGCCCGACAAGGTGAACACGCGGGAATGGCTGGCGGTGGCGCGCGCGGCGCATGCGCTCGGGCTGTGCAGCACCTCCACCATCATGTTCGGCCACATGGAGGCGCCGCTGCACTGGGCGCGCCACCTGCTGGTGCTGCGCGACCAGCAGGCGGAGACGGGCGGCTTCACGGAATTCGTGCCGCTGCCCTTCGTGCACATGGAAGCGCCGATGTACCTGAAGGGACTGGCGCGGCGCGGCCCGACCTTCCGCGAGGCGGTGCTGATGCACAGCGTCGCGCGGCTCGCGCTGCACCCGCTGATCCCGAACATCCAGGTCTCCTGGGTGAAGATGGGGCCCGAGGGCGCGGCGCTGTGCCTGGAGGCCGGGGCGAACGACCTTGGCGGGACCCTGATGAACGAGAGCATCAGCCGCGCGGCGGGGACGCAGCACGGGCAGGAATTCCCGCCGGAGGCGATGGAGGCGCTGATCCGCTCGATCGGGCGGGTGCCGCAGCAGCGCGACACGCTATACCGGCCGGTGCCGGAGGAGCGGCGGGCGACGTCCTTCGGCGCGGCGGAACTCGCGCCGGTGGTGCAGACCGCGCCGCGGAAGCGGCGGGTGGCGGTGGAGGCCTAGCGGGGGATCGCTCCACCCTCACCCTCCCCCGCAAGCGGGGGAGGGGATCGGGGGGATGGGGGCGCGGCGGACACCCCCTCCGCCTCCAGCCAGGCCCGTGTCCGCGTGCCCGCGGATTGCGGCAGGCGCAGGAAGGCCGCGACATCCTCCGGGTGGTCGATGTCCATCCCGATTCCCGGCAGCCGCAGCACGCGGGGCGCGATCCCCTGCCGGCGCGCCGCGTCGAGATGCGGGAAGAAGCTGTCCTCCCCGAAGCGCAAGGGCACCGCATCGGGCGGCGTGCAGAGCACGGCGTTCGATCCCTTGTCGTCATGCGCGGCACCGATGGTGAAGCCGCGCGCATCCGTATGCGCCGCCAGCACCGCCGCGAACTCCGCCGCCGTCGCGGCGGGGATGTCGCCGGGCACGGCCATCATGCCGCGGGCGCCCTCCGCGGCCAGGATCCGCACCGCGGCCATCACCGCGCCCGTATGCCCGTCCCGCGCGCCCTCGGTGACCACGCGCGCGCCGAGGCGCCGCGCCTGCTCCGTCGCCCAGGGGTCCAGCGTGACCACAACGAGGCCGGCGAGGCCGCGCGTCGCCGCCAGCGCGTCCAGCACCTCGCCCACCATCACGCGCATCAGCGCGACCCTCTGCGGTGGCGCCAGCAGCGGCGAGAGGCGCTGCTTCGCCCCGTCCAGCTCCTTCACCGGCAGCACCGCCCAGATGCCCTGCCTCATCCGCGCAGCCGGTCCGCCGCGTCCAGCACCACCCGCGCCAGCGCCACCCTGTCCTCGATCGTCGTCATCAGGGTCGGCGCCAGGGTGACCCGCGCGGCGATCCCCCCCGCCTCGGCGGCATCTCGCTCGTCCATCACATAGCCCTGCAGGAAATCGCCGTAGTGCCGGGCGATGGCGGCGGCACTCGGCGCGATGCCGGCCAGGTCGCGCAGCATCCGCGCCGTGGGGCCCTTCACCGCCGCGCCGCCGATCACCGGCGAGACCGCGACGACCGGCGCGCCGCACCCCGCGATGGCGTCGCGCAGCCCCGGCACGGCCAGGATGGGGCCGAGGCTGATGAAGGGGTTGGACGGGCAGATCACCACCGCGCGCACGGCGCCCGATTGCAGCGCCGCCAGCACCTCCGGCTGCGGCCGCGCCGACGCGGCGCCGGCGAACTCCAGGGCGCGCACCGCCGGCCCCGCCTGCCGCCCGACGAACCAGGGCTGGAAATCCAGCCACCCCTCATCGGTCCGCACCCGCGTCCGCACCGGGTCCTCCGACATCGGGCGGATGCGCGCGCCGATCCCGAGGCGGCGGCAGAAATCATCGGTGATCGCGCCCAGGGTCTCGCCCGCGCGCAGGCGCCGCGTGCGCTCGACATGCGTCGCCAGGTCGCGGTCGCCGAGGCGGAACCAGGTCTCGCCGCCCAGCGTCGCGAGCGTCTCCATGAAATGCCAGGTCTCGTCGCGCCGCCCCCAGCCGGTCGCGGGATTGTCCACCCCGCCCAGCGCGTACATCAGCGTGTCGAGGTCGGGCGAGACGGACAGGCCCAGATGCTCGAAATCATCGCCAGTGTTGGCGACGACCAGCAATTCCTCGGCCGGCAGCACCCGCGACAGGCCGAGCGCCAGCTTCGCCCCGCCGACGCCACCCGACAGCGCCACGACGAGGCTCAACGGAACAGATCCTCCGCCGCCGGCCGCACCAGATCCTGGGCCGTGCCCGCGGGCGCGTCCCAGGGGAGGCCGCGCACCAGCACCACGGGCCGCGCCTCGTTCCCCTGCCCCTGCACCAGGGAGGCCGCGGCCGCGACCTCGTCGGCGAAGCCGCTGATGCTGACCTCGAGCGTGCGGCCGAACAGGTCGGGCCGCCCGCGCAGGTCGAGCAGCGTCGGCAGGCCCGCCGCGCCGATCGCGACGCCCACCGTGCCGCGGCGCCAGGCGCGGCCGAAGCTGTCGCTGACGATCACGCCGAAGCGGAGATCGGGCGGCGCCAGCGCCGCGCGCAGGGCCGCGGCGCTGGCATCCGGGTCGCGCGGCAGCAGCAGCACGCGCTCCACGCCATCCTCCTGCGGGCCGACATTCGAATGATCGACCCCGGCATTGGCCATGACGAAGCCGAGTCGGTGCTCGACGATCAGCAGGCCCGGGCGCGCGCGCACGACGCGCACCGCCTCCGACAGGATCGCCTGCACCAGCCGCGGATCCTTGGCGCATTGCCGCGCCACCTCCTCCGCCCAGGGGGTGGGGGCGATGGAGGGGACCTCGACGACCCGCCCCTCGGCCTTGGAGACGATCTTCTGCGCCACGACCAGCACGTCGCCGTCGCGCAGCGGCAGCAGCCCACCGCGGTCCAGCCCCTGCCGGATCAGCGCCGCCAGGTCGTTGCCCGGCCGCACCATCGGCAGGCCGGGCACGGGAAGGATCTCGAGCCCGCGCTCGGGCATGGCGCGCGGCCGATCAGCCGAAGCGGCGGCGCAGCAGCGGCAGCACCTGCTCGCCGTACAGCTTCAGGAAGCGCGCCTGGTCCGGCCCCGGCGCGTGGAACACCAGGTGGTTGAAGCCGAGATCGACATAGTAGGCGATCCGCTCGACCTGCTCCTCGGGGTCGGCGGAGACGATCCAGCGGGAGGCCGCGCGCTCCAGCGGCAGCGCATCGGCCAGCCGCTCCATCTCGGCCGGGTCCTCGACCGACATCTTCTCCTCGGGCGAGAGCGCCAGCGCCGCCCAGTGCCGCGTGTCCTCGAGCGCCCGCTGCGGATCGGTGTCGAAGCTGACCTTCACCTCGATCATGCGCTCATAGGCGGGCTTCGGCGCCGCGGCGGCTTCCAGCCCCGCCTTGAGGTTCGGCAGCAGCGTCTCCTCGTAGAGCTCGCGCTTCTTGCCGGAGGTGCAGATGAAGCCGTCGCCGCCGCGGCCGGCATATTTCGCGACCAGCGCGCCGGCGGCCGCGACCCAGATCGGCACCGGCGTCTCCGGCCGGTCGTAGATCGTCGCCTTCTCGGTCCGGTAGTACTCGCCCTCGAAGCTGACGCGCTCCTCGGTCCAGAGCTTGCGCATCAGGGTCACCGCCTCGCGCATGCGGGCGAAGCGCTCCTTGAACTCCGGCCAGGGCTGGCCGGTGGAGGGCACCTCGTTCAGCCCCTCGCCGGTGCCGATGCCGAGGATGACGCGGTCCGGGAACATCGCGCCCAGCGTGCCGAAGGCCTGCGCGACGATGGAGGGGTGGTAGCGGAAGGTCGGCGTCAGCACGGAGGTGCCCATCTCGATCCGCGAGGTCCGCGCGCCGACCGCGCCGAGCCAGGCGATCGAGTTCGGCGCATGCCCGTCCGTGTGCTTCCACGGCTGGAAGTGATCGCTGACGAACACGCTGTCGAAGCCGCTCTCCTCGGCGAGGATGGCGAACTCCATCAGCGGGCGCGGGGCGAATTGCTCCGCCGACGCCTTGTAGCCGAGCTTCAGCATTTGAGTCCTGCTCCACACCGAGAAGGTGAGCGTACTCTGGCGACTCCCGGATGAAAACCAAGGGGAGACGTGCTTCAGGGGAATCGCTTGAAGGTCAGCGAGCTGTCCGTGTGATGAGTGCGCGGAGGT
>CAZMCV010000155.1:0-9106 GCA_964564645.1 uncultured Acetobacteraceae bacterium
CGATCCTGCATGTCTGCCGCGACGATGCGCGCATGGCGCGGCTGGCCGATGCGCTCGGCTTCTTCGCGCCCGAGGTGGAGGTGGTGCGGTTCCCGGCCTGGGACTGCCTGCCCTATGACCGCGTCTCCCCCAACCCGGAGATCGTGTCGGAGCGGGTCGCCGCGCTGACCCGGCTGCTGGAGCCGGCGCCGCCGGCCGGACGGATCGTGCTGACCACGATCAACGCGCTGGTGCAGAAGGTGCCGCCGCGCGACGCCTTCCTCGGCTCCGTCATGCGCCTCGAGCCCGGGCGGCGGATCGAGGTGGCGGCGCTGACCGGCTTCCTCGAGGCGAGCGGCTATGGCCGCACGGGGACGGTGATGGAGCATGGCGAATACGCCGTGCGCGGCGGGCTGATCGACCTCTTTCCCGCCGGCGAGCCCGAGCCGGTCCGCATCGACCTGTTCGGCGACGAGATCGAGAGCCTGCGCCGCTTCGACACCGGCACCCAGCGCAGCGGGAAGAAGGTCACGACGCTGGTGCTGCGCCCGGTCGGCGAGGTGTTCCTCGACGAGGCCTCGATCGCGCGCTTCCGCACCGGCTATGTCGACCTGTTCGGCGCGGCGGCGACCGAGGACCCGCTCTACGTCTCGGTCACCGCCGGGCGGAAGCATCCCGGCATGGAGCATTGGGCGGGCCTGTTCCATGACGGGATGGAGACGCTGCCGGCCTACCTGGCCGACGCGCCGGGCGGGGTCTCGATCAGCCTCGACCACCAGGCGGAGGATGCGCTCGGCGCGCGGCTCGAGATGATCGCCGACCATTACGAGGCGCGGCGCCAGCCGATCCGCGTCTCGGAAGGCGAGGTGCCCTACCGCCCGGCACCGCCGCGGACGCTCTACCTGGAGCGCCGCGGCTGGGACCGGCTGCTGGACGGGGCGGGGGCGGGGGTGGCGCGCTTCTCCCCCTTCGCCCGGCCCGAGGGGGAGGAGCCGGCGCGCCTCGAGGCCGGCGGGCGTCCCGGGCGGCTGTTCACCGATGCGCGCGCGGCCGGGCGCAACGTCTTCGAGGCCTTCGCCGAGCACGCGGCGGCCATGGCGCAGCGCGGCCTCCGCCCGCTCGTCGCTGCCTGGACCCGCGGCTCGCGCGAGCGCCTGCTGAACCTGCTGCGCGAGCACCGCGTCGCCGCCGTCCCGGTCGATGGCTGGGCGGCGGTCGGCGCTCTGCCGCAGGACGTGGCCGGCGTCGCGGTGGTCGGGGTCGAGCGCGGCTTCACCGCGCCGGCGGAGGCGACGGGGACGGGCTTCGGCATCGCGCTGGTCGGCGAGCAGGATCTGCTCGGCGAGCGCATCGCGCGCCCGGCCCGGCGCAAGCGCGGCGCGGCGCAGTTCATCGCCGACGCGACGGGGATCGAGCAGGGCGACCTGGTCGTGCATGTCGACCACGGCATCGGCCGCTATGACGGGCTCGAGACCATCGCGGTGAACGGCGCGCCGCATGACTGCCTGCGGCTGTTCTACGATGGCGGCGACAAGCTCTTCGTCCCGGTCGAGAACATCGAGGTGCTGTCGCGCTTCGGCTCGGACGCCGCCGGCGTCGCGCTCGACAAGCTCGGCGGCGTCGCCTGGCAGAACCGCAAGGCCCGCGCCAAGCAGCGGATCCAGGACATGGCTGGCCAGCTCATCCGCATCGCGGCCGAGCGGCGGGTGAAGGAGGGGACGCTCGCCGCGCCGCCGGAGGGTGCCTGGGACGAGTTCTGCGCCCGCTTCCCCTTCAGCGAGACCGAGGACCAGCAGCGCGCCATCGCCGACGTGCTGGAGGACCTGGCCGCCGGGCGGCCGATGGACCGGCTGGTCTGCGGCGATGTCGGCTTCGGCAAGACCGAGGTGGCGCTGCGCGCCGCCTTCGTCGTCGCCATGACCGGCGCGCAGGTCGCGGTGGTGGTGCCGACGACCCTGCTGGCGCGCCAGCATTTCCGCATCTTCTCGACGCGCTTCGAGGGCTTCCCCATCCAGGTCGCCCAGCTCTCCCGCATGGTGACGGCCAAGGAGGCGGCGAAGGTCAAGGAAGGGCTGAAGGACGGCACGATCAACGTCGTGGTCGGCACCCACGCGCTGCTGGCCAAGGGCGTCGAGTTCGCCGAGCTCGGCCTGGTCATCGTGGACGAGGAGCAGCATTTCGGCGTGGCGCACAAGGAACGCCTCAAGACGCTGCGCGCCGACGTGCATGTGCTGACCCTGACCGCGACGCCGATCCCGCGCACCCTGCAGCTGGCGCTGACCGGGGTGCGGGAGATGAGCGTCATCGCGACGCCCCCCGTCGACCGGCTGGCGGTGCGCACCTTCATCATGCCCTGGGACGGGGTGGTGCTGCGCGAGGCCATCCAGCGCGAGCGCTTCCGCGGCGGCCAGGTGTTCTGCGTGGTGCCGCGCATCGAGGACATGGAGAAGGTCTCGGCCCGGCTGCGCGAGATCGTGCCCGAGGCGCGCATCGTGGAAGCCCATGGCCAGATGGCCGCGACCCATCTCGAGAAGGTCATGACGGAGTTCGGCGACGGCAAGCACGACGTCCTGCTCTCGACCAACATCATCGAGAGCGGACTCGACATGCCGGCGGTCAACACGATGCTGATCCACCGCGCCGACCTGTTCGGCCTGGCGCAGCTGTATCAGCTGCGCGGCCGGGTCGGGCGCGGCAAGCAGCGCGGCTACGCCTACCTGACCTGGCCGCAATCGCACCGCCTGTCGGCCGCGGCGCAGAAGCGGCTCGAGGTGATGCAGACCCTCGACAATCTCGGCGCCGGCTTCACGCTCGCCAGCCACGACCTCGACATCCGCGGCGCCGGCAACCTGCTCGGCGACGAGCAGTCCGGCCATATCCGCGAGGTCGGCATCGAGCTCTACCAGCAGATGCTCGAGGCCGCGGTGAACGACATCAAGGCCGGGCAGGGGAGGCGGAAGGGGGCGGAGGACAGCCGCGACTGGACCCCGAACATCAATCTCGGCCTGCCGGTGCTGATCCCGGAGGCCTATGTGCCGGACCTGCCGGTGCGCCTCGGCCTCTACCGCCGCATCGGCGGCCTGGCGACGGAGGGCGAGATCGACGCGATGGCGGCCGAGCTCGCCGACCGCTTCGGCACGGCGCCGCCCGAGGTCGAGAACCTGCTGCAGGTGGTGGCGCTGAAGGCGCTGTGCCGCGCCGCCGGGGTCGAGAAGCTGGATGCCGGGCCGAAGGGCGTGGTGCTCGGCTTCCGGCGCAACAATTTCGTCAATCCCGGCGGGCTGGTGGCGTGGGTGCAGATGCAGAAGGGCGTGGTGAAGCTGCGCCCCGACCAGAAGCTGGCGCTGCTGCGGGAGATGGATCTCGGCCAGAGGGTGAAGGCGGCGAAGGATTTGCTGCGGGCGCTGGTGCGGATCGCGGGGCAGGCCAAGGCGGCCTGAGCGCCTTTCCCCGATCGTGTTGCTGGCTTGCGGAGTTTTCGCAGCAGGAGGCGGATCGAGGCCAGTCTCGGGGAAGGCGAGTGCGCTCTGGTCGAGGTTGCCCAATCCTCGGCGGGCCTGCGGCAGCGATTGGTCGACGTATAGGTCGACGGCGATGCTGCGCCCGACGATCCATGTCCGGGCAGCGCCGCGAAGCCTTTCGCCTGGTCCGAGGGCTTGACGATTTCCACATCGACCTCGCGCGGCACACGCTTCCGCCCGGCGCGGAACGCCGGACCTTGGTAGCCGCCATCGGCGTAGGGTTTGCGCAGGAAGGGGAACGGACCGAACGGCGTCGCCATGACCAGCACGCCGCCGTCATCCACCATGCGCTTGTTCCCGCCATGCTTCGCCGGCGGGATCAGCGGCGCGATCAGAGACCACTCCGCATCCGTCAGGTCGCTCGGGCTGCGGAGCTTGCTCCGATCGTGGCAAGGGCGGGTCTCGGCGGTCCGCATGGAGGCTTCCCGCGAATCGGTGGAAACCTCGGCGCATCACGAACAACTCATCCGATCCAGCCTGCTCGGGGACAGACACGGAGGGTCCGTGAGGGGCTGCCCGCAAGCCCCGGCGCGGCACGCCGCGACGCTTCCCAGGGGCGTCGCGTCGCTGGCGGGATCGGCGGGCGAGCAGGGAGCCCCCCGCCGGCATGGGGGTCCGTGGGGCGTCGGATGCGCCCTGCGCTCTTGCCCCCCGGCCCCCCGCTCCATAGTGTCGCGCCGTCGCGGGGTGTGGCGCAGCCTGGTAGCGCGCCTGTTTTGGGTACAGGAGGTCGTGGGTTCGAATCCCGCCGCCCCGATGGCCCGCCACGGCCCGACGACGCGACCCCGGCAACCCCCGATTGCCCGTGAAGGAATGCCCAACACGCCCGATCCTGGACCATCCTTCCGGGGATCCCAGGGGCGTTTCTTCGCGGATCCGATGTCCTGAAGGCCCGAGCGGAGGCGAGATCATGTCCGGCACCGAGAGGCAGCTTGCCCGCATCTACGTCCCGCCCCGCTCCGCCATGCAGTCCGGGCGCGGGCGCACCCATGGCTGGGTGCTGGAATTCGCCCCCGGCGAGCGGCAGCTCATCGACCCGCTGATGGGCTGGGCCGGCTCCGGCGACACCCTCGGCCAGGTCCGGCTGCATTTCGAGACCCGCGAGCAGGCGGTGACCTATGCCGAGGCGAATGGCCTCGCCTACGAGGTCGAGGAGCCGAAGCCGCGGGTGATCCGGCCGAAGGCCTATGCCGAGAATTTCCGCTTCGGGCGGTCGGAGAATTGGACCCACTGAGGGTTCGCGGCGGCAAGCCCGCGACCCGTCCGGGAGGTGTTGTGCCGCGGCTTCGCTCGATCGGCGAATCCCGGGCCGCGCGCCGATCCGGGCCGCCATGCTGGAGCGCGGTGCTGCGCGGGCCGGTGCGTGGGTGTAATCTCCGCCGGTGCGGGCGGCCGCGCGGGGGATCCTGCCCCGGGCGGCCGCCGCCGCACCGCGCGCCCGTAGCTCAGCTGGATAGAGCACGCGCCTTCTAAGCGTGTGGTCGGGGGTTCAAGTCCCTCCGGGCGCGCCATTCCTCCCGCAGGCGGGCTTCGGGCGCCATGCCGGTCCCGCCCCTGCGGCCGGCGATGGGCAGCCCGGCGATCCCACGTCAGGCGCCGGCACCCTCGTCCGGGGGAAGGGACCCGGCCGGCACCGCCAGCCGCATCATCCGGGTCCCCGCGCCCGCATAGGCCTCGCCCATCTCGCTCAGCCAGCGCCGCTGGATCTCGGCGATCTCGTCGGGCCGCGTGCAGCCGCCGAGCGCGACCAGCGCGTCGGCATCGGCGCGCAGCCTTGCCGCGAGGAACTGCGTGACCTCCTGCATCCAGGCCTGCCCGAGGGAGGCGGGGCTCTCCCCCAGGCATGGCAGGCCGAGCCTGGCCCAGAACTCGGCATGGGGCGCGAAGGGCGGGGTCGCGGCGGGGCTGGTGTCCATCTCGATCGGTCCTTCCGGATGCGCCTGGAAAGCGGGCGCGGCGCTGGTCCCGCCGAGCCTCGGCGCTTCCGCCCCTGCGCGCCTTGATGTCCCGCAACCCCGCGCGCGAAGCCCCGCCGGCCGATGCGCCGGGCCGGTCGACCGGCCTCCGAGCGCCCGCCAGGCTCGCCCGACGCGTCGCGCCGCGCTATGCCGGTCGGGATGGGATCTGCAACGGAAGGCTGGCCCGGGCGGGCCGGGTCGCGGGGGCAGGGTCGATGAGCATGGCGCCGCGCTGGCGCCGCATGCGCCGCGCCGATTTGCCGGCGGTGGAGGCGATCGCCGCCCTGCTGCACCAGGGCTATCCGGAGCGGCCGGAGGTCTTCGCGGAGCGTCTCGCCCTGGCCCCCGGCTTCTGCGGCGTGCTGGTCGCGCCCCCGGGGCCGTTGCTCGGCTACGCGGTGACCCACCCCTGGTCCGCGGAGCGCGGGCCGCCGGCGCTCGACAGCCTGCTCGGCGGCCTGCCGGGCGGGGCGGATGCCTGGCATGTCCACGACATCGCCCTGCTGCCGGAGGCACGGGGCAGCGGCCTCGCGGACCGTCTGCTCACCGCGCTCGAGGGGCGGGCGCTGCGTGCGGGGCTGCGGTGCGCGACGCTGGTCGCGGTCGCCGGCAAGTCGGGCCACTGGTCGCGCCGCGGCTTCCGCCCGGCGCAGGCACCCGGAGCCGCGCTCGGCAGCTATGGCGAGGGCGCGGTCTTCATGCGCCGCGGGCTGCGGCCACGGGCGGGGATGCCGGGTGCGACCGCCGCGGCCGCGATGCTCGCCGACAGCGCCTGGGAACGGGGGAAGGAAGGCCCGCCGGAGCCGGTCCCGGGGACGTTTCCCGCATGATCCCGTCGGGCGTTCTTTTGCGGGTCCGGTTGACCTACAAGCCCTGAGAGGGCGCGGCCGCCGCGCCTCCGCGGCGGGAAGCGCCGCCGGGTCGTGCCTGGTCGCGTGCGCTTTCGATCGGGGCCCCGCCGCCGGAGAGGAGAGCAGCGTCATGCCGTCGGACACGCCGAGGAAGCCGCTCCAGGAATTGCTGGAGACCGTGCCGGGACAGCCGAGCTACTACGGGCAGACCTTCTTCGGCCTGAAGGACCGGGCCGGCTTCGTCGCCGCCATGAAGGCGGTCTTCGCCAGCCTGCTGCCGGGCTGGCGGCGCGGCATCTTCACCGGCGACAACCTCGTCACCTTCAGCAAGAACCTGTCCTTCCTCTCGGACCAGCGCTTCATGGACGCCGTGGCGCGGCATGCCGAGACGGAGATCGAGCGCAGCATCATCTGGCGCACCGCCGTCCTGGTCTGGGCCGCGCGCAACGGGCTGCGGCGGGAGGGCGACTTCGTCGAATGCGGCTGCTACCGCGGCACCTCGGCGCACATCGTCTGCGACGCGCTCGGCCTCGGCGCCACCGGGCGCGGCTACTGGCTGTATGATCTGTTCGAGTATCCGGCCGGCAGCACCCACACCCACATGCCGGGCATGGGGGCGGAGCTGTTCGACGCGGTGAAGGCGCGCTTCGCGGGCCTGCCGGATGTGCGCGTGATCCGCGGCGCCGTGCCCGGCGCGCTCGAGGGCAACTCGCCCGACCGCATCGCCTTCCTGCACATCGACATGAACAACGCCGCCGCCGAGCTCGGCGCGCTCGAGGCGCTGTTCGACCGCGTCTCGCCGGGCGGGGCCATCGTCCTCGACGATTACGGCTACTATGGATACGTCGCGCAGCGTGACGCCGAGCGCGCCTGGTTCGCCGAGCGCGGCTATGACGTGATCGAGCTGCCGACAAGCCAGGGACTTGTGATCAAGTAGCCGCGGCGGGCGCGCGATGAAGCTGGCGGAAGCGGCAGGGTGAGGTTAAGGGTCTGTGAGCCTTTCCACCTGCGCGTGAGGCTGCCTTGTCCTTCGTCACCTTCTCGACACGAGAGCTGCCTGCGGGCGAGCAGATCGATGCTTGGCGCGCCTGGTATGACGGTCTCTACGACCTCGTCCATCCGACCGAGGCCGCCAGCGCCTTCGTCGCGACCAGCACCCAGTGGATGATGAACGGCGCGAGCGTCGGCCGCGTCGCCGCGCCGCCGCTCCGTGCCGAGCGGACCCGCCGCCTGGTCCAGCGCAACCCGATCGACCATTGGGTGGTCGCGATCGGCACGCGCGCGCGCAGCCGCATCGCCTGGCACGACACCACCCTCATCCTCGAGCCGCAGACGCCCTTCCTCGCCTCGCTGGCCGACCCGCTGTCGAGCGAGCGGGACGCCGATGACCGGCTGCATCTCTACCTGTCGCGCGATCGCTTCAGCCACCTCGCCCCCACCCTCGACGTGGCGCGCGGCGCGGCGATCGAGGGTCCCCTCGGGCGGCTGCTGCATGACTACCTGGTCATGCTCGACCAGCAGCTTCCCGCGATCCCGGAGGCGGACCTGCCGCGCCTGGCCGATGCGATCGGCGCGATGGTCGCGGCCTGCATCGCGCCCTCGCCCGATCGCCTGCGGGAGGCCGCCGACCAGGTCCAGCATGTCCGGCTGGAGCAGGCGCGGCGGACCATCCGGCGGCACCTGCACAGCGCCCGGCTCGGCCCGGACATGCTGTGCCGGGAGCTCGGGATGTCCCGCTCCCAGCTCTACCGGCTGTTCGAGCATGAGGGGGGCGTGGTGCGCTACATCCAGCGCTGCCGGCTGATGGCGGTGCAGGCGGCGCTGACGGACCCCGCCGGCGCGCGGCCGATCGCGGCCATCGCCGAGGCGCATGGCTTCTACGATCCCTCCGCCTTCAGCCGGGCCTTCCGGCGGGAATTCGGGATGAGCCCCGGCGAGGCCCGGAGCTTCGGCATGCCGGTGGCGCGGCGCGCCCATGCCCTCCCCGGCCCGCGGCTGACGGATTGCTTCCGCGCGGCGTGACGGCCCATCCCGGGGGAAGCAAGGCCCTTCCTCCCCCCATCATCGCCCCCTTTGTGCCGATTCCGTGACCCCGCCCGAACCCCGAAGGACCAGTGCCAGAAAGCGATGATGGGGGGCCTGCGGGGGGAAGAAGCGTCTTCTTCCCCCCGCCCCGGCACCCCCGGCCCGGGCACCGTCAGCCCTTCCGCGCCGCCTCCACCGCCTCCCGCGTCGCCACCGGATCGTCGAACAGGCAGGTGCGGCAGACCTCGATCTTCTGCCAGTGCCGGGTCCGCAGCAGCTGGAAGAAGCGCTCCCGCCGCGCATCGGCGATCAGCGCGGGCAGGGGCGTCTCGGCGACCGAGCCGAGGTCGCTCCGCTTGTGGAAATCGTTGCAGCAGCTCAGCAGCCGCCCGTCCCAGTCGATGATCAAATCGTAGGCGAGGTCCTGGGTGCAGGCGCCGCCGACGGGCGCCAGGTGCAGCCGGGTCACCGCCTCGGCCATCGAGAGCCGGTTGGTGAAGGGCTGCAGCTCCACCCGCCCGCCGCCGAGCCCCGCCCACCAGGCCTCGAGCGCCGGGATGCCCGCGACATTGTCGCGGTGCACCGGCACCGCCAGCACCGCCTTCGTCCCGGCGAAGCGCACCAGCGCCTCGATGCGGGGGATGACCCTGGCATGGGTCAGCGGCGTCATCAGCCGGTCATAGGTGGCGGGGTCGAGGGATTCGACGTGCACGCCGACGGAATCCGCCAGCGCGATCGCCGCCTCCTGGCGCGGGACGAAGGCGGCGCCGGT
>CAZMCV010000156.1:0-9058 GCA_964564645.1 uncultured Acetobacteraceae bacterium
GCAGCGTCATCACCGAGGACGTGCCGGCGGATGCGCTGGCGATCGCGCGCGGGCGGCAGGCGACCAAGCCCGGGCGCGGCTTCAAGGGCAAGGCGAAAGGATAGCGGCCATGTGCGGGATCGTCGGCGTCGTCGGCCGCGGCGAGGCCGCCGGGCTGTTGCTGGAAGGGCTGCGGCGCCTGGAATACCGCGGCTATGACAGCGCCGGCATCGCCACCCTTGTCGATGGCCAGATCGAGCGCCGCCGCGCCGAGGGCAAGCTGCCGAACCTGGCCGAGGTGCTGGCGTCCCAGCCCCTGCCGGGCACCACGGGCATCGGCCACACCCGCTGGGCCACGCATGGCGCGCCGACCGAGCGCAACGCCCATCCGCACGCGACCCGCCGCGTCGCCGTCGTGCACAACGGCATCATCGAGAACCACGCGGAGCTGCGCGCCGAGCTCGAGGCCGCGGGCGTCGCGTTCGAGACCGAGACCGACACCGAGACCTTCGTCCGCCTGGTCGACCGGCACCTGGCCGAGGGCCTGTCGCCGCAGGAGGCCTTCGCCGCGGCGCTGAAGCGCGTGCACGGCGCCTTCGCGCTGGCGGCCGTCTTCGCCGGCCACCCGGACCTGCTGATGGCCGCGCGCCAGGGCGCGCCGCTGGCCATCGGCTTCGGCGAGGGGGAGATGTTCGTCGGATCCGACGCGCTGGCGCTGGCGCCGATGACGCGGCGCATCGCCTACCTCGAGGAAGGCGACTGGGCGGTGGTCGGCCAGGACGGTGCGCATTTCTTCGATGCGGCGCACCGGCCGGTCGAGCGCGCGGTGGTGCAGACCGCCGTCTCCGGCGCCGTGGTCGGCAAGGGGAACTACCGCCACTTCATGGAGAAGGAGCTGCACGAGCATCCGGCGGTGCTCGGCGACACGCTGCGGCAGTATCTCGATCCCCGCACGCTCGAGGTGCGGCTGCCGCGCCTGCCCTTCGACCCCGCCAGGGTGCCGCGGCTGACCATCAGCGCCTGCGGCAGCGCCTTCCTCGCCGGCGCGGTCGGGCGCTACTGGATCGAGAAGCTGGCGCGGCTGCCCGTGGACGCCGATGTCGCCAGCGAGCTGCGCTACCGCGATCCGCCGCTCGCCGAGGGGGGCGCGGCGATCCTGGTCAGCCAATCGGGCGAGACGGCGGACACCATGGCCGCGCTCAAGCTGCTGCGGGAGGGCGGGCAGCGCGTGCTCTCCGTCGTGAACGTGCCCGAAAGCTCCATGGCGCGGGAGAGCGACGCGACGGTGCTGACGGTGGCAGGTCCCGAGATCGGCGTCGCCTCGACCAAGGCCTTCACCGCGCAGCTCGCGGTGCTCGCCTGCCTGGCCATCGGCATCGGCCGGGCGCGGCGGGAGCTGACGACGATCGACGAGGGCCGCCTGACCGAGGCGCTGCTGCAGGTGCCGAGCCACGCCGCGGCGATCCTCGAGAAGGACGCGCAGATCCGCGAGCTGGCGGCGGAGGTGGCTAAGGCGCGGGACGTGCTGTTCCTCGGCCGCGGCAGCCTCTTCCCGATCGCCCTCGAAGGGGCGCTGAAACTGAAGGAGATCAGCTACATCCACGCCGAGGGCTATGCGGCGGGGGAGATGAAGCACGGCCCGATCGCGCTGGTCGACAGCAGCGTCCCCGTGATCGCGCTCTGCCCGAGCGGTCCGCTGTTCGAGAAGACCGCGTCCAACCTGCAGGAGGCGGCGGCGCGCGGCGGGCGGATCATGGCCTTCACGGATGCCGCGGGCGCCGGGCCGCTGTCACGCTTCGCGGAGCGGGTGATCGAGCTGCCGACGGTCGGCGAATTCCCCGCCCCGATCCTGCACGCGATCCCGGTCCAGCTGCTGGCCTATCACGTGGCCGTGCTGAAGGGCACGGATGTCGACCAGCCGCGCAACCTGGCCAAGAGCGTGACGGTGGAGTGAGGGCGGGGCGCCGGTTCGGCGCCCGCCGCGGCCCTGGAGCACGCGGCGGCGGAGCTCGGAGTCCGTCAGGCTGTCGACCAGGGCGCGGTTGCGGGCGATCCCGCCTCCGCATCCTCGACCATCCGGGGCCGGGTGATCGGGATGGCCGGCACCGTGGCAAGGAAGGTGCGGCGGAGGGTGCGCGCCGGCCTCTCGGCGATCCCTATCCGTGCGGCGGCAGGCGAAACAGCGGCACCGCCGCGCGCCGGCGCCGGCTTTCCTGCTCCAGCCGCTCCGCCTCGCTCCGCTCATCGCCCAGCACCTGGCGGACCCGCATCTCCTCGAGGTCGATCTCGCCCATCAGCCGCGCCAGGCCCTCATCGTTCAGCAGCCCCGCCGCGTGGTGGTCATGCAGGCTCGCGCGCGCCGCCGCCTGTGCGTCCAGCCGGATGCGGCGCCGCGCCGCGCGCTCGGCCGCGACGGCGCCGGTGTCGGTCGCGGTGCGATGGAGATGCCGTGCCCGATCGCGGAACTCGGGCACCAGGTCGGCGGCGATCGCACCCTCCAGCGGGTCCGCCAGCCGATCCTCGATGACGGCAAGCGCGGCGGCGGCGGCGATGCGCCGCCCCTCCGCCTCCTCCGGGTCGATGCCCCCCGCATGCGCCGGCAGCGCCGCGCCCAGCCGGCGGATCAGCCATTCCAGCGTGGTGCCCTGCACGACCAGGGTCGCCAGGATGGCGGCGAAGGCGAGGAAGACGATCAGGTCGCGCTGCGGGAAGTCCAGCGGCAGCGCCAGCGCGGCGGCCAGGCTGACCACGCCCCGCATGCCGGCCCAGGAGATGATGGTCACATGGCTCCAGGGCGGCATCGGGTCGTGGCGCCGCAGGCCGGTGATCCGCCGCGGCAGCCAGGTGGCGGGAAACACCCAGACGAAGCGCGAGACGATCAGCGTCGCCGAGATCGCCAGCGCGCAGCCGGCCAGCTCCCACACGCCCTGGCCGGCGAGGCGATCGAGGATCTGGTTCAGCTGCAGCCCGATCAGGATGAAGACCAGGCTGTTCAGCACGAATTCCAGGAAATCCCAGACATGGCGCGCGGCCATCCGCGTCTCCGGCCCGAAGGCGACGTGCTGCGCCTGGCCGAGCACGAGGCCCGTCACCACCACGGCGATCACGCCCGAGACGTGCAGCGCCTCGGCGCCGAGGAAGCTCGCGTAGCAGACCAGGAAGGACAGGGCGGTCTCGAGGATCGGGTCCTCGAGCCGCGAGATGATCCAGAGCGCGAGCCGGCCGAACATGAAACCGACCACGCCCCCGCCCAGCCCGACCAGCAGGAAGCTCCCCGCCGCCTCGCCCGCCGAGAGGCTCCCCGCCGCGACGGCGCCGATCGCCAGGCGGTAGAGGACCAGCGCCGAGGCGTCGTTGATCAGGCTCTCGCCTTCCAGCACCGTCACGATGCGCCGCGGCAGGCGCAGGCGCTTGAGCACCGACGCGGCGGCGACCGCATCCGGCGGGGCGACGATGGCGCCGAGCGCGAATGCCGCGGCCCAGGGCATCTCCGGCACCAGCCATTTGGCGACCAGGGCGATGCAGGCGGCGGTGAACAGCACGCAGCCGACCGCCAGCAGCAGGATCGGCCGCAGATTCGATCGGAAGCCGCGCCAGTCGGTGCGATAGGCGCTGGCCTGCAGCAGCGGCGGCAGGAAGAAGGCCAGCGCCAGCTCCGGGTCGAGCCGGATCTCCGGCACCCCGGGCAGCAGCGCCAGCGCCATGCCGGCGAGGACCAGCACGGCCGCGTAGGGGACCTGCCACCGCCGCGCCAACAGCGCGAGCGCGATGCAGGTTGCGATCAGGGCGAGGACGGCTTCGACGGTGTCCATGGCGGCCCTTGGGGCGCGAACCGCGCGCTGTGAAGCGCGGTTCGCGGTCTCGAGCGTTCTTTCTTGCGATCGGCGATCATGCCGGGGGGGCTGCTGAGGGAGCCCTGGAGCGTGTCGCGGGCGGGGGCGCCCCGGCGGGGGGAAGAAGACGCTTCTTCCCCCCGCGGCCCCCCATCATCGTCTCCTGGCACGCGTCCATCGCGGGCCGGATCGGGTGCCGGGACGAGCCGATGCGGGGGGGCATGGCGCCGGACCCACAGGGGGATGCGCCTCAGCGTCCTTCAGCAGGCCAGGGCGCGGAAGACGCCGCAGGGGGCCTTCCGGGCGCGTCGCGCGGTTCAGCGCGCGGCGCCACCTGCCTCGGCCAGGGCCAGGCCGGGCTCCATCGGCGGCATGGGCGCCTGCGGCGTCCGGCCCCAGCCGATTCGCGCCCAGACCCGCTCATGGAAATAGAACAGGGCGATCTTGGTCAGCAGCTCGGTCGCCGCGATGCCGCCCGCCATGCCGGCATGCCCGGTGATGATCCAGCCGATCAGGAAGGTGTCGGCCGAACCGGTCAGCCGCCAGGACACCGCCTTGGCGAGGCTTCGCCCATGGGAATCGGCGCCGTGGGGGGCGCGCCGCCGCAGCCGCATCCAGACCCGCTCATGCAGGTAGTAGAGGATCAGCTTGGTGAAGACCTCGGTCACCGCGATGCCGCCGGCGCTGGCGGCATGCCCGGTGATCATCCAGCTGATGACGAAGGTGTCGATCGTGCCCGTGGTGCGCCAGGAGATCGCCTTCGCGATGCTCCGCATCCGCGTCTCGGCCATGCCGGTCCTCTCGTCCTTGCCGCGGTCCGGGGGGGAACCGCGCATGGACGAAAGGTTATCATCATGCGCGGCACGCGCGGATTAAGTCTGAGTCATTTATCCTAGTGAGTTGATGGGCATTGGTCGGACGACCGAAGCAACCATCTCAGTTCCGCGGCAGCCGCGGGCTGCCGGGCGCGTCCGGCACCTGCGCGCGGTGCCGCAGCAGGTGGTCGGCCAGCACCAGCGCCAGCATCGCCTCCCCCACCGGGACGGCGCGGATGCCGACGCAGGGATCGTGCCGCCCCCTGGTCTGCACCTCCACCTCCTGCCCGAAGCGGTCCACCGCGCGCCGTGGCGTCAGGATCGAGGAGGTGGGCTTGACCGCGAAGCGCGCGACGATCGGCTGGCCGGTGCTGATCCCGCCCAGGATCCCGCCGGCATGGTTCGAGAGGAAATCCACCGTCCCGTCCGCGGCCATGCGCATCTCGTCGGCATTGGCCTCGCCGGTCAGGGATGCGGCGGCGAAGCCCTCGCCGATCTCGACGCCCTTGACCGCGTTGATGCCCATCAGCGCCGCGGCGATGTCGGCGTCGAGCTTGCCGTAGATCGGCGCGCCGAGGCCGGGCGGGGTGCCCTCCGCCACCACCTCGATGACGGCGCCGAGGGAGGAGCCGGATTTGCGCGCGGCCAGCAGCGCCTCCTCCCACCGCGCCGCCGCTGCCCGGTCGGGGCAGAAGAAGGCGTTCTCCTCCGTGGCCGCCCAGTCCCAGGCGCCGCGGTCGATGCGGTCCGGGCCCATCTGCACCAGCGCGCCGCGGATCCGCACGCCTGTGCCCAGCACCCTGCGCGCCACGGCGCCGGCGGCGACCCGCATCGCCGTCTCCCGCGCCGAGGACCGGCCGCCGCCGCGATAGTCCCGGATCCCGTATTTCAGGTCGTAGGCCAGGTCGGCATGGCCGGGGCGGAAGCGGTCCTTGATCTCGCCGTAGTCGCGCGAGCGCTGGTCGGTGTTCTCGATGTGCAGCGCGATGGGGGTGCCGGTGGTCAGCCCCTCGAAGACGCCCGACAGGATGCGCACCTCGTCGGCTTCCTGGCGCTGCGTGACGAACCTGCTCTGGCCCGGGCGGCGGCGGTCGAGGAAGGGCTGGATGTCGGCCTCGCTCAGCGGGATGCGCGGCGGGCAGCCATCGACGACGCAGCCGATGGCGGGCCCATGGCTCTCGCCCCAGGTGGTGACGCGGAAGAGGTGGCCGAAGCTGTTGTGCGACATGGCTGGCCGGCACCATAGCGCCGTCCCGCCCCGTCGCCAGGGCACCGGCTCAGAGCACGGTCAGCAACGACAGGACCAGCAGCGCCGCCACCAGGCGGTTGAACCAGCGCATGGCGGAGGGCGTCGCCAGCAGCCGCGCCGCCCCCGCGCCCAGCGCCGCCCACGCCGCCAGGCTGGCAAGCGCCGCCACGGCAAACAGCGCCGCCAGCGCCAGCGATTCGGCCAGCAGCCCCGCGGCGCCGCCGGTGTAGGCGGCGATGGCGCCCGCGGCGATGAGCCAGGCCTTGGGGTTCACCCATTGGAACAGCGCCGCCTCGACGAAGCCCATCGGCCGGGCGGCCGGGCCCCGCCCCGCCGTGCCGGGCGCGGAGGGCACGGCGGTGGCGATGCGCCAGGCCAGCCAGAGCAGCCAGGCCGCGCCGACCCAGCGCAGCGCGAGCATCACCCCGGGGCGCTCGCGCAGCAGCTCCGCCGCGCCGAGCGCCACCAGGACCAGCATCGCCGGGAAGCCGATGGCGACTCCCAGCATGTGCGGCACGGTCCGCCGCATCCCGAAATTCGCCGCCGATGCCGCCACCATGGCGTTGTTCGGCCCCGGCGAGGCGCTCATCGCCACGGCGAAGCCGGCGGCCGAGGCGAGCCAGGCGTCCATGGCCGGTCAGGCCGCCGCCCGTTCGGGGGCGGCGCGCACCAGCGCGGCGAAATCGGCCATCAGCGCCTCGGTCAGCCGGCCCGGGGTGAAGGCGCGGCCGGCGATCTCGCGCACCGGCGTCACCTCGGCCGCCGTGCCGGTCAGGAAGACCTCCGTCGCCGACGCCAGCTCCTCCGGCGCGATGGTCCGCTCGATCACCGCCACCCCGCGCCGCCGTGCCAGATCCATCACCGCCCGCCGCGTGATGCCGTCGAGGAAGCCGACCGGCGCCGGGGTGTGCAGCGCGCCGTCGATCACCAGGAAAAGGTTCGCCCCCGTCGCCTCGGCCAGGTCGCCCTTCCAGTCGAGCATCAGTGCGTCGTCACAACCCTGGTCCTGCGCCGCATGCCGCGACAGCGTCCCCGTCATGTAGTGCCCCGTCGCTTTGGCCAGGGTCGGCGCCGTGGCGGGGTCCGGCCGGCGCCAGGGCGCCATGGCCAGCCGGATGCCCCGCATGGCCTGGCCGGGGCCGAAATAGGCGCCCCAATCCCAGGCCGCGATCGCCAGCTGCACGCTGGTCCCGCGCGCCGCGACCCCCATCTCCTCGGCGCCCCGCCACGCGATCGGGCGCAGATAGGCCTCGGTCAGCCCGTTTTTCGCCAGGGTTTGCTGGCAGGCTGCGTCGATCTCGGCCACGGACCAGGGGATCTCGAACCCCAGGACCCGCCCCGAGCCGATGAGGCGTTCGCTATGCTCGGTCAGCCGGAAGATCCGCCCGCCATAGGCGCGCAGCCCCTCGAAGACGGCGCTCGCATAATGCAGCCCGTGGGAGAGGACGTGCAACCGCGCCTCGCGCCAGGGCAGGAGCCTTCCGTTCCACCAGATCCAGCCGTCGCGGTCGTCGAAGGGTATCGGGGACATGCGCTTGACCTCCATGCGGCGCCCGTCCGGCGCAACATCGTTTCTCTCAGCCACCTGACGCTAGAAGATCCAGAACAAATGAGTCAATCATGCTGACCCAACGCCAGCCCATGGCAGCCATGTCGGATCCGGGGGGGCAGGACCCCCACCCCACCCCCGCCGCCGGGCGCAACCTGCTGTTCCTGCGCGAGGAGGAGCTGCGCCTCGCCCAGGACCTGCTGTTCTTCGGCTATCGCGACTTCACCGCCGGCGCCGACCGCATCCTCGAGGAGCTGGGGATGGGCCGGGCGCATCACCGGGTGCTGCATTTCGTCGGCCGTCGCCCGGGGATGACGGTGGGCGAGCTGCTCGGCATCCTCGGCATCACCAAGCAGTCGCTCGGCCGCGTGCTGACCCCGCTGATCGAGGAAGGGTTCGTCGCGCAATCGGCCGGGCGGTCGGACCGGCGGCAGCGCCTGCTCAGCCTGACCGAGAAGGGCGCGGCGCTGGAGCGGCGCCTGTTCGAGCGCCAGCGCGAATGGGTCATGCAGGCCTATCGGGAAGTCGGGCCCGCCGCGGTCGAGGGCTTCCGCCGCGTGATGCGCGGATTGATGGGGCCGGAGGCGCGCGCGCAGCTGGAGCGGCTGGAGCAGGCGGCGCCGCGCCGGGCCGCCCCCGCATCGCCGCCCGCCGAGGCCTCGCGCGGGGACGTCCAGCCCGCTTCCCCGGCCTGCCCGGTCGCCGCGCCGGCAGATCGGACACGCACCGGCTGACGATGTGTGCAAGAATGACAACCCATCCGCGCGTTTCCCGTGCGCGGCGAGCCGGCCTCGCCACGCCCGGCGCGCATGACGGCCGACAAGAGGGACAGGATGCCGGTCGAGGGAGGAGCGCCGCCGGCGCTGCGCGATGCCGCCGCCGCGCGGGACACCGCCGCCCACCTGCTGGTGGTGGACGATGACGCGCGGCTGCGCGCCCTGCTGCAGCGCTTCCTGACCGAGCAGGGCTTCCGCGTGACCACCGCCCCGGACGCCGCGGCGGCGCGGGAGACGCTGGCGGCGGTCGCCTTCGACCTGGTGGTGCTCGACGTGATGATGCCGGGCGAGACGGGGCTCGAGCTGGCCGAATGGCTGCGCGGCCAGGGCAACGACGTCCCCGTGCTGATGCTGACCGCCCGTGGCGGCCCGGATGACCGGGTGGCGGGCTTCGAGCACGGCGCCGACGACTACCTGGCCAAGCCCTTCGATCCGCGCGAGCTGGTGCTGCGCATCCGCACCATCCTCCGCCGCATCGCGCCGGTGGCCCAGCCCCTGCCGCAGGCCCCGGTGCAGCTCGGCCCGCGCTGGTTCGACCCGGAACGCTCGGAGCTGCGCGGGCCGGAGGGCACGATCCGCCTGACCGGCGGGGAGGCGGCGCTGCTGGTGGCGCTCGCCCGCCGCGCCGGAGAGGTGCTGAGCCGCGAGGAGATCGCCGCCGCCCTCGGCACGCCGGAGGCCGGGGAGCGGGCGGTGGACGTCCAGGTCACGCGGCTGCGGCGCAAGATCGAGCCCGATCCGCGCGAGCCGCGCTTCCTGCACACCGTCCGCCACCGCGGCTACGTGCTGCGGCCCGGATCGTGAGGGCGGCGCTCGAGGCCGAGGCGCGGCCCGGCCCGGACCCCGCGCCGGGCGCC
>CAZMCV010000157.1:0-9027 GCA_964564645.1 uncultured Acetobacteraceae bacterium
TAGACGACCCTGGTGTTGGGGCGGATCAGCGCCGCCATCCCCGCCTCGTCCACGCAGGGGTCGTAGAAGCTGGTCTCGACGCCCCAGCCCTTGAGCAGCCCGTTCGCCAGGTTGCGCGCGGGGCCGTAGACATTGTCCGGCATCAGGCAATGGTCGCCCGACTTCAGGTAGGCCAGCAGCGGCACGGCCACCGCGGCGAGGCCGGTGCCGACGACGAGGCAGCGCGTGCCGCCCTCGATCTCGGCGATCACGTCCTCGAAGGCGTAGTGGGTGGGACCGCCCTGGGTCCCGTAGGTCATGAACTGCTCGAAGCGGTGCTTCGACCCCTCGCGCCGCGCCTCGCAGGAGGGGAACAGCACGGTCGAGCCGCGATGCACCGCCGGGTTCACGAAGCCATGCACCCGCGTGCCGGCACGACCGGCATGGGAGAGGCGGGTGGCGGCGCCGTGCTTCGGCGTTTTCGGGGCGGCGTCGTCGGGCATGTCGGCGCGGGTCCTTCCTCGGTCAGTGCGTGGCCTTGGGCGTCTCCGGCCGGCTCGCCCATTCGGTCCAGGAGCCGTCGTAGACGGCGGGCTCGGGGAAGCCTGCGAGAACCATGCCGAAGGTGAGCGCGCAGGCGGTGACGCCCGATCCGCAGGAGGTGACGACGGGCCGGTCGGCGGTGACGCCGGCGGCCTCGAACATCGCGCGGAGCGTCGCGGGGTCCTTGATGGTCAGGTCGGCGTTCAGCAGCTCGCTCGACGGCAGGTTGGCCGCGCCGGGCATGTGCCCCGAGGGCAGGCCGGCGCGGGGCTCCGGCGCCGTGCCGGCGAAACGGCCGCGGGCGCGGGCGTCGAGGATCAGCGCCTCGCCCCCACCCTGGCGCACGATGCGCTTGATGTCGCCGATGCCGCGCAGTCGCTCGGCGCGGAAATCGGGGATGAAGGTCGCGGGCTGGGGCGCCGGAGCCTCGCCCGTTTCGACCGGCCGCCCCTCGCGCTGCCATTTCGGCAGGCCGCCATCGAGCACCGCCGCCGCCTCGTGCCCGAACAGCCGCATCATCCACCAGCCGCGCGCCGAGCTCCGCAGCCCGTGCTGGTCGTAGAACACGACGCGGGACGCGTTGGAGACGCCGAGCGCGCCCACCATCCGCGCGAAGCGCGCGGCGGTCGGCACCATGTGCGGCAGGGCGGTCTCCTCGGCGTCGGCGATCGCGTCGATGTCGAACATCCGCGCGCCGGGGATGCGCGCGGCGCGGAAGGCATCGTGCTTGTTGCCGGGCTCGTTCGGCAGGAAGGTCGAGCAGTCGAAGACGACCAGGTCCGGCTTGCCGAGCTCGCCCGCCAGCCATTCCGTCGAGACCAGGTTGTCCATCGCGCTCACTCCCCCGCCAGGACCATGCATGCGATGTCGTGATTCACGCCGCGGGCCCGGACGGGCCCTCCGCGATCACGACATAGACGCGCCGGTTCTGCTTGCCCTTGTTCTCGAGCTTCGTCACCTCGACCCGGCCGATCTCGCCGGTGCGGCGCACATGGGTGCCGCCGCAGGGCTGCAGGTCGACCGGCGCGGCCTCCTCCCCGATGCGGACCAGCCGGATGCGGCCGGCGCCGCGCGGCGGCTGCACGGACAGCGTGCGCACCAGGCCCGGGTTGGCGTCCAGCTCCTCCTCGGCGATCCAGCGCTCGGAGACCGGATGGTCGGCGGCGACCAGCGCGTTCAGCCGCTCGGTCAGCGACTCCTTCGTCGGCGGATCCGGCAGGTCGAAATCGAGCCGCGAGCGGTCGGCGCCGATCTGCCCGCCCGTGACGCCCGCGCCGGGGATCAGGCTGCAGAGCAGGTGCAGCGCCGTGTGCATGCGCATGTGCCGGTGCCGGCGCGCCCAGTCGAGCACGGCGGTGACCTCCGCGCCCACCGGCGGCAGGGTGGCGCCCGGGCCAGGCAGGTGGAGGATCGTGTCCTCCGGCCCCTTCACCGCATTCGCCACGAGCATCTCGCCGCCCGCCCAGCGCAGCACGCCCGTATCGCCCGGCTGGCCGCCGGCCTGGGCGTAGAAGACGCTGCGGTCGAGGATCACGCCCTCCGGCCGCGCCGCGATGACGCGGGCGGAGCACTCGGTGGCGTAGGCGTCGGTGCGGAACAGGGTCTCGGTCGGCATGGCGGTCCCTTCATCCCCCGGCGCGGCGGGGGGCGGCAAGCCTCACCCGGCCCAATCGTGCCGCAGCCGCGCGCGGTGGTGGCGCAGCCACCAGAGGCAGCAGGCGGCGGTCACGTTCTCGATCCGGTTGGCGTCGAGAAGGGCGAAGGCGTCCTCCGCCGGCAGGATCAGCACGCGCGTGTCCTCATGCTCCTCGGCCAGGCCGTGGGAGGTGGCGGCCTCGCCCGGCGCCGGCAGCACCACGCGCGCGGCGTAGTAGAACATCAGCTCGTCGCAGCCGCCCTGCATCAGCATGAAGCGCCCGATCGGCTCGAACCGGTCGGGCAGGAGGCCTGTCTCCTCCTGCAATTCGCGCCGCGCCGCCTCGTCCGGGTCCTCGCCGATCTCGAGCAGCCCGGCCGGGCATTCCGTCATCACCGGGGCGAGGCCGGCCGCCAGCGCCGGCAGGCGGAATTGCTCGATCAGCGCGACCGCATCGGCCGCCGGGTCGTAGGGCAGGATCGCGACGCCCCGGCCCCGCCGCCACAGCTCCCAGGTCAGCTCGCCCGAGCGCGTGCCGTCGAAGCGCTGGTAGGTGAAGCGCACCCGCTGGAGGGGGAAGCGCCCGGACCAGACGATGTCGTCGGCGCGGATCTCGAGGCCCGGATGGGCCGGGATGGGCGGGGCCTTGGCCGGCCGGGGAGGGGCGTCGCTCATGCAGGCCGGACCCTACGCCACAACCACCGGGCAAGGAACCGCCCGCCCGTCACGCGTTGGGCCGCGCGCTGACCAGCGCCGCCACCGCATCGGCCGTCGCGGCCGAGAGCGTCCAGCCGAGATGCCCATGCCCGGTGTTGTAGAAGACGCGCGGATTCCGCCCGCGCATCACCCGCGGCATCATGTCCGGCATCATCGGCCGCAGCCCGGCCCAGGGCACCGCCTGGCGCGTGCTCATGCCGGGGAAGTGCCGGCGGCACCAGGCGATGAGCGGCGCGATCCGCTCGGCGCGGATGTCGCGGTTGTCGCCGTTGAACTCGGCGGTGCCGGCGACGCGGAAGCGCGTGGCGCCGAGCCGGCTGGTCACGATCTTCGCACGGTCGTCGAGCAGGCTGACCCAGGGCGCCGCCGCCTGGTCCGCCGGATCCGCCAGCGCGACCGTGATCGAGTAGCCCTTCACCGGATAGACATTGATGCGGTCGCCGAGGTCGCGGCCGAGCCGGCGCGACATCACCCCGCCGCAGACCACGACCTGGTCGAAGCGCTCGGCGACCTCCTCCGTCGCCGCGCCGGGCTCGGTCGAGCGGGACAGGACCTGGACCCCGGCCGCGTCGGCCGTGGTGGAGACGACCTCCGTCGCCAGCCGCATGGCCACGCCGTGGCGCGCGCAGGCGGCGGCCAGGCCGGTGGTGAATTTGTGGATGTCGCCGGTGAAGTCGGATGGCGTGTAGAAGCCGCCATAGGTCTCGGCCTTGAGCGCCGGCTCGATCGCGCGGATCTCCCCGGGCGTCACCGCGCGCCGCTCGAGCCCGCCCCGGGCCAGCAGCTCCGTCACCCGCGCGGCCGAGTCGAACTCCGCCTTCGTCTTGTAGAAATGCAGGATGCCGCGATGCTCGGCGTCGAAGTCGATGCCCTCCTCCGCCGCCATGCGCCGCAGGTGCTGGCGCGCCTCGATGGCGAGGCGGGCGGTGGTGATGGTGTTCTCCTCGTAGCGCGGGATCGCGGCGACGAACTCGGCCATCCAGGACAGCTTGTGCCAGGAGGGGGTGGGGTTCACCAGCAGCGGCGCGCCGGGCGTCAGCATCCACTTCAGGCCCTTCATCACCGTCGCCCAGCTGTTCCAGACCTCGGCGTTCGAGGCCGAGAGCTGGCCCCCATTCGCGAAGGAGGTCTCCATCGCCGCATAGGGCTGGCGATCGAAGAGCGTGACGCGATGGCCGCGACGGATGAGGTTGTAGGCGGTGGTCACGCCGGTGATGCCGGCGCCGATGACGGCGATGCTCTGGGATTCGGACATGAGACACCCCTGGCCCGCCGCGTGGCGAGTCCCGGTCATGCCCCCTCTGTCATTGGCCTGAGAGTTTCACCGCGGCCCCGGCATGGGGCGGCGACTTACACCATCGGCGGGAGCGGCGGCTCCACTTTTCAGAGTTCAAGAACGGTTGCGGTCGCTGGGCCTGAGAGTTTCCGGGGCGGTTGCTCCTTCGGCGTCGCCTCGGCCCGGGGGCCGCGGCGAACTCTCCCGCGGCGCCTTGGTGCCCGAAGCGGCGCCGGCGGGTCAACGAAAAGCGGCGCGCCAGCGGCGATGGGAGGCATGCGCGGAACGCGGGGGCGGAGAGACGGCAAGCGGAGGGGCGGGCGTCATGCTAGCGTGGTCCGCGTCACGCCAGGTCCATGAGCCCACATCCCGACATCGCCGCGCTGCGGCGCGCCCGGCGCCGCGCCGTGCTGCTCGTCATCGGCGCGGCCGCGGTCTTCACCGTCTCGGCCGCCTTCGCCAAGCTGCTGGCGGGGACGATCCCGCTGAGCCAGGTGGTGTTCTGCCGGAACGTCTTCGCGATCCCGGCCCTGCTGCCGCTGCTGCTGGCGCAGGGGGCGGGGCTCGGCGCGCTGCGCACCGGGCGGCCGGGGCTGCATGCGATGCGGCTGGCGGGCGGGCTGCTCGGCATGTTCGCCTCCTTCTACGGGTATGTGCACCTGCCGCTGGCGACGGTGACGGCGCTCGGCTTCACCATGCCGCTGTTCCTGACCCTGATCTCCGTGGCGTTCCTGGGGGAGCGCGTCGGCTGGCGGCGGGCGAGCGCGGTCGCGGCCGGCTTCGGCGGCGTGCTGCTGATGACCGACCCCTTCGGGGGGGGCCGTGCCGACCTGCCCGCGATGGGCTTCGTGCTGGCGGGCGCGCTGGGCTGGGCGGTGGCGATGCTCAGCATCCGCCGCATGGGCGCGGCGGGGGAGAGCAATGCGGCGATCGTGCTGTGGTTCGCGATCGGCTCCGCGCTGGTCGCGGGCGCGATGGTGGTGCCGGTCTGGGTCTGGCCCGCGCCCTGGCAATGGGCGCTGCTGGGCGGGATCGGCCTGGTCTCCGCGCTGGCGCAGATCCTGATGACGGAGGCCTATCGGCGGGGCGAGCCGACCCTGCTCGCCCCCTTCGAGTATTCGGCCATCCTCTGGACGACGCTGATCGGCGTGCTGGTCTGGGCGGAGCTGCCCGACGGGTGGGATTTCGCCGGGATCGCGGTGCTGGTTGGCTCGGGGCTCTACATCTGGCGGCGGGAGGTGGCGCTGGGGATCCGGCGCTGAGCTCAGCAGGCCAGCACGATCTTCCCGAAATGCCGGTTCGCCTTCATGTGGGCCAGCGCCTCCGCCACCTCGGCCAGCGGGAACACCTTGTCGATCGGCAGCGACAGCTCCCCCGCCTCGACCGCCGCCCACAGATCCGCGCGCATCCGCCGGTTGATCTCCCGCACCTCCTCGACGCTGCGGGTGCGGAAGGTGACGCCGACATAGGTGATGCGCCGCAGCGCGTGCAGGTCGAAGTCGAACTCCGCCTTCGCCCCGCCCAGCCGCCCGACATTGACGATCCGCCCGAGGATCGCGCAGCAGCGCAGATTGCCATGGGCGACCGACCCCGAGACCTGGTCCACGATCAGGTCCACGCCGCGCCCGCCGGTCGCCTCCAGCACGCGATCCGGCCAGTCGGGCGCCGAGGTGTCCACCGCGACGTCGCAGCCGAACCCCGCCAGCCGCGCGCGGCGCCCCGCATCGGTCGAGCTGCCGAGCACCTGCGCCGCGCCCATCCGCTTCGCGATCCGCATCCCCATCAGCCCGACGCCCGAGGAGGCGCCCTGGATCAGCACGCTCTGCCCCGGGCGGAGCGCGCCGTTGGTCACCACCGCGTCATGCATGGTCTGCAGCGCGACCGGCAGCGTCGCCGCCTGCTCCCAGCCCATGTTCGCATCCGGCAGCGGCGAGGCGCGGCCCCAATCGGCGACGGCGTATTCGGCGTAGCCGGCGGCGCCGCTGCACATCACCCGCATCCCCGGCCGCAGCGAATCCGGCACCTCGGCGCCGACCTCGACCACCTCGCCGGCGAATTCGAGCCCCGGGATGGTGCCGGGGCCGCCGATCCGGCCATGCGCCTGGCCCGACGCGATGCCGAGATCGGCGCGGTTCAGCCCCGCCGCGCGCACCCGCACCAGCACCTCGTTGGGCTTCGGGCGAGGCTCCGCGACCTCCTCCAGCCGCAGGCCCTCGGTCGTGACGATGGCGGCGCGCATGGTCTCTGCCCCCTCAGAAGGTCTTCCTGAACCATATCCTCGCATGCCCGGGCGGCATGCCGTCCAGCCGCCCGAACTCGACATAGCCGTGCCGCGTCCAGAAGCCCGGCGCCTGGAAGCTGAAGGTGTCGGTGTAGGCGTCGGTGCAGCCGCGGCCGCGGGCGATGTCCTCCGCACGTTCCAGCAGCTGGCTGCCGAGGCCCTGGCCGCGCGTGTCGGGCGCCAGCCACAGCCAGTCGATGAACAGCCAGTTCCAGTAGGTCAGCCCGAGCAGCCCGCCGCGCACCGCGCCCGAGGGGTCGCGCGCCAGCACCGTCACCGGCTCCCGGTCATAGGGGCCGCCCATCTCCTGGTTGTAGGCGTGCAGCCCGCGCTGGATGGCGGCCACCGCCTCCATCTCCGGATAGTCGTCCTCGCTGATCTCGATCGCGCCGGGATCGGCCGTTGTCATCCTGTCCGCCATGCGACTTTTTCCGCACTCCCTTGGGGCCGCGGCGCGGCCTGCCTGCCCGGAACGCGCCGCGTCCCGGTCCGCCCCCCGCCGATGCGCCCCCGGGGCGGCGGCGGCCACGATGGGCAGCCCCGGCCCCAGACTGATCGTGACGAGTTGACGCATCCTGTCCATCGGCCTGGCCGCCGCGCCGGTGGCCGGGGCCGTGCGGGCGGCCGGCCAAGGCCGCAGGGAACACGCCCGCCGGGCGCGGCGCCGTGCCATGCGTCACAGGCGAGGGCCGTGCCGCGCCGCGGCCGCCGCCCCCGGCCGGTCGGATCAGGGGCGGCGGGTCGGGCGGGATTCCGCCCAGGCGCGGACCGCCCCGGCGAGCGCGCGCACCTCCGTCGCGGCCGCCGTGCGCGGCGCGTGCTCGGTCACGCCGAGGCCATCCAGGAAGGCCAGCGCGAAGCCCGTGCGGTTGCCGAGCGAGGGGCCGATCAGCGCCACGCCCCGGCCCGCGAGGGCGGCGGCGATGATCTCCTTCAGCCGGCCCTGTGGCGGGACGCGGGTGAGCAGGGCGGCGACCGGCCGGCGCTCCTCCGCGGCCAGCTTCAGCGTCGCCTCGCTCGCCCAGAGGTCGAGGGGCGAGGGCTGCAGCGGCATCAGCACGAGGTCGGCCGCGCGGATCGCCACGCGCGCATCCGTCTCCGCATGCGGGGGCGTGTCGAGCACGACGAAATCCGAGCCGCCGCGCAGCCGGTCGAGCGCGCCGCCGATGCGCCAGCCCGAGGGCGCCTCGAAATGCAGCGGCGCCGCCTCGGCCCGCTTCGCGCGTTCGGCATGCCAGCGGGCGAGCGAGGCCTGCGGGTCGGTGTCGAGCAGCGCCACCTTCGCGCGGCTGGCCTCGGCGAGCGCCACGGCGAGGTTCGCCGCGACGGTGGATTTCCCCGCCCCGCCCTTCTGCTGCGCCACCGCCACCACGAAGGCCATGCCCGCGTCCGCCTCTCCGCGCCGCCGCGATTCGCCGCAGCCGCGAGCCTACCACCCGCCGGTTGCCGGCGAGAGGGGCGGATGCGCCGGGCCGCCGCCGTTCAATCGGTCGGCGACGGCGCCCTGGTGCCGGAAGGCACCGGGTTGACCTGGCCGGCCGCTGGGTCGATCCGCGAGGGCGGCTGGGAGCTGGTGGCGGGCGGTCGCGACGTGTTCGGCGTGTAGCCCGGCTCGGCCCGGTCGATGCCGACGGTGTCGCGCGGGCCCGTCTCGGTCGTGGCCCAGAACCCGCCCCAGGGGCCGAGGAAGGCGAGCGCGACGACCACCACGAGGATGGGGATGATGATGGCCAGGGCCTTGCGTGGCATGCGGCGTCCTTCCCGGAAGAGAGTCCGGGAAGGAAGCGCCCATGGCGGGCCAGGGTTCGGCGCGGCCGGTCAGCTTCCTCCGCCGTCGCGCGCGTCGAGCCAGGCGCGGATCTCCGCCCCGTGCTCGCCGAGATCGGGCGCGCGGCGGCGCAGCCGCGCCGGCGTGCCGTCCAGCCGCACCGGCGGGGCAAGGGTGCGGACCGGGCCGCGCTCCGGATCCGCGATTCCGGCGACCACCGCGCGGGCCTCGGCCTGCGGATGCGCCAGCGCCTCATCGTAGGACAGCACCGGCTCGGAGGGGATGCCAGCCGCCCCGAAGGCCGCCAGCCAATGCGCGCTGTCCTGCCGCGCCAGCGCCTCCTGGATGATCGGGACGAGCAGGTCGTTGTGCCTCACGCGCTCGGCATTGCTGGCGAAGCGCGGATCGGCGGCGAGCTCCTCGCGCCCGATGATGCCGCAGAGCGCGCGCCAGAATTTCTCCTTCGACGCGCCGAGGGTGATCCAGCCATCCTTCGTGCGGAACACGCGATAGGGCGAGGAGCCGCGGTGCAGCTGGCCGAGCCGCTGCGGCCGCGTGCCCAGCGACAGCACATGCGCCGCCTCGTAGACGCCGAGCGAGAGGCCCGCCTCGAACAGCGACTGGTCGATGCGCTGGCCCTGCCCCGTCCGCTCGCGCGCCTGCAGCGCGGCCAGCACCGCGATCGCGGCGAACATGCCGGCGGTGACGTCGGTGACGGCGATCGGCAGGCGGTAGGGCTCTCCGTCGGGCGGGCCGTTGCCGGCGATCAGCCCCGACATGCCCTGCGCCATCATGTCGAGCCCGCCATGGTCGCGCCACGGCCCGGT
>CAZMCV010000158.1:0-8940 GCA_964564645.1 uncultured Acetobacteraceae bacterium
CGGCCGCCCCGGCGGACGCGCCTTCCGCCGCCCCACCGGCCCCGGCCGCGGCGCCGGCCGCCGCCCCGGCGCGGCCGCCCTCGAGCTATGTCGGCGCCCTGCTGGCCGCGCTGGAGCGGCACAAGGACTATCCCGCCACGGCCCGGCACCGGCATGCGGAGGGTGTCGCGCTGCTGCGCTTCGCGATGCGCCGCGACGGCAGCGTCGCCTCCTGGCGGATCGAGCGCAGCTCCGGCGATCAGGAGCTCGACGCCGCGGTCGGGCAGATGGTCCGCCGCGCCTCGCCCCTGCCGCCGCCGCCGCGCGAGATGCCGGGCGACCCGATCGAGCTGATCGTGCCCGTCCGGTTCAAGCTCCGCTGATGCGCGCGGCGGTGACCTCGCGGATCGCACCGGTGCCGGCGGCGGACATGCCGCGCGCCGCCGCCATCCCATCGGCGCGCCGCGGCTTCTGGCTGAAGCAGCTGCATCGCTGGCACTGGATCAGCGCCGCCGTCTCGCTGGTCGGCATGCTGCTCTTCGCCGCGACCGGCATCACGCTGAACCATGCCGGCGCGATCGAGGCCGCGCCGCGGACCGTGACGCGGACCGCGACGATCCCGCCCGCGCTGCTCGCCGCGCTGCCGGCCGTGGCCGCCGAGGAGAAGCGCCCGATCCCGCCCGCGCTCGGCGCCTGGATCGGCGAGGCCTTCGGCATCCGCACGCAGGGGCGCGAGGCGGAATGGTCGCCCGAGGAGATCCACCTGCCGCTGCCCCGCCCGGGCGGCGATGCCTGGCTGACCATCGAGCGCGAGACGGGGCGCGCCACGCATGAGGTCACGACGCGCGGCTGGATCTCCTACCTCAACGACCTCCACAAGGGCCGGCACGCCGGCACGGCCTGGCGCTGGTTCATCGACGTCTTCGCCGTGGCCTGCATGGTCTTCTGCCTGACCGGCCTGACCCTGCTGCACCTGCATGCGCGCGCCCGGCCGGCGACCTGGCCGCTGGTCGGGCTCGGCCTCGTCCTGCCGCTGCTGCTGGCGATCCTCTTCCTCCACTGACCGGAACCCATGATGCGAACCGCCCTGTCCTCCCTCGCGCTGCTCGGACTGGCCGTCGCGCCGGCCGCCTCCGCCGCGCCCGAGATGAGCGTGACGCTCGAGATCCCGAAGCTCGGCGTCGCCGAATACCACCGCCCCTATGTGGCGGTCTGGGTCGAGCAGCCGGACCAGAAGGCCGTCGCCAACCTCGCCGTCTGGTACGAGCAGGCGAAGCCCAACCGCGAGGGCGAGAAATGGCTGAAGGACATGCGGAGCTGGTGGCGTCGAAGCGGGCGCGAGCTGCAGATGCCGCTCGATGGCGTCAGCGGCGCGACCCGCGCGCCGGGGCGGCACACCTTGCGGCTCGACGCGGCGAAGGGGCCGCTCTCGGGGCTTCCGCCCGGCAGCTACAATTTGGTCGTCGAGGCGGCGCGCGAGGTCGGCGGGCGCGAGCTGCTGCGCCTGCCCTTCCAGTGGCCGCCCGCCGCCCAGCCGCAATCGGGCGCCGCGCAGGGCAGCCACGAGCTCGGCGCCATCACCCTGCGGATCACGCCGTGACATCGAGGAGACGCGCATGAAGAGGAATTCGCTCGGGCGGCTGGTGCTCGCCGCCGCGCTCGCCCTGCCCATCGGCGCGGCGGAGGCGCACCGGTCCTGGCTGCTGCCCTCGGCCACCGTGCTGTCGGGCGAGGACCCGTGGGTCACGGTCGATGCCGCGGTCTCCAACGACCTGTTCTACTTCGAGCATTTCCCGATGCCGCTCGACGGGTTGACCATCATGGCGCCGGACGGATCGACCGCGAAGGCGGAGAACCCCGCGCGCGGGCGCTATCGCAGCACCTTCGATGTGCGCCTGGTCGCCCCGGGCACCTACCGCATCGCCGTCGCCGCCGAGACGCTCTCCGCCCAGTGGCGCGAGGCCGGGCAGACCCGGCGCTGGCGCGGCACGCGGGAGGCCTTCGCGCGCGAGGTCCCGGCCGGAGCCGACGGCCTGCGTGTCACCCTCGGGCAGCGCCGGGTCGAGAGCTTCGTCACCCGCGGCAAGCCGACCGACAGCGTGCTCCGGCCGCTGAACGAGGGGCTGGAGATGGTGCCGATCACCCATCCGAACGACCTCGCCGCGGGCGAGCCGGCGCGGTTCCGGCTGCTGCTGGACGGCAAGCCGGCGGGCGGCGTCGACGTCGCGGTGGTGCCGGGCGGCAACCGCTACCGCGACCAGCTCGGCGAGACCAAGGTCACGACCGCCGCGGATGGCGGCTTCGAGATCACCTGGGGGCCGGCCGGCATGTACTGGGTCAGCGCCTCGGTGCGGGACCAGAATTCCGGGCTGCCGGGCGTCGCGCGCAATGCCAGCTACGCGGCGACGCTCGAAGTGCTGCCCTGATCCGTCGATGCGCGCCGACCGCGTCCTGATCCCGACCGGGCTCGCGCCGCCGGACCCGCCCCGCGGCGTGCCGGTGCGGAGCCTCGGCGGCGCGACCATGGGGACGCGATGGAGCGTCCGCTACGCCGCGGAGCCCGCGCCGGAGCGGCTGCGCGGCGGCATCGAGGCGCTTCTCGAGCGGGTGGATGCGGAGATGAGCCCGTGGCGGGCGGAGTCCGACCTCGCCCGCTTCAACCGCCTGCCGGCGGGCGGGTCCCTGGTGCTGCCGGACGGGTTCCGCCGCGTGCTGGCCGCTGCCCTGGCCCTGGCCGAGGCGACCGGCGGCGCCTTCGACCCGACCATCGGCGAGCTGGTCGAGCTGTGGGGCTTCGGGGCCGTGCCGGTCACCGATGCGGGCCCGCCGCAGGCCGCGCGCATCGACGGCGCGCGGGGATCCTGCGACTGGCGGCGCCTGGTGTTCGACGCGGCCACGGGACGCCTGGTGCAGCCGGGCGGGCTCCGGCTCGACCTCTGCGGCATCGCCAAGGGGCATGCGGTCGATCTCGTCGCGGAGGGGCTGGAGGCGGTGGGCGTCGGCTCCTACCTCGTCGAGATCGGTGGGGAGCTGCGCGGGCGGGGGGTGAAGCCGGATGGCACGCCCTGGTGGGTCGGGCTGGAGCGGCCGGACGGGGCAGCGCCGCGCGACATCGTCGCGCTGCACGGGATGGCGATCGCCACCTCGGGGGATTACCGGCGCGGCTTCCGCCATGGCGGGCGGATCCTCAGCCACACCATGGACCCGCGCACCGGCTGGCCGATCCCCGATCGCCTCGCCGCGGTGACGGTGCTGCATCCGCGCTGCATGGCGGCCGACGCGCTGGCGACGGCGCTCTCGGTGCTCGGGCCGGAGGCCGGCGCGGCGCATGCGGGCCGCCACGGCATCGCCGCGCTGTTCGTGCTGCGCCGCGAGGGCGGGGGATACGACGAGCATCTCTCCCCGGCGCTGCTTGCGATGCTGGACTGAGAGTGGGGGACGGCATGCAGGACATCCCCGATGCTGGAGGGAACGGTCCGATGATCGCGCCGGGCGTGCCTTCGGCTCGGCGTCTCCGGGTGGCCTGACCGCGTGTCGCCGGAGACGACGCGCCTGCTGGGCGCCGCCGCGGTGGTGGTCGGCTATCTCGGCTTCTGCGCGCCCTTCGCCTGGCAGGCCTGGCGGCGGCGCGCCGGCGCGGCGGGCGCGACGCCCGGCGCGATCCTCGTCGCCCATGCCAGCCAGACCGGCTTCGCCGAGACGCTGGCGCAGCGCACCGCGGAGGCCCTCGGCGCCGGCGCGCGCACCGTGCGGCTCGATGCGCTGGACGCGGCGGCGCTGGCGGCGGCGGGGCGCGTGCTGTTCGTGGTGAGCACCACCGGCGAGGGCGATGCGCCGGACACCGCTTCGCGCTTCGTGCGGCGGGTCATGGTCGGGCCGGCCGAGGAGCTGGCGCGGCTGGAATACGGGCTGCTGGCGCTCGGCGACCGCAGCTACGCGCAGTACTGCGCCTTCGGCCGGCGCCTCGATGCCTGGCTGCGGGCGCAGGGCGCGACGCCGCTGTTTCCGCGGGTCGAGGTGGATGACGGGGCGGAGGCGGCGCTCGGCCTCTGGCGGCACGAGCTGCGGGCCCTCGGCGGCGCCGACGCGGATGCGGAGGTCGCCCGCGACGGGCCCGCCTCGCCCTGGCGGCTGGTCGAGCGCCGCGTGCTGAACCCCGCCGGGCTCGGGCCACCCGCCTTCCTGCTGGCCTTCGAGCCCGCGACGGGCCAGGCGGCGTCCTGGCGGGCGGGCGACATCGCCGTGCTCGCGCCGCGCAACCCGCCGGATCGCGTGCGGGATTTCGCGGCGCGGCTGGCGCTGGCGCCTTCGACACGCATCGAGGATGCCGCCGGGGCGACGCTGGCGGAGGCGCTGGCGGCGCGGCGCCTGCCGGCCGACCCGGCGCCGCTCGCCGGGCTCGGCGCCGCGGCGGTGCTGGCGCGGCTGGAGCGGCTGCCGGGGCGCGACTACTCGATCGCCTCGGTGCCGGAGGATGGGCGGCTCGAGCTGATCGTGCGGCAGGTGCGGCGACCGGATGGCGGGCTCGGCCTCGGCTCGGGCTGGCTGACCGCGCATGCGCCGCTCGGCGCGACGATCGCGCTGCGGCCGCGGCGCAATCCCGGCTTCCATGCGCCCGGGGATGGGCGGCCCCTGGTGCTGATCGGCAACGGCACCGGGATCGCCGGGCTGCGCGCCCATCTGCGCGCGCGGCGGCAGGCCGGGCAGCGCCGCAACTGGCTGCTCTTCGGCGAGCGGAGCCGCGCCGGCGACCTGCTCTGCGGCGAGGAGATCGTGCGCTGGCGGGCGGAGGGGCTGCTGGCGCGGCTCGACCTCGCCTTCTCGCGCGATGCGGGGGGGCCGCGCTACGTGCAGGACCTGCTGGCGGGGGCGGGGGCGGAGCTGCGCGGCTGGATCGCCGGGGGCGCGACCATCCTGGTCTGCGGCAGCCTGCGCGGCATGGCCCCCGGCGTCGACGCCGCGCTGGCGGCGATCATCGGCCGCGCCGCGCTCGACGACCTCGCCGCCGCGGGGCGCTACCGGCGTGACGTCTACTGAGGCGCGGCTACAGCTCGCACCATTGCCGCATGAGGTTGTGATAGGTGGCGGTGATGCCGAGCACGCCCGGATGGTCGTCCGGCAGGGACTGGCGGAGCTGGATGATCGCCATGTCCATCTCGAACAGCAGGCGGCGCCTGCTGTCATCCTTCACCATGGACTGGGTCCAGAAGAACGACGCCCAGCGGCTGCCGCGCGTCACCGGGTTCACCCGGTGCAGGCTGGTGGCCGGATAGGCGACGAGGTCGCCGGCGGGCAGCTTCACCGCCTGCGTGCCGTAGGTGTCCTCGATCACCAGCTCGCCGCCATCGTATTCCTCGGGGGCGGAGAGGAAGAGGGTGGTCGAGACATCGGTGCGGATGCGCGCGCCGCCGGCGGTCGCGCGGATCGCGTTGTCCACATGGGCGTGGAAGGTCATGCCCACGTCGTAGCGGTTGAACAGCGGCGGGAAGACGCGCAGCGGCAGCACCGCCGAGCCGAACATCGGGCTGCGCGCCAGCGCGTGCAGGATCAGCTCGCCGAGCTGCTTCCCCTCGGCCGAATTCTCGGGGACCTGGAGGTTGTGCTTGGCCTGCGCCGATTGCGCGCCGGCGGTCACCTTGCCGTCCACCCAGGCGGCGGCGCCGAGGATGCGGCGGCAGGTCTCGACCTCCTGGCGGGTGAGCACCTCGGGGATGTGCACGAGCATGGCGCGGCTTTCCTGTGCTTGGCGGCGGTGTCGTGCCGCCGCCCGCCCGGCCCGGAGGTCCGGCCCCGGTGGCCGGGCCTTGGACGATGCAGGCGGGCCGATCAAGGGCGGGTGGCGCGGACCGGCGCCCCGGCCCGCGCCCCCCGCGGCTCAGAAGGTGCCCGCGAGGGAGAACACGAAGGTCCGTCCCGGCGATGGCACGATGCGGTTGGTGAACAGCGTGTCGTAGTTCAGCGCGTTGCCGATGTTGTAGACGTTGAACTGGGCGCGGAAGTTGCGCGCGAAGGTGTGCGACACCATGGCGTCGAAGGACAGGTTCGCCGGTGCCTCCGTCGTGTTGGTGTTGTTGAGGTAGACCGGGCTGCGCCAGGTCACGCCGCCGCCGATGGTGAAATTGTAGTCCTCGCCGGGGAAGAAGTCGTAGGTGGTCCACACCGCGAGGGCGTTCTTCGGCACGTACTGCACCCGGTTGCCGACATTGCCGGAGGCGGCGGTGGTCCCCGCCTCGGTGATCTCGCTGTCCATCAGCGTGTAGCGCGCGCTCATCAGCCAGGGCGGCGTGATGCGGCCGACCGCGCCGAGCTCGAGCCCCTGGTTGCGCTGCACGTCGCCGGTGGCGATGGTGGTGCCGGTCAGCGGGTCGGTCGAGCGCGCGTTGTTCTTCTCGATCCGGAAGAGCGAGGCGGTCAGGCCGAGCCGCTGCTCGAGCACGCTCCACTTGCCGCCGATCTCGTAGATGACGTTCGTCTCGGGGTCGAGCTGGGTGTTGTTGAAGCTCGCCTGGCCGGGCAGCACCGCGAAATTGTTGCCGGGCGGGGAGGAGGAGGTGGCGTAGGAGAAGTAGTAGGTCTGCAGCGGCGTCGGCTCCCAGATCAGCGCGGCGCGGGGATCGACGGTGGTGGTGTTGGCGCTGAGATCGGTGACAGGCTGGCCGGGCCCGTAGGCGGTGTAGTCGGTCTGGTAGCGGCTCCAGCGGACACCCGCCAGGATCGACAGCTCGGGGACCAGCCAGATCCGGTCGCTGGCGAAGAAGGCGAAGGTCGTGGTGTCGATCTTGCGGGTCGCGTTCGTGGCGGTCGAGGGGATGGTCGCGAAGCTCGTGTACTGCTGGTCGGGCTGCCACAGATTGCCGCCGGGCCGCGACGGGCTGTACTGGTAGTTGCCGCGATCGGTGCTCTCGTACCAGGCGTCGATGCCCATGGTCATCTCGTGCCGCAGCGACCAGGTGTTGAAGCGGGCGACGGCGGTGGTGATGTTCTGCAGGCCCATCGTGTATTGCGAGTATGGGCCGCTGGCGCCGCTGACCGTGTAGTTCGCCGCCGCGCCCGGCCGGTTGAAGAAATTGTTCGTGCAGGTCGCGTCGCAGCTGATGATCGAATAGGCGAAGTCGCGGTTGAGGAAGGAGGCGCGGGTGTCGTTGTAGAGGGTGAGCCAGTCATTCGCCTTCCACTGCGCGCGCGCGGTCACGCGGTCGAGCGAGACGCGGTCGCGGTCATTCGAGGCACCGTACCAATTGGCGCGGCGCAGCCCGGCCTCCGTCGGGATCACCCCCTCGGTCGTGCCGGGGCGCGTGAGGATCGGGACGCCGGTGTCGGTGGTCTGGTCGTACTGGTAGTGCACGTACTGCACGTTGAAGGTGAAGTCGGTGCCCAGGCCGAAGGCGATCGAGGGCGCGATGCCCCAGCGGGCGCCTTCCTGGAAGTCGCGCTCGATGATGTTGTTGCGCGTCTGGCCCATGAGGTTGAGGCGGACGGCGGAGGACGGGCCGATCTGGTAGTTCGCGTCCGCGGTCGCGCGGAAATAGGTGCCGCTGCCCATCGACACGTCGCCGGAATAGAGGCTGCCGAGGAAGGGCATGCGGCTGTTGATGTTCACCGCCCCGCCGACCGAGCCCGCGCCGAAGGTGATGCCGCTCGGGCCGAGATAGACCGCGACGTCCTCATAGGTGAAGCTGTCGCGCGTATAGGCGCCGAAATCCTTCAGCCCGTCCTGGTAGATGTCGTTCTGGGCGTTGAAGCCGCGGATGCGAAGCTGGTCGCCATTGACCCCGCCGCCGCCCTCGCCGACGGTCGAGGTGATGCCGGGCACGTTGCGCAGCGCCTGCTCGAGCGTCGTCGCGTTCTGCTGCTGCAGCACCTCCCGCGGGATGACGGCGACGCTCTGCGGGATGTCCTGCACCGGCCCGGGCAGGCGGCCGAGACCGGTCTGGGCGCGCAGCGGGTTGGTCGGGCTGGCCGGCGCGGTGCCGCCGACATCGATGGTCGGCAGCGCGACGGCGCCGGCCGCCGGCGCCTCGGTCGCGGCGCTCCCCTGGGCGAGCGCGACGGAGGCCCCCCCGCCGGCCATCGCCACCGCAAGGCTCGCCCCGAACGCCGCAGGCGAGATGGCCAACAGGCTCCTGGATCTGGTCATGCTGCTCCCCCGGTAAATGAGAATGAGGCGCAATTGCATCATGGCCGGGGATGCCGCCAAGGCCACCCGCGGGCCGGCGCGGCGATCCTCGATGGATTGAGAGCAAATGCGACTGAATTGCAACACGGCGAAACAGCGCGTAAGGAAACCGCCGGGCAGACCGGCGCACCCCCGCGCCCGGCGCCCCCCCGATCCGGCGGGGACAGGCAAGGAGGCAGCGTTGCGCAGGACCTGGCTGTCGATCCTCGGCGCCCTGGCGCTGGCGACCACGCAGGCGAGCCCGGGAAGGGCCGAGGCGGTGGTCACCTTTCTCCACCCCGAGGCCTTCACGGATGCGAGCCTCGACGGCGTCCGCCCCGCCTCCGCGCGGTCGCCGGCGCTCGCCGCCCTGCGCCGGCATCTGGAACGGCTCGGCCAGCTTCTGCCGCCCGGGCAGGTCCTCCGCATCGAGATCCTCGATGTCGATCTCGCGGGCATGCCCGACCCCTGGGCCTCGGCCTCGCACCGCCCGCGGCTGGCCACCCCGGCGACCTGGCCGCGCATCCGCCTGCGCACGACGCTGGAAGCGCCGGGCGCGGCGCCGCTCCATGGCGAGGAGGAGGTGACGGACCGCACCTATCTGCGGCGGAGCCAGGCCTTCCTCGCCACCGGGCCGCTGCGCTACGAGCAGGCGATGCTCGACGACTGGTTCGACCGGCGCTTCGGCGCCGCGTCGCGCGCCGGGCGCTGAGCGGCATGGCGCGCCGCCCGCCCGCCCGCGCGGGGAAGGGGCGCTGCCTCGCGCTGCTGCTGCCGGCGCTGGCGGCCTGCGCCGCCGCGCCGGG
>CAZMCV010000159.1:0-8939 GCA_964564645.1 uncultured Acetobacteraceae bacterium
AGACGATCAGGCGCAGGCGCACCTTCAGCGGCGCGGCGAAGGTCAGGCCGCGCTGGATGCATTCCTCGACGTCGTATTTCGGCTCCTCGAGCTCGTACTGCACGAACTCCAGCCGCCCGCGGCCGGCGAAATCGTCGATCGGGAAGACGCCCTTGAACACCTCCTGCAGGCCGGTCGGGGTCCGGCTGTCGGGGTGAACCTCCATCTGCAGGAAGGCCTCGTAGGAGGCGCGCTGCACGTCGATGAGGTTCGGCATCGGCGCCACCTCGGGCAGACGCCCGAAGCTCTTGCGGATCCGCTTGCGCCCGGTGAACGACTTCGTGATAGCGTTCATGCCTGTCCCGTATCCCTTCCGGCCTGACCTCGGATGGCCTGGCCCCAACATCCTGCTTCACGCCGCCCCTGGCCCCGGCGGGGTCAGGGGTAGCCCGCGCACCGCAAGGGGCGCCCAGAAACGCCGAGACGGGCGGCGACCCGAAGGGTCCCCGCCCGTGCCATCTCAAACCGTGTCGGCCACACCCTCCCCGCCGGGGTGGCCCGGCGAGGCGGTGGGCGGCGCCGCAGCGCTACTTGATCTCGACAGCGGCGCCGTTCTCCTCGAGGACCTTGCGGATCTTCTCCGCCTCGTCCTTGCTGACAGCTTCCTTGACGGTCTTCGGAGCGCCCTCGACCAGGTCCTTCGCCTCCTTGAGGCCGAGACCGGTGATGGTGCGGATCTCCTTGATCACGTTGATCTTCTTGTCGCCCGCCTTGGCCAGGATGACGGTGAACTCCGTCTTCTCCTCAACCGGGGCGGCCGCCGCGGCACCGCCGCCGGCGGCCGGGGCGGCGGCCACCGCCACCGGGGCGGCGGCGGAGACGCCCCACGCCTCTTCGAGCTTCTTCGAAAGCTCGGCGGCCTCCAGCACCGTCAGGCTGGAGAGCTGCTGGACCAGGGAATCAAGATCGGCCATGTTCGCGTATCCTTCGATCTAGTGGCTTGGCTTTGCGTTTGCAACACCTGCGGAGGGCTGCCGCCCCGGCATCACCTGCCGGGAGCTGCCCCCCGGGGGGGGGCCTGAGGCGGCTCAGGCCGCCTCGGCCGTCTCGTCCTTCTTTGCATAGGCGCTGAACACCCGGGCGAGCTGCGCACCCGGCGCCTGCAGCACGGCCGCCAGGCGCGTGGCCGGGGTCTGCAGCAGCCCGAGGATCTGCGCCCGCAGCACCTCGATGCTCGGCAGCTCGGCCAGCGCCTTCACCCCATCGGGGTTCAGGGTCTGCGCGCCCAGGGCACCACCCAGGATGGCGAATTTCTCGTTGCCCCTGGCGAATTCCACGGCGGTCTTCGCCACCGCCACCGGGTCGGTCGACCAGGCGAGGGCCGTCGGGCCCCTGAGCAGCGGCTGGATGCCCTGGAAACGCGTGCCCTCGAGCGCCCGCAGCGCCAGGCGGTTCTTGGCGACCTTGTAGGTCGCCCCCGCCGCCCGCATGCGGCGTCGCAGATCGCTCACATCCGCGACCGTCAGGCCCTTGTTCTGGGCGACGAGCACGAAGGAGGTGTCGGCGAACACCGCGCCGAGGGCGGTGATGAACGCGGCCTTTTCCGTACGGTTCAAGGCGGTCCGTCTCCGTCTTCTGCGGCCCGCGCCCCGTCCGGGGCACAGGCCATTCACGCGGGGGCGCACCGCAGGCCCTACGCACGCGACCGCGCGGGCACCCCATGGTTCGCCTGAAGGAGTGGTGAACGCCAAGCCACACGCACCGGATTCCCGGGGCGAACCCCGGGCCGGGCGGATCCTTGGGCATCCCATCTACCGCTTGCGGGGCCCCGGGCCCCATCAAGCCCCCGTCAGGGGCGCGCGCGGTCTCCGACAGGTCGGGACGGGCCCGGAAGGCCCGCCCCTGCCCGCCCGCCTGTCCGGCGGGCGTATTCCGTCACGCCCCGCCGGACAGCGAGGCGATGTCCACCTTCACGCCAGGCCCCATGGAGGAGGTGAGCGAGACCTTCTTCACATAGGTGCCCTTCGCCCCGGTGGGCTTGGCGCGCTGGATCGCGTCCACGAAGGCGCGCGCATTCTCGAGCAGCCGGGCCTCCTCGAAGGAGGCCTTGCCGATGCCGGCATGCACGATGCCGGCCTTCTCGGCGCGGAACTCCACCTGGCCGGCCTTGGCCGCCGTCACCGCGCCCTTCACGTCCATCGTGACGGTGCCGAGGCGGGGGTTCGGCATCAGGCCGCGCGGCCCGAGGATCTTACCCAGCCGCCCGACCAGGCCCATCATGTCCGGGGTCGCGATGCAGCGGTCGAACTCGATCTTGCCTTCCTGGATGGCCGCGGCGAGGTCATCGGCGCCGACCACGTCGGCGCCGGCCGCCAGCGCTTCCTCGGCCTTCGCGCCGCGGGCGAAGACGCCGACCCGCACCGTCTTGCCGGTGCCGTTCGGCAGGCCGACGACGCCGCGCACCATCTGGTCGGCATGGCGCGGGTCGATGCCGAGATTCATCGAGATCTCGACCGTCTCGTCGAATTTCGCCTTCGCATTGGCCTTGACCAGGCGGATCGCCTCGTCGAGCCCGACGACCTTCTCGCGGTCGAAACCCTCATAGATCGCGCGGAGGCGCTTGCCCTGCTTGGCCATCGGATCAGCCCTCCACCACCGTCATGCCCATCGAGCGGGCGGAGCCGACGAGCATGCGCACGGCCGCCTCGACGTCGTTGGCGTTCATGTCCTTCATCTTGGTCGCCGCGATCTCGCGCAGCTGGGTCTTCGTCACCCGGCCCACGGACCCGCCCTTGCCCGGCGTCGTGCTGCCCTTCTCGATCTTGGCGGCCTTGAGCAGGAAATAGGTGTTCGGCGGCGTCTTGGTGACGAAGGAGAAGGAGCGGTCGGAATAGGCGGTGATCACCACCGGCGTCGGCGTCCCCGGCTCCATCTGCTGGGTCGCCGCGTTGAACTCCTTGACGAACTGCATGATGTTCAGGCCGCGCTGGCCGAGCGCGGGCCCGACGGGCGGCGAGGGGTTCGCCTTCCCGGCCGGGATCTGCAGCTTGATGTAGCCGGTGATCTTCTTCGCCATGACCTGGTGCCTGTCCTGTCCCTGCTGTCAGGGTGGCGCGGTGCATGCGACGCCGCGGGCCACGCATGATGGCCCCGGCGCCTCCCGCGTCCCGGAGTGAGAGCGGGCGCTTGTGGCGGCGGGGGCGGGGCGTGTCAAGCGGAAAGGCGGGGGCGGGAAGCGGGCGAGCGCCCAAGCGCGGGATCGCCGGGCGGCGCCCGCCCGCCCCGGATGCGGGTGTCCAGAGGCCGGTCGGCCTCCGGTGGGTGGAGGGCGCAGCCCTCCCCCCCGACCTAAGCCGCCAGCATCCGCCCCCCGTTCCGCTCCGCCAGGATCGGCCGCACCCACCGCGCGAAGCGCGTCGCCTCCTCGTCATGCAGGTAGCCCGAGAGGCAGAAGCTGGTGCAGCCGATATCGATGAAGCGCTGCAGGGTCGCCGCGCACTGCGCCGGGTTGCCCACCACCACGATCCCCGCCCCCGGCCGCGCCCGGGTCAGCCCGGTCCAGAGATGCGGCGCGATCAGGTCGCCATGCGTCTCGGCCAGCGCCTGCACCCGGCGGTTCGCGGCCGAGCTCGCCGTGTAGCGCCGGATGGCCGCCGTCTGCGCCTCGGTCACGCCGCGGACCAGCTCATGCGCCGCGTCCCAGGCCTCGGCCTCCGTCTCGCGGCAGAGGATCTGCAGGCGCATGCCGAAGCCGAGCCGCCCTTCCCGCCCGTGCCGCGCGGCCAGCGCCCGGATCCGGCCCATGGTCTCGGCGATGCGCTCCGGCGTGTCGCCCCAGAACAGGTGGATGTCGGCATGCTCGGCGGAGATCGCCCAGGCCGCCTCCGACCCGCCGCCGAGATAGAAGCGCGGCCAGGGCACCTGGCTCGGCTTCGGCGCCAGGTTGACCCCCGAGAGGGTGTGGAAGCGCCCCTGGAAATCCGCCGGCCCCTCGGTGGACCAGAGGGTCTTCAGGATCCGCACCTCCTCCTCCATCAGCGCGTAGCGACCCTCGGTGGGCATGGTCACGCCCTCGCCCCGCGCCTCCTCGTCCGACTGGCCGGCGATGAGGTTGATGGCGATGCGCCCGCCGGAGAGTTGGTCGAAGGTGCCGATCATGCGCGCCAGCAGCACCGGGTTGATGTAGCCCGGCCGCGCGGCGACGAGGGCCTTGATGCGCCGCGTCTTGGCCACCGCCATGGCCGAGGAGATGAAGGCCTCCCAGCAGGGCGCGGCGACGGGCACCAGGAAATACTCGAAGCCGGCCGCCTCGGCCGCCATCACCACCCGGTCGAACAGCGCGGCCGAGGGCGGGATGCGCCCGGCCGGGTCGCCATAGCTGGTGTTGTCGCCGCTGGTCGGCAGGTACCAGCCGAATTCCAGGCGATCGGCGGCGGCGGCGGGATCGGGCATGGCGCGGGGGTTCCCAGGGCGTGGCCGCGCCAGGATGCCCCGGCCGCGCCCCCGCGGCCAAGGCCCGGCCGGGTTGCCAGCGAGGGGCCCGCGCCGCATCGTGCCGCCCGTGCCAGATCCCTCCGCCCGGCCCTGGGCGCCGCCGCCGCAGCGCATCCTCCTCGGCATCCTCTTCATCCTGTTCGCCGGAACGATCTTCCCGATCATGAACGCCGCGGCGAAGACGCTCGGCGCGGAATACAGCTCGCTGCAGATCTCCTGGGCGCGGGCCTTCGGGCATATCCTGTTCCTGCTGGCCGTGTTCCTGCCGCGGCAGGGCGTCGCGGTGCTGCGGACGCGCCGGCCGGGGATCCAGTTCGCGCGCTCGGCGATGCTGTTCGCCTCGAACCTCTGCTTCTTCCTGGCGATCGTGCACATCCCGCTGGCCAAGGCGGCGTCGATCAGCCAGACGGCGCCGCTGATCGTGGCGCTGCTGGCCTGGCCGATGCTGCGCGAGCGCACGACGCCGGGGCGCATCCTGGCCCTCTGCGTCGGCTTCCTCGGCGTGCTGATCGTGATCCGGCCGGGCACGGCGGTGTTCCAGCCGGCCTCGCTGCTCGTGCTGGCGAGCGCCACCTGCTACGGCGTCTACCAGATCCTGACGCGGAAGATCGCGGCGGTGGACATGCCGGAGACCTCGGCGCTCTACAGCTCCGCCGTCGGCGGCGTGCTGATGTTCGCGGTGCTGCCCTTCGTCTGGACGACGCCGGATTCGTGGTTCGACGTGGCGCTGTTCGCCAGCCTCGGCATCCTCGGCGCGACCGGGCATTACTGCGTGGCGCGGGCGATGGGCTATGCGCCGGCCAATGTCGTCTCGCCCTTCCAGTACTTCCAGCTGCTGGGCTCGGTCGCGGTGGGGTGGGTGGTGTTCGGCGACTGGCCGGATGCGATGACCTGGCTGGGGGCGGCGGTCATCGTCTGCGCCGGCCTCTGGATCGGCTGGAGCCAGCGGCGCCCCGCGCCCGGGTAGGGAGGACAGGGATGGACGAGCGCATCCGCGAACGCCTGGTCGGCACCTGGCGCCTGGTCTCGAGCCAGCGGGAGGAGGTGGCGACGGGCCGCCGCGAGGATCAGTTCGGCCCCGCCCCGCGCGGCGTCATCACCTACACCCCGGACGGCCACATGATGGCGCTGCTGACCCGCGGCGACCCGCCGCCGATCCGCGACGATGCCGACCGCGCCGCGCAGCACCGCCACATGGTCGCCTATGCCGGCCGCTTCGAGGTGGTCGGCGACGCGGTCCACCACCATGTCGAGGTCTCGTGGCAGCCCGCGACGGTCGGCACGACCTTCGTGCGGCATGTGCGCTTCGAGGGCGAGGACAGGCTGGTCCTCCGCAGCCCGCCGGGCCCGAGCGCCATGGACGGCCTCGTCGCCGTCGTCACCATCACCTGGCGGCGCGAGGCCTGACCGGCGCTATTGCGGCTGCAGCCCGGTGCGCGCGACCAGCGCCTGCATGCGCGGGATCTCCTCCTCAAGCGCCCGGGCCAGCCGCGGCGCGTCCACCTCGGGCCAGAGGATGGTGGCGGTGCTTTCGAACAGCGCCACCACCTCCGGGTCGCGCAGCGCGACGCGCGTCGCCTCGGCCAGGCGCGCGATCGCGGCCGGCGGCGTGCGCGCCGGCGCGTAGAGGCCGGCCCAACCCAGCAGGTTCGCCCCCTTCACCCCCTGCTCCTCGAGCGTCGGGATCTGCTGCGCGATCGCCAGCCGCTCTCCGGCATTGACGCCGAGCGCGCGCAGCCGCCCGTCGCGCACGAAGGGCAGCGAGGACAGCGGGTAGTCGAAGATCAGGTCGACGCGCCCGGCGGCGATGTCGGTCAGCGCCTGCACGGTGTTGGCGTAGGGCACGAAGGTCATGCGGATGCCGGTCGCGGTCATGAACAGCTCGGCCGCCATGTGCTGGCCGGAGCCGACGCCACCGGCGAAGGTCAGCGCGCCCGGGTTGGCGCGGGCATGCGCCAGCAGCTCGGGGATGGTGCGCCAGGGCCGGTCCGGCGAGGCGACGATGATGTTGGCCGAGGCGCCGATGCCGTGGATCGGCGCGAAGTCGCGCCGCGCATCCCAGCGCAGGTTCCTGTACAGCAGGGGCGCGATCGCGAAGACCGCGAAATTCCCGTAGAACACCGTGTGCCCGTCCGGGGAGGCGCGGGCGGCCAGGTCGGCGGCGATGGTCCCGCCCGCCCCGGTGCGGTTGTCCACCACCACCTGCTGGCCGAGCACGGGGCCCATCTTCTGGGCGATCATCCGCGCGCCGACATCGAGGACGCTCGCCGGCCCGCCGGGCACGATCCAGGTGACGGGCCGGTTCGGCGACCAGCCCTCGGCCGCGGCGGCGATGCGCGGCGCCCCGAGCGCCGCGGCGATGCCGCACAGGAAATGCCTGCGTCCCGCCTGGTCCATCACGCCGCCTCCGCCCCTGACGCGCCGGTCTTCCGCCGGCGGATCAGGGTCTCACAGGCGGGCGCCGGATTCCAGCGGCGACGTCAGAGCTTCTCGACCTGGCCGTATTCCAGCTCGACCGGCGTGGAGCGGCCGAAGATCGAGACGCTGACCTTCACGCGGCCCTTCTCCTCGTCGACCTCCTCGACCACGCCGTTGAAGCTGGTGAAGGGGCCATCGGCGACGCGGACCTGCTCGCCCACCTCGTAGGTGATGGAGGGGCGCTTGGGCTTGTCCACCCCCTCCTGCACCTGCTGGACGATGCGCTGCGCCTCGGCCTCCGAGATCGGCGAGGGCTTGTTGCGGGCGCCGAGGAAGCCGGTGACCTTGGGGGTGTCCTTCACCAGGTGCCAGGCATCGTCGGTCATGGCCATCTTCACCAGCACGTAGCCGGGGAAGAATTTCCGCTCCGAATCGACCTTCTGGCCGCGCCGCACCTCGACCACCTGCTCGGCGGGGACGAGGATGTCGTCGATCTGGTCGGCCAGGCCCTTCTGCGCCGCCTGCTCCTTGATCTGCTGCGCGATCTTCTTCTCGAAGCCGGAGTAGACGTGCACGACGTACCACTTCTTCTCGGCCATGGTGCGGTCTCCCCTCAGCCGATGCGGAAGATGGCGCGGACGCCGAGGCCGATGAGCTGGTCGACCACCAGGAAGAACAGCGCGGCGGCGGCCGACAGCGCCAGCACGAGGCCGGTCGTGATCAGCGTTTCCTTGCGCGTGGGCCAGGTGACCTTGGCCACCTCGGCCCGGACGTCCCGGACGTACTGGGCGGGATCGAGCTTGGCCAAAACGGACATCCCTCAATGGCTCCTGGGCGGCACCCCGACCCGGACCTGGGTGGGGCGTCGCCCGCATGACATGGCAAGGCGGACGGCGATGGCCCAGGGTCCGGCCAGGACAGCGTCGCGGCGGTCGCGCGCTTGCACGCGCCATGCCGGCTTCGCCCTGGCAGGGGCTGGCAGGGGCGGAGGGTCTCGAACCCCCAACCTCCGGTTTTGGAGACCGGCGCTCTAGCCAATTGAGCTACGCCCCTGCGTTCCCTGAGCGCAGGGGGGGCGTTTTATGCCGGGCGCCGCGCGCTGTCGAGAGCGGCCGGGGCCGCCGCCGGCGCACCCCGATCCCGATGCCCGCGCCAGCCCGGGCGGCGAGGGGTCGGCCTAGCCGAAGCGCGGGGGGCGCGGCCCGCCCGGCATCCCGGGCGGCGTGGCGCCGGGGGGGAGGTCCCGCACGATCAGCGTGCGGGCCAGCTTGTCGTGCCAGCCCTGCCCCCGCGCATCGATGAGGGCCCAGAGGAAGCCGAGCCCGAGCGGGAGCGAGGAGAGGATGTAGCCGACATAGCGCAGCACGAGGCGGCGCATCGGGACCGGCCCGCCATCCTCGGCCGCGACGACCCGCAGCCCGAGCGCCCACTTCCCCGGCGTCGCCTGCCGGGTCGCCCAGAAATGCAGGACGATCAGCGCGAAGATGAGCTGCACCATCAGCTCGCCGCCCGTGCTCAGCTCCTCCCAGTCGCGCAGCGCCATCCCGGCGAAGATCAGCAGGAAGGCGAGCGGCAGCATCCAGAAGGTATCGAGCAGCTGGGCGAGGAATCGCCGCAAGAAATCGCCCTGGGCCAGCCCGGCCGATGGCGGGGCTGCCCCGCCGGTGCTGCCCGACATCCTCGCACTCCCAGGCCCGTCCGGGCGCCAAGGCTCGACGGCGGGGCCCGCCTTCCGGCGGCGGGCGCCCGCAGCCGAGCAGACTACTTCACGATCTTCGCGACGACGCCGGCGCCGACGGTGCGGCCGCCCTCGCGGATCGCGAAGCGCAGCCCCTCATCCATGGCGATCGGCGCGATCAGCTCGACATCCATCGACACGTTGTCGCCCGGCATCACCATCTCGACGCCTTCCGGCAGCTTCACCACCCCGGTCACGTCCGTGGTCCGGAAGTAGAACTGCGGCCGGTAGTTGGTGAAGAACGGCGTGTGGCGCCCGCCCTCCTCCTTCGTCAGCACATAGGCCTCGGCCTTGAAGTTGGTGTGCGGCG
>CAZMCV010000160.1:0-8918 GCA_964564645.1 uncultured Acetobacteraceae bacterium
AGTCGCGGGGGGCGCCGACGGGATGGGCGGGGCGCGCGTAGTTGGCGGCGCGGGCGGGGGCCTTGACGCGGTCGAGCCGCTCGGGGGGGGGCGGGTCGGCCGGCGGGGGCGGGGGCATCGGCCGGGGCGGCGCGTCAGGCCGGCCCGCCCCGGGGCGCGGCGATCGGCCGGGCGCGCGCCATCAGCCACACCCCCACGGCGACCATCGGCACCGAGAGCAGCTGGCCCATGGTGACGCCGCCGAGGAGGAAGCCGAGATGCGCATCCGGCTGGCGGAAGAACTCGCCGAGGATGCGCGCCGCCCCGTAGCCGGCGAAGAAGGCGCCGGTGACGAAGCCGCGCCGGGCCCGCAGGCCGGGGCGGACGACCAGCGAGAGCAGCAGGGCGAACAGGGCGATGCCCTCGAGCCCGGCCTGGTAGAGCTGGCTCGGGTGCCGGGGCAGGGGCCCGCCGGTCGGGAAGACCATGGCCCAGGGGACGTCGCTGACCCGGCCCCAGAGCTCGCCATTCACGAAATTGGCCAGCCGGCCGAAGAACAGGCCGATCGGCACCACCGGCGCCACGCGATCCCCGAGGGACAGCAGGTCGATCCCCTGGCGGCGGCCGAACAGCCAGAGCGCCAGCACGACGCCGAGCATCCCGCCATGGAAGCTCATGCCGCCCTGCCAGACCGCCACGATCTCCCACGGATGGAACAGGTAGTAGCCGGGCCGGTAGAACAGCACATAGCCCAGCCGCCCGCCCAGGATGACGCCGAGGGTGATCCAGGTGACGGCATCGTCCAGCTGGTCGCGCGTGGCGATGGCGGGGGCGAGGGCGACGAGGCGCCGCGCCAGCATCCAGCCGAGGACGATGCCGGCGATGTAGGCCAGCGCGTACCAGCGGATGGCGAAGGGCCCGAGCTCGACCAGCACCGGGTCGATCATGGGGAAGGGGATGGCGAGGAGGGGCATGGTCAGCGGTACGGGTCGTCGGTCGCGAGGAAATCCCGCACGTAGCGCCGCACCCCTTCCTCGAGCGGCGTCATCTGCGCCGCGAAGCCCGCCGCGCGCAGCCGGTCGAGCGGCGCCTCGGTGAAGTACTGGTACTTGCCGGCCAGGTCGGCGGGCATGTCGACGAAGCGGATGTCGGGCTCGCGCCCGAGCGCGGCGAACATCGCCCGCACCAGGTCGAGGAAGCTGCGCGCCCGGCCGGAGCCGAGGTTGAACAGGCCCGAGACCTGGCGGTTGTCCAGCAGCCAGAGCATCGCCGCCACGCAATCATCCACATGCACGAAGTCGCGCTTCTGCTCGCCATCGGCGATGCCGGGGCGGGCGGAACGGAACAGGGTCGCGGCGTCGCCGGCCATGACCTGGCGGTACTTGTGGAAGACGACGCTGGCCATGCGGCCCTTGTGGTATTCGTTGGGGCCGTAGACGTTGAAGAAGCGCAGGCCCGCCCATTGCGGCGGGCGCGGCGCGCCGCGCGCCAGCAGGTCGGCGACGCGCCGGTCGAAGGCGAGCTTCGACCAGCCATAGAGGTTGAGCGGCCGCAGCCGGGCGAGTGCCGCCGGGCTCGGATCGTCCTCGAAGCCCTGCTCGCCATCGCCATAGGTCGCGGCGGAGGAGGCGTAGATCAGCGGCACCTCGCGCTCGGCGCAGGCGGACCAGAGCCAGAGCGGCAGGGTCAGGTTCGTCGCCGCCACCAGGTCGCCATCGGTCGCCGTGGTCTCGCTGATCGCGCCCATGTGCAGGACGGCGGTGATGGGCGGGCGGGCGGCCCAGAAATCCTCGATCTCCTCGGGCGGCAGCAGCCCGGCGATCGTGTGCCTGGCAAGGTTCCGCCATTTCCCGTCCTGGCCGAGGCGGTCCACCACCATCACCTCCGCCCCGCGCGCCGCCAGCGCCGCGACGAGGTTGGAGCCGATGAAACCGGCGCCGCCCGTGACGAGATACATCGCGGAACCCCCGGCCCGAGGCCCGCGCGCGTCGTGGCGGCGGACCGGCGGCGGGGTATAGGGCGGCGGCCCGCGGCGCCGCAAGGCGAGGGCGGGTGCCGCCACGGGCCGGCCGAGGCCAGGCAAGCAAGGAGAGGCGGCATGAGCGACACGATGGGTGGCGGCACGGGCGGGACCGGCGGGCCGGGCGGCGGGCGGCGCGGCGGCGGGAGCCTGTTCGACGACCTCGCCGGCATGGCGGGCGGCGCCTTCTCGGTCCTCGCCGGGCTGCGGCAGGAGATGGAGGCGATGGCCCGCGCCCAGGTCGAGGCCATGGTGCAGAGGCTGGAATTGGTGCGGCGCGAGGAGCTCGACGCCGCCCTGGAACTCGCCCGCCGCGCGCGGGAGGGGCAGGAGGCGCTCGAGGCGCGGGTGGCGGCGCTCGAGGCGCGCCTCGCCGAGGGGGGCGGCGCGTCGCCGCCGGCCGAGCCGAGCATCATGTGACCGCGGGCCTCGGCGCGACGAAACGGACACAGGGGAATGACCGCGGCGCGGACCGCGACCCGGACCCTTGCAGGGGCGTTTCGCAACTGCGTAATCTATCCCTGGGGGTCGAATCGGGCCGGATCACCCAAGACTCGGTAGGCGGGACGACCACCCGACCGAAAACCGAAGAGGAGGTACCGCGATGTCCGGCATGCTTGCCGCAGGCGGCGACCGCGCCGCGAACCCCCTCGACGTCGTCGAGCAGATCATCGCCGCCAATGAGTGGGCCTTCGAGCGCCGCTCGGACGGGGAGATGGCGGCCGAGGCGCCGGGGAAGTGGTGCGACTACGGCCTCTACTTCTCCTGGTCGCACGAGATCAGCGCCATGCACTTCTCCTGCGCCTTCGACCTGAAGGTGCCGGCGAACCGGCGCGACAAGCTGTTCGAGCTTCTCGCCCTGGCCAACGAGAAGCTGTGGATCGGCCATTTCGGCCTCGAGACCGACGAGGGCGTGCCGGTGTTCCGCCACTCGGTGCTGCTGCGCGGCGCGCCGGGGGCGTCGGCGGAATCGCTCGAGGATCTGGTCGACATCGCGCTGACCGAGTGCGAGCGCTTCTTCCCCGCCTTCCAGTTCGTGCTCTGGGGCGGCAAGGGCGCGGAGGACGCGCTGGCGGCGGCGATGCTGGATTGCGTCGGCGAGGCCTGAGAGTTCGAGAGAGAATGCCCGTCAGCCCCGACGCTGGTGGATATTCCGCAATGATTCCAACGGGCGTTCCTTCGCAAGTTCGATTTCTCCACACGCTGTGAGCCGCGCGAAGGAAGGCCGGTCGGCCCCGATCCGGGGCGGAAGCCCCCGGTAACTCCAGGGGGTGTCCATTCGCCGGCGGCCGGGGTGCCTCGGCCGCCCGGCCCCGGGGATCGCGGCCGGGCGGCGGATGGGCCGGATGATTCGATATGATCGATTAACGGATTTCGGGCACGCTTCCCCGGCGCGTGGCGGCAGGATGCGGGCCGGGCGGGTCGGCCCCCGGCAACGCCACCCGAGGGGTCAGCGGTGCGTCTCATGCTCGGCGACCGGCCGCTCGCGCCGGTCATCGTCCGGTCCGGTCTGGCGCTGTTTCCCGTGCGGCCGGGGGATGGCCTTGCCCGTGCCGGGGGCGGCGATGCCGCGGCGGACGGGACCCTCGACCTCCTGACCGGGACCGGCCGGACCCGGCTGCGCGCCGGGGCGGATGGGCGCATCGCGCTGCCCGCCTTCGCCGGACCCGCGGCCCTGCTGGCGGGCAGCGAGGAGGCGGATGCGGGGCCGGGCACGGTGGTCCTGCTCGGCGATTCCTATCCGGGGGACCAGGTGGTCGAGGATGCGGCGCTCGCCGCGCTCGGGCCGCTGCTGGCCGATGGCGCGATCCGCCAGGCGGAGATCGAGCGTCGCTCGCCGGGGCGGGGCTGGGGCGTCGCCGAGCGGGAGGCGGGCCTCGCGGCGGTGGTGGCGGGGCTGCCGGCGCCGCCGGTGGTGATCGGCCGATCCTCCGGCGCGCGGGTCGCGGCGCGCTGCGCGGCGGCGGGGCGGATCGCGGCGATCATCGGCCTCGGCTACCCGTTCCGCCATCCTGGCCGGCCGGAGGAGCCGGCGCGGACCGCGCCGCTGGCCTCCCTGCCCGTGCCGATGCTGATCCTGCAGGGGCGGGCGGATTCGTATGGCGGCCCCGAGGTGGCGGGACGCTACGCGATGGCGCCTTGTGTCGAGATGGCCTTCCTGGGCACGGACCACCATTGGGGACCGCCGCCGGCGGTGTGGGCGGAGGCGGCGCGGCGGATCCTGGTGTTCCTGGCGCACCGGCTGCCGGCGTTGGCGGGGCCATCGGGCGCGGTGGCGCCGCCGACGGCCTGGCGCGCCCGCACGGGCGCGGATTGAAACGGCCGCCGCTGCGGGCGATGTCTTCCCCGCCCATCAGCTCGGCCGCCGCCATAGGAAAATTTTCTTGCAACCACCCTGATCGCGTGCCATCTTGCCGCGTTCCGCCCCGAGGCCGCCGCCCATGCCCCATCCTCTCCCGTCCCGGCGCCGCCCCACCCCTTCCCCCTCGCCCCCGGCAGGGTATTTGTCCGAAAACCGCAGCCAGCTTCCTGCGTCCGAACACGATGGGAGGAGCCCCCGATGACCGCCACCGCCCCCCTGCCCCCTCTCCTCCTCGTCGGCTGCGGCAAGATGGGCGGCGCCATGCTGACCGGCTGGCTGGAGCGCGGGGTCTCCCGGGTCGTCGTCGTCGAGCCCTTCGAGGCCGCGCGCGCCGCCCTCGCCGGCCGCCCCGGGATCACCGCCGTGGCCGATGCCGGCGCCATCCCCGCCGGCTTCGCCCCCGCCGCCGTGATCCTGGCGATCAAGCCGCAGGAGGCCGCCGCGACCCTGCCCGCCTATGCAGGCTTCGCCGGGTCCGGCCCGGGGGAGGGCGCCTTCTTCCTCTCGATCATGGCGGGCAGGAACCTGGCCGGCATGCGCGCCCTGCTGGGCGAGGGCGCGGCGGTGGTGCGCGCCATGCCGAACACCCCGGCCGCGATCGGCCAGGGCTTCACCGTCGCCTATCCCGGCCCCGGCGTCACCGCGGCGCAGCGCGACCTGGCCGACCGGCTGCTCGCCGCCGTCGGCGAGGTCGCCTGGGCCGAGGCGGAATCCTGGATCGATCCCGTCACCGCCGTCTCGGGCGGCGGCCCCGCCTATGTCTTCCTGCTGGCCGAGGTGATGGAGGCCGCCGCCCGCGAACAGGGCCTGCCGGCCGACCTCGCCCGGCGGATGGCGCGCGCGACGGTGGCCGGCTCCGGCGCGCTGCTGGCCGCCAGCGCCGAGGACGCGGCGCAGCTCCGGAAGAACGTCACCAGCCCCAAGGGCACGACGGAGCGCGCGCTGGCCGTGCTGATGGCGCCGGAGGCCTGGCCCGCCCTGATGTCGCGCGCCATCGCGGCGGCGACCGACCGCTCGCGCGAGCTCGGCGGTTGACCATGGCCCCTTCCCAGCGCCCGCCGCGCGCCCAACCTGCCGCGCCATGACCGACACGCCCCGCCCCCAAGACGACGACCCCGATTCCCGCCTGGTGGCAGGCTTCTGGCAGGCCCTGGCCGCCCAGGGCTGGCACGGGCTGACCATGGCGCGCGTCGCCGCCGCCGCCGGCCTGCCGGTCGCCGAGCTGCGCCGCCGCGCCCCCTGCCGGCTCGCCCTGCTGCGCCTGCACGCGGACGTGACGGACCGCGCCGTGCTGGCCGGGACCATCGCGGACCAGGGCGGGGCGGCGCGCGACCGGATCTTCGATGCGATGATGCGCCGGGTCGATGCGATCCAGCCGCATCGCGCGGGCATCCTGCGGCTGATGGAGGATCTGCGGCGCGACCCGCTGCTGGCCGCGCTGCTGCTGGCCGGCCTGCCGCGCGCCATGGCCTGGATGCTGGAGGCGGCGGAGGTGGACACGGCCGGCCTGCCGGGCCTCGCGCGCACCCAGGGTCTGGCGGCGATCTGGCTGGCGACCCTGCGGGCCTGGGCGCAGGACGGGACGGTCGATCTCGGCCCGACCATGGCGGCGCTCGACCGCGCGCTTGACCGGGCGGAGCAGGTGGCGCGGACGATCCGGCTGGATCCGGGGGGCTGAGGGGTGGCGCGGACCCCCGAAAGGCGCCGTGCTGCGGTGCGGTAAGTTTTTGACCCGGCGACCCCGCGCGGGGTATTGGACCGCCAGCCAACCCCCAGGGATGGAGAGACCCGTGGCCGATCAACCCTCGACGAAGCCGGAGATGGACATGATGCGGATGCTCGGCGAGTTCCGCATCCCGGGCATGCCGGATGTGGACGCCCTCGCCTCCGCCCAGAAGCGGAACCTCGAGGCGCTCTCGGCCGCGAACCGCGTGGCGCTCGAGGGTGCGCAGGCCGTCGCCCGCCGCCACATGGAGATCCTGCAGCAATCCATGGCCGAGATGACGGAGGGCATGCGCCTCCTCACCTCGCAGGAGAGCCCGCAGCAGCGCGCGATGCGCCAGGCCGAGCTGCTGAAGCAGGGATATGAGCGGGCGGTGCAGAACATGAAGGAGCTGACCGACCTCATCCAGAAGTCGAGCGGCGAGGCGGTGGCGGTGCTGAACCGTCGCTTCACCGAGGCGATGGAGGAGCTCCGCACCATCGCCCAGAAGCAGCCCTGATCGGGCTTGCGCGGCGCGTTGCCCCGTCCCCGGGGCCGCGCCGCGGCTGCGAAGGCCCGCCGCGCTCTCCCCCGCGTCAGGCCCGCGTGGTCAGCGCGAGCGGGTCGGCGCGGCGGGGAACCGGCCGCTTGCCGCTGGCCCCGTAGCCGGCGGCGGATCCGCCCCGCGCGGCCGAGGCCGCCGCGGCGATGCTCTCGATGACCTGGCTCTGCACCGCGATGGCGCGCTCGAGAAGGCGGCGATTCTCGGTTCCGAGCGCGTCCAGCCGCTCCGCCATCTCGACCGTCGCCTCGCGCAGCCGGCCATCGGGCTTCGCCCCGGTCCGCGACGCGGCCGCATAGGCGGCGGCGAAGGCGTCGGAGGCCTGGATCTTGCCGGGCGCGAGCCGCGCCGCGCCCTCGAGATCCATCGCCGCGAGGGCCTCGTTCTCGGCCCTCAGGGCCTCGGCCAGGCGCTGGCCGGCGGCCAGCAGCGCCTCCACGATGGTCATCGCCCCACTCCTTGCGATCGTGTCGTCGTGCCGGCGCCATCGGCCGGCGCCTCCTGCCAGCGCAGCATCTCCCGGAGCACCATCGCCCCGATCCCGACCCCGCCGGCGCGCGCGGCGGACCCGGCGATGGCCTCGACGAGCATCGGCTGCCACTGCGCCTCCGCCGCGCCGCCGCCGAAGGCGGAGCGGCCGATATCCAGCGTGGTGAAGGCCGGCTGCAGCAGCGCGGCCAGCGCCTGCGCCTCGAAGGCCTGGGCGGCCGCGGCCGGGGTGCGGGGCGCCGCCGCGCCACCGCCGAGGCTGGCGAGCGGGATCGTGGCGGTGGCGCCGGTTGCGAGGGCCTGCATCAGCGGAGCTCCAGGTCGGCCTGCAACGCGCCGGCCGCCTTGATGGTCTGGAGGATGGTGATCAGGTCGCGGGGCCCGACGCCGAGCGCGTTCAGCCCGCGCACCAGCTCCTGCAGCGTGACGCCGCCCTGCAGCACGCCCAGCCTCCGCTCGGACTGCTCGTCCACCTCGATGTTGGTGCGCGGCACCACCACCGTCTCCCCGTTCGCCAGCGCGTTGGGCTGGCTGACCTGCGGCGTCTCGGTGATGCGGATGGTCAGGTTGCCCTGCGCGATCGCGACGGTCGAGACGCGCACATTGGCGCCCATGACGATGGTGCCCGAGGCTTCCTCGATGATCACGCGCGCGACCTGGTCGGGCTCGACGCGAAGCTGCTCGATGTCGGTCAGGAAGCCGACCGGGTCGCGCCCGCCGAGCGCCAGGACCACGGTGCGCGGGTCGGTCGCGGTGGCGACACCGGCGCGCGTGGCGCGGTTGACCGCGGCGGCGATGCGCCGGGCGGTCGTGAAGTCCGGGTTGCGCAGCGACAGGCGGATCGTGTTGCGCCCGGCCAGCGCGTAGGGGATCTCGCGCTCGACGATCGCGCCATTGGCCACGCGCGCCGCGGTCGGGACGCCGCGCTGGATGCTGCCCCCGGCGCCGCGCGCGGCGACCGCGCCTGTCGAGATCGCGCCCTGGGCGACCGCATAGACCTCGCCATCGGCGCCGAGCAGCGGCGTGACCAGCAGCGTGCCCCCCATCAGGTTGGTCGCGTCGCCGAGCGCCGAGACGCCGATATCGATCCGGCTGCCCTGCCGCGAGAAGGCGGGCAGCGAGGCGGTGACCATCACCGCCGCCACGTTGCGGGTGTCGAGCCGCGCCTCGTTGTCGCGGGTGTTGACGCCGAGGCGCTCGAGCATGCCGATCAGGGTCTGGCGGGTGAAGGGCGCGGTGCGCAGCCGGTCGCCGGTGCCGGCGAGGCCGACGACGAGCCCGTAGCCGACGAGCTGGTTGTCGCGCACGCCTTCGAAATCAGCGATGTCCTTGATGCGGACCGACTGCGCCGCGGCCGGCGCGCCGGCCAGGGCGAGCAGGGCGGTTGCGAGCAGGGCGGCCGCGAGCACGGCCGCGCGCCAGGCGCCGGCGGCGCCCCGGACACGGATCTTCGTTCTTGCGCAAGAAATTCCGGTCACCTTGACCTCCAGGCCGCGCATGCCGGACGGCGCCGCGGACCCGGAGCCGGAAGCGCAAGCCCCATGCCAGCCCCGCCCCGGCGCCAGGGTCGAGCGGCCCGGCAGATCCTGCCCCGGGACCGGGTGAGGATTGCCGCTCGCCCGGCGCGGTTGGCCGGCCGGCGCGGGCGCGGTGGCGGCACCCCAGGATGGAAGGGCGGGATCATGCGTGGGATGGGTCGGGTCGGCGGAGGCGGCGTGCGGGGGGCGGCGGCCCCCGGGCCGCGGGGAATGGCCGGCGCCGCCAGGGGCTTCGCGGTGGCCGCCGCCGCCTCTCCGCCCGAAGG
>CAZMCV010000161.1:0-8824 GCA_964564645.1 uncultured Acetobacteraceae bacterium
GCCACACGCAGCGAATCACGGCCAACCCTGAGTGACCAGCTATTTCTCGGCCGGGACACTAGCGTCAGGCCCCGCGGGCGTCCGCCCCCATGGGCGACCGCCCGGGGCGGTCGCGCGCCGCGATCCGCGGTGCTTGTTCCGAGAATTCATCGATACGCGGCTGGGGTGGGAACGCGGAACGGGCAACCTGCCGCGTCCTCCGTCCGTGGTTTCGTCGCTCGCGACGCGCCGGTGCCGGAACCGCCGCACGCCCTCCGTCGATGAGATCGCATGGCCCAACGGAGGGAGCGGACGACCATGACCGAACGGAGTGGAAAAGACGGGGCCCCTGGGCTGCGCCGGCGCGGTGCCCTCGCGGCGGTCGCCGGGGCGCTGGCGGCCGGCATACTGCCGATCACCCCATCTCGCGCGCAATCCGCGGGCGGCGGGTGGCCGACGCAGCCGGTCCGCTACATCAACCTCTTCCCGCCCGGTGGCGCCACCGACACGCTCTCGCGCATCTGGTGCCAGAAGATGGGCGACATCGCGGGCGAGCCGTTCGTCGTCGAGAACCGATCGGGCTCCGGCGGCAACATCGGCGCCGACGCGATCGCGAAGGCCAGGCCCGATGGCTACACGGTCGGGCTCGGCAGTATCGCCCCGCACGCGATCGCGCCCACCCTGTACCGGCGCCTGCCCTTCGATGCCGCGAACGACTTCACCTTCGTCTCGGGTCTCTGGCAGCTGCCCAACCTGCTGGTGGTCGCCAAGGATCTCCCCGCGAACTCCGTGCCGGAGCTGATCGCGCTGCTGAAGGCGAATCCCGGGAAATACGCCTATGGCTCCTCGGGCTCGGGCACCACGCCGCATTTGTCGGGCGAGATGCTGAAGCAGGCGACCGGGGCGGACATCCTGCACGTGCCCTATCGCGGCGGCGCGCCGGCGCTGCTCGACCTGATCGCGGGGCGGGTGCAGCTGATCATGGACAACATCCCCGGCCTGCTGCCGGCGGCGCGCGACGGCAGCGTGCGGGCGCTGGCGGTGACCGGGGCGCGGCGCAGCCCGGTGGTGCCGGACCTGCCGACGATGTCGGAATTCGTGACGGGGTTCGAGATCACCTCATGGGGTGCGGTGTGCGGGCCTGCCGGCCTGCCGGGGCCGGTGGTCGAACGGATGTCGGCCTTCACCAGGCAGGCGCTGGAGGACCCTGGTCTCGTACGCGGCTTCCAGGATCTCGGCGCAACGCCGTGGTGGACGACGCCGGAGGAGATCGCCGCATTCCGTGCCCGGGAGCAGGCGCGCCTCGCGCCCATCATCCGCGCGAGCGGCGCCGCGGTCGAATAGGCGACGGGCGCCCCTGGCGGGGCGCTGCGCGACCAGGTCAGGTCCGTGCCGCCATCACCCCGCCGCCCTGCCGCCCGCGCAGCAGGCCCGCGCCGTCACGCCCCGGAGCGCGGCGAGCCAGGCCGGCGGCATCGCGGGGTGATCGTGACTGTGCGCACCGTCTTTCGCGGTGCGGACGCCCTTGATGCGCATGACGCACGGATCGTTCCCGCGCCACGGTCCAACTCTCCCACCGTCGTGCCTGCGCGAGCGCGGCGGTGCGCTGCCGCACGCCCGTAGCAGACGACACGGACGAAACCGTTTTTCGTTCGCCGCGACATCGCGCGGGAACCCGGGCCGGTCACATACGCCGTCGAGAGCGACGAACGCCCTCGCACCCAGTGGCAGCAGGAAATCGCCGGGCGGCGCGGAGGACGACCCGACCGCACCGACGTGGCCGGCGGCGCTGCCCGACGATCAATCGGGAAGAGGAGATCGAGACCATGTCCAGCTTCATCGGCACCGACGGCAGCGACATCATCACGCCCGGCCGCGTCTCGCCCGGCGTCGGCACCGAACCGGGTTTCCCCATGCCCTCGGCCGCTGCGGACACCATCCTTGGCGGCGCCCGGTCCGATCGGATCAGGGCCGGCGGCGGCGATGACTCGGTCGTCGGGGGCACGGGCGAAGACACCATCCGCCTCGGTGGCGGGGACGACATCGCCTTCTGGTCCGGCGGCGATGGCAGCGATCAGATCGACGGTGGCCTCGGCTTCGATTCCCTGGTCCTCGCCGGCAACAACGGGTCCGAGAAGTACGATCTCTTCACCCGACCGAACGGCGCCGTGGTCTCACGCGACATCGGCGGCGTGGACATGAACCTGCCCGGCATCGAGCGGGTGGAGATCCACACCGGCGCCGGTCTCGACTATGTCGGCATCAGCGATCTCACGGGCAGCGGAATCGAGGAGGTGCTGGTTGCCCTCGAAGGTGGGGATGGACGGGACACCGTCGTCTTCTCGGGCCTCTTCACCGCGGGCACGGATGGGCAGGTGTTCAACCTCTCGCGCACCCTGCCGGGCGGCCTTGTCGTCGACGGCCTCGGCGTGCGGACGGAGATCACCGGCTTCGACCAGGCGAAGGACAAGCTGATCTTCAACCTCGGCGACGGCGACGATTCCGTCGACGCGCGTGCCTTCTCCGGCGCTGACCTCCTCGTGTCCGGAGGCGCAGGTGACGACCTCGGAAAGCTCGGCTTCGGCGACGACACCTGGTCGGCAGCCGGGACCTGGGGCAACGATACGGTGGAGGGCAGCGCCGGGCGCGATACCCTCTTCCTCAACGTGACCCAGGGCGACGACACCGTCACCATCGCCGGCGGCGCCGCGGAGGCGACGGCAAGCTTCGGCGGCGACACCATCCTGATGCGCGACATGGATCGCGTGGAGGCCGAGGGCGGGAGCGGCAACGATCTGCTGGACGGCTCCGGCGTGACGGACGGGCTGCGCCTCGTGCTTGAGGGTGACGATGGCAGCGACACCTTGATCGGAGGTGCCCGCGGCGACGTGTTGACGGGTGGATCGGGCGACGACTCCGTCTCGGGCGGCGGCGGCATGGATCGCTTCGTCTTCGGGGAGGATGTGGCCAATGGCGTCACGGAGCGCGACACCGTCGCGGGCTTCGTCGCGGCCGAGGGCGACAGGCTCGATCTGCGCGCTTCGGGCGGCGCCTATGACGCCGAATTGGTCGCGGAGGGTGTGCGGGTGACGCTGCTCTCCGGCACCGACATGGACGAGGTGCTGGTGCTCGGGCTGACGAGCCTCGATCAGCTCGCTGTGATCGCCTGATCCGTCAGCGTCGTCCCACGGCAGCCTTGCGCCGCGCCGGACTGATCGGCTGATCTCCCTGGCTGCGGGGTGGCGCGGAAGCCCGACGCCACCCACAAGCCTCGCCGTCAGGCCGTTGCCGGACGGTCGGTCGGGTGGCTGGAGGAGAAGCGGGCGCTGGTGGAGGAGGTGTCGTGACCTGGCGCGCCGATCGCGGCGCCATGGCCCGCTGCCGAGCCTGCGCCGGAGCGCGGACGAGAGGAGCGCGGGCTTCGTCCGCGCGGCCCCGCAATGCTGGCCGGCCGGTGCGCGGGCGGGTGACGCTGTTCCTCGCTGCGCGCCCGGGGATGGCGTGGGGGCGGTGATCCGGCCTGTCGGGCGCTCGTTGCGAGGGACGGTCCTCGGATACGGATGGCGCCGCACCGTCGGGCCGGCCCGATGGCGCGGCCATGGGTGCTGTTGACGCGGGAGATCTGGTCGCCACAGCGGCGGCATGGCCATCGATGTCCATGGCGAGCGGCGCGCGCCTCGACCGGCAGGAAGGCGGCCGGACCGAGCACGGGTGGCCCGGGGCGCTCCTGCGACCTACGCTCCCGATGCCGGACCTCGCCGACGCCCGTCGCCGGCGAGCATGGCGGGCGGTACCGTTCCCGGCATCCCGGAGCGGGCGATCCGCACCGTCCGGCTGGACCGGTGCGGCCAGACCAAGGGAGACCCGATGAGCAACGTCCCGGACCGCCAAGTGCCGAGCGTGTACCGCAGGCGCGTCGGCGACATCGTCGTGACCGCGCTGGGCGACGGCCATCTCGACGCCGATGTCGGCGTGCTGCAGCGGATCTCCCGGCAGGAGATCGACCGGATCCTGTCCGAGAGCTTCAGGCCCTCGCCGCCGCGCATCTCGGTCAACGCCTTCCTCGTGCACGCGAAGGGGCGCGTGGCGCTGATCGAGGCCGGCGCCGGGGATACGATGGGTCCGTCGCTCGGCAGGCTCGTCGCCAACATGGAGGCGTCGGGGACGCGACCGGGCGCGATCGACGCGGTCCTGCTGACGCACATGCACCCCGACCACTCCAACGGTCTCTGCGACGCCGCCGGCGTGCGCGCCTACCCGAACGCCGAGCTGCTGGTCCATGAGGAGGAGGTGCGGCACTGGGAGGACGACGCGGCGATGGCCGCGGCGCCGGAGCGCAAGCGCGTGCGGTACTTCGAGGCCGCGCGCCGGCAGCTCCGCCCCTACCGCAGCCAGCTCCGCACCATCCGCGCGGGCGAGGTGTTCCCGGGCGTGACCGCCGTCCCGATCCCAGGCCACACGCCGGGCCACACGGCTTACCGGATCACGGACGGCGGCGAGTCGCTCCTCGTCTGGGGCGACACGGTGCATGTCCCCGAGATTCAGGTGCGCAACCCCGGCGTCACCCTCGACTTCGACAGCGACCCCGACGCGGCCGCGGCCACGCGCCGACGGGTCTTCGACATGGTGTCGGCCGACCGTACCCTGGTCGGCGGCATGCACGTGCACTTCCCGGGTTTCGCCCACATGGTCCGCCGCGGGGATGGCGGCTACGAGCTCCTCCCGGAGGCCTGGTCGCCCGTCCTGTGACCGGGGCGAGGAGCCAGGTTTCGTCGGGGCGGGCGGTGTTGCCGCAGGGGCCGGGCCGGCGGCGGTGCGGTGCGCGCCCATGCGTGGATCCTGCGAGACGACGTGGGCGGTGGACATCGCCCGCAAGGCGCCTCGGGATGCAAGGCCATGCGTGCCGCTGTACCGGAGATGCGCGTCGGAAAGGCGCGCGCGCATTCCATCTGTACGGCACGGTAGCGCGCCTCCGCCTCGGCGGGTGGGATCTTGCCGGTCGGCTCGAGGGGGCGGTGGTTGTTGAACCAGTCCACCCATTCGAGGGTGGCGAACCGGATGCCCTCGATGCCACGCCAGGGGCCGCGGCGCCGGATGATCGCTGTCTTGAACAGGCCGATGACGGTCGCCGGCGCAGGGCGCCGGCGCCCAATGGGTTCTCCAACATCCCGCGGCGCTCCCGCCGAGCCCCAACGGGAAGGTGGCCGCCGGCAACCTCTACCCGCTGCCGGATGTCGGAACGACAGGCCCCTCGGACTTCGCCGCCTCGCGCGCCGTATCGCCGCACTTCGTGCCGGCGCAGGCCACCGTTCAGGCGCCAGAGCTCGAACCTCGCACCACAACGCGGCGCCCGCGCCTGCTGCGGATGGCCGAGCCTCCACACATGGCGCAGAAGCGCCGCGAAACCGGCTCAACTCCACCGAAGAACCTGCGCCCCGGATGAACCAATCCCGATCTTCGGCACCGATGCCCTCACGGCGCGCCATCATGCCCGCCCGGTGACGCCAGGCGTGCCGCCAGGAGGCTGGCATCCCCCGGCCGAACGGCGTCGGGGCCTGCCAGACTCTCCAAGGCATGCGCCAGCACCGTATCGGGCTCCTGCCCCGGACTGCCGGCGAGGAGCGCCACCAGCCCATCGAGCCCGATCGGCGCCCCGCGCAGGGCGGTTTCCGGCACGCCCCGGCTGAAGGCGACGAGCGCGGAGCGGGCCGGCAGGTCGATCGTCACCTCCGGCACCTTCAGCCGCGGCTGCAGCGCGAGCGGTGCGGCAGACGGCACGTCGAGAAGCTGCGCCTCGCCCGGCCGCAGCAGCAGCACGGGCGGCGGCGCCGAGGCCCGGGCCGCGACCAGCACCTGGGCGCGGAGATCGATGACGCCGAGAAAGGCCGTGATCTCCATGCGCTGGTCGTTGTCGCCCAGCAGCAGGTCGGACACGCGCGCGAGGCATTCGCCGGGGGTCGCGACCAGTGGCATCAGGGAGCGCACCAGGGCGCGTGCGGAAATCGCCAGGAAGGCGGCGCCGAGGCCGCTGCCGCGCACCGAGGCGGTGAACACCGCCAGGCGCCGCCCGGCCGGCCCGTGCAGCCAGAAGAAATCCTGGAAGTCGCCGCCGAACCGGGCGCCCTGGATCAGGCGCCCGGCGACGGCCACGCCGGTCTCGGCCGGAATGGCCGGCGGTGCGAGCCGTGCCTGCATGGTGGCGACCGCAGAAAGCTCCTGCTCCAGGCGTTCCGCCCGATGCCGGGCCGCGAGCGCGTCACCCTGCTCCGCGATCAGGCGTCGCAGCCTCTCGTGCTGGCTCCGCACGCGCCCGGCCAGGGTGCGGAAGGCGGTGGCGAGCGCGTCCATCCCCGCCGCATCGCCCCCGCCCGATCCCGGGCCGCCCTGCGCGGCGGCCAGCAGCTCCCGCAGGTCACGCTCCATGGCGATGCGGTCGGCATCATCGAGCGTCTCCGCCAGGCTGCCGAGCTGCGCCTCGATGAAGCGCAGCCGCACCTGGCGCTGCCACGCATCCGCCCGCGCACGGCGGCGGAGCGCGATGCGGCTCTGCCGGAACACCAGCAGCGAGCGCACGGCGTCGCCGATCTCGTCCTTCCGTTCCTGGCCCGGCAGTTCGACCGTCAGATCCCCTTCCGCCAGCGCCGCCTGCGCCGCGAGCGCCAATTCGAGCGGCCGGAAGGCGCGGCGCAGCCAGAGCAGGAAGGCCATGGAGAGTGCGAGGCAGAACACCACCAGGGCACTCGCCGACAGCAGGTCGTCGCGTGCATGCTCCCAGCTCGCCTCGGTGACGTCCGTCACCCAGCGCCTGGCGCCGATCACCTGGCCGTGACGATCGGTCAGCGGGACCGTCGCCACGGACACCACCCGGTCACCGGCCACCAATTCGCGCCAGCCGGGCTCGATGCCGCGCAGCCTCTCGACCACGCCGGCGATCGGGGGCGCGCCGAACGGCACCGCCAGGACGCGCCCTTCCAAGTCGGTGAGGACCGGGACCGCGCCGGTGACCGCCGCCACCTCCTGCAGCAGGCGTTCGGCCGGCATCCGGACCGGAAGGTGGTCGGCGCCATCCGGGCCGGGTCGTGTGAACACCAGCTCCAGCCCTTCGCCCGCCCGCTCGAGCCCGTGTCCGGTGACCGGGCCGGTGGCGGGCAGGCGCGGCGAGCCCTCTTCCCTCGGCGCATCGTCCAGGGCGAGCCGGCGGTCCGCCGCGCTACCCTGCGGCAGCCGTTCCGTCGCCGCCGCCTGGATGGCGAGCCAGGCGCGTTCCTGGGCGCGCAGCGCCGCGCCCGCCTCGGCGGCGCGATCCTGCCGCGCGCGCGTCGCCAGCACCGCCAGGCTGGCGGCGAGGCAGAGCCCGACCAGCAGCAGCACGGCCAGCGCGATGTGGCGCCTGAGGCGCATGTCAGCGCCGAAGCGCCGGCGCCGCGCCGGGCAGCAGCGTCGACGGCAAGCGTGCCCCCGCGAGCACCAGCCAGGCGAAGGCCAGGGCCATCAGGGCGACGGACAGCGGCGGTGGCAGCAGGGCCGCGCCGGCCAGCCCGGCGACGAGGCCGATGCTCCGCGCAAGGGCCGCCATGGTCGCCAGTTGCTTCGGTGCGGCGCCACCCGTTTCCGGCGGCAGGGCGCTGCACCAGGCCAGCACCGCCGCGGCGACAGTCAGAATCGGAAGGAGCAGGGGCAGCGCCGCGACCGAGCCCAGCAGCAAGCCCAGGGTCAGCAGCCCTCCCGCGATCACCCAAAGCCTGACCCTGCCTGATCGCGGACCGACGCGAGGCAGGGCGAGGAACAGGCTGGCCGCAAGCGCCGCCAGGATGGCCGCCAGCGGCTCGCCCATGGCGAGGCCGATCGCCGCGCCCAGCATGATTCCAGCCGGCAGGGCGCCGCCGATGATCACCCGGCACGCCGAGGCCCGGCGCAGCGCCCGCCATGCGGCATAGGGTCCCGGCCAGGTGGCCGACATCGCCACATTGGCCGGCGCGGCGAGGCAGGTCGCCGCCAGGCCCAGCGCCACGAGCATCGCCGGCGTGACTCCCGTGGGCCCGACCTCCATGCCCAGCGTGGCGACCAGCGACATCGCCGCCCCGGCCCCGGCCACCGCACCGGCCAGGCCTCCGCGGACCCAGTCGGCATCCCCGGCGCTGCCGGTCGGTCCGCGCCAACCGCCCCCGGCATGCACCGCCAGGCTGGCGGCCAGCGCCGCGGCCAGGGCGATGCCTGGACCGGACAACACGGTCAGCCACCCGACCGCCAGGGCCGCGGCGACGCCGATCCAGACGAGCGCGGCACCGATCAGCCGCCGCAGCCGATCCAACGCCCGCCCGCCGAGCAGCGCCACCGCGGCCACCGGCGCCGCCCAGGCCGGCCCGGCCGGCGCCGCTGCCAGGACCACCGTGCCGGCCGCGAGCCCGCACAGCAGCCGGTGCAGAGGCAGGTCCAGCCAGGCCTCGGCCGGCTCCGGATCATCCGTGGCGAAGGCCGCTTCCCTCGTCAGCTGCGCCAGCAGGCGGCGGGCCCGCTCCGCCGCGCCCTCCACGAAGCCCTGGCCGGCGGTGTCGGCAGCCAGCCAGTCCAGCTCCCGCCGGCGACGCGAGAGGTGGCGGATGACGCGGCCGAAGGCGGTCGCCAGGCGACCGAGCTCGCCGGTTCCGCCCGAAGGTGGCGCATGGCGGAAATCCTGCGCGGCGGTGTCGCGCGCGATCTGTCCGAGCAGGGCCGCCGGCCGCAGCAGGCGACTGCCGAGAAGATAGGCCAGGGCCTCGGCCACGATGAATCCCGCACAGGTCAAGCCCGTGGCGAGCGCCACCGCCGCCGCGGCCAGCACGTCCCCTGAGGAAGGGGTGCTCTC
>CAZMCV010000162.1:0-8764 GCA_964564645.1 uncultured Acetobacteraceae bacterium
AGAAGGGCCACGACGCGACCCGCTACGCGCTGCAATGCTTCGGCGGCGCCGGCGGGCAGCATGCCTGCCTCGTCGCCGATGCGCTCGGGATGGAGACGGTGTTCCTCCACCCCTTCGCCGGCGTGCTGTCGGCCTATGGGATGGGCCTGGCCGACCAGACCGTGATCCGCGAGGGCGCGGTGGAGGCGCCGCTGGCCGAGGCCGGCATGGCCGACCTCGTCGCCCGGCTCGACGCGCTGGCCGAGGAGGGCCGGGCCGAGCTGCTGCGCCAGGGCGCGCCGGCGGGGCGCATCGCCGCCGCGCGCCGGCTGCACCTGCGCTACGCCGGCACCGATAGCTTCCTGGCCATCCCCTTCGGCACGCACGCCCAGGTGCTGGAGGGCTTCACCGCCGCCCACCGCCAGCGCTTCGGCTTCGCCACGCCGGAGCGCGAGGTGATCGTCGAGGCCTGCGTCGCCGAAATCACCGCCGCCGGCGAGCGGGTGGAGGAGGCCGCGCTGCCCGCGCGTACCCCGGGAGAGGCGCCGGTGCCGATCGACACCATCGCGCTCTGGACCGAGGGCGCGGAGCACCAGGCGCCGGTGCTGGACCGCGACGCGCTGCGCGCCGGCGACCGCATCCCCGGCCCCGCCCTGATCCGCGAGGCCAATGCGACGACCGTCGTCGAGCCCGGCTGGACCGCCGAGGTCACGGCGCGGAACCACCTGGTCCTCCGCCGCACGGAAGCCCGGGCCGCGGCGCGCATCGCCGACAGCGCGCGCCCGGACCCGGTGATGCTCGAGCTGTTCAACAACCTCTTCATGTCGATCGCCGAGCAGACCGGCGCGGTGCTGCAGAACACCTCGCTCAGCGTGAACATCAAGGAGCGGCTCGACTTCTCCTGCGCCATCTTCGACGAGACCGGGGCGCTGGTCGCCAACGCCCCGCACGTGCCGGTGCATCTGGGCGCGATGGGCGAGAGCGTGCGCACGGTGATCCGCAGCCGCGGCGCCACGCTCCGCCCGGGCGACGTCGTCGCGCTGAACAACCCCTATAATGGCGGCACGCACCTGCCGGACGTGACCGTGATCACCCCCGTCTTCGACGAGGCCGGCCGGGAGATCCTGTTCTTCCTCGGCTCCCGCGGCCATCACGCCGATATCGGCGGGCTGACCCCCGGCTCGACCCCGCCGATCTCCCGCACGCTGGAGGAGGAGGGCGTCTGCATCGACGATTTCCTCCTGGTCGAGCAGGGCCGGCTGCGGGAGGCCGAGTTCCGCGCGCTGCTCGCCTCGGCGCGCTACCCCGCGCGCAGCCCGGACGTGAACGTCGCCGACATCAAGGCGCAGGTCGCGGCGAACGAGAAGGGCGTGCAGGAGCTGCGCCGGGCGGTGCGCGAGTTCGGCCTCTCGACCGTCCGCGCCTATATGCGCCACGTGATGGACAATGCCGAGGAGAGCGTCCGCCGCGTCCTCGACCGCCTCCAGGACGGCGCCTTCCGCACCACGATCGATGACGGCACGCCGCTCGTCGTCGCCGTCCGCGTCGACCGCGCGAACCGCCGCGCGACCATCGACTTCACCGGGACGGGGCCGCAGCGCCCGACGAACTTCAACGCGCCCCCCGCGGTCAGCCGCGCCGTCGTGCTCTACTGCTTCCGCGCCCTGGTCGGCGAGGACATCCCGCTGAACGATGGCTGCCTCAAGCCGCTCGAGATCATCGTGCCCGCCGGCACCTTCCTCTTGCCCGCGCCCGGCGCGGCGGTGGTCGCCGGCAACACCGAGATCAGCCAGATGACCTGCAACGCGCTGCTCGCGGCCTTGGGCGCCTGCGCCTCGGCCCAGGCCACCATGAACAACGTCATCTTCGGCGACGACCTGTTCCAGTACTACGAGACGGTCTGCGGCGGCGTCGGCGCCGGCCCCGGCTTCGATGGCTGGGGCCCGGTGCAGACGCACATGACCAACACCCGCATGACCGACCCCGAGATCATGGAGCTCCGCTACCCCGTCCGGCTCGAGGAATTCGCGATCCGCCGCGGCTCGGGCGGCAAGGGCCGCTGGCGCGGCGGCGACGGCTCGCGCCGCCGCATCCGCTTCCTGCGGCCCATGCAGGCGATCGTCGTCGCCTCCCGCCGCAACGTCGCCCCGCATGGCCTGATGGGCGGCGCGGATGGCGCGCCGGGGCGGCAATGGGTCGAGCGCGCCGATGGGCGGGTCGAGCCGATCCCGGGCAACACCGGCATGGCCGATCTCGGCATCGGCGACGCGCTGGTGGTGGAGACCCCGGGCGGCGGGGGCTGGGGCGCGGCCGGGTGACCTCGGACCGGGGACACCCCCACCCGACCCCTCGGCGCCCGCCTGCGGGCGCGGCCTCGTCTCCCCGCCCGCCTGCGGGCGCGGCCCCGTCCCCCCCGCCCGCCGGGACCGACCTGTCCTGATGCGCCGGGCGGCCGCCTTCGCCCTCGGCCTCCTCGCCCTCGGCCTCGCGGCGCTGTGGGTCGGGCCGCGGCTGCTCGACTGGGATTCCTATCGCGGCGAGCTGGCCTCGATCGCCACCGCCCAGCTCGGCCGCCCCGTCACGCTGGAAGGCCCGATCACCCTCAGCCTGCTGCCGCAGCCCCGCATCGAGAGCGGGCGCGTCACCATCGGGCCGGAGAAGGACGGGCTCGCCCTCGACGCCAAGGCCATCCGGCTGCGCCTCGACCTCGGCGCGCTGCTGCGGGGGCGGCTCGAGCCGCGCGAGATCGCCATCGTCAACGCCGATATCCGCCTGCCCTGGCCGCCCGGCGAGCTGCCGAGCTTCCGCCCGCCCTCCTGGCTGACGGTGCTCGATGCGCGGCTCGAGGATGCCCGCCTCTCGCTCGGCGGCCTGGAGATCGAGGGGCTGAACGCCAGCCTGGTCACCGGCGGCGTCGCGGACTCCCTCGTCGCCGGCGGGCGCTTCGCCTGGCGCGGCCAGGCGGTGCGCTTCTCGGCCCAGCTCGGCCGCGCCGGCTTCGACGGCATCGCCCCGCTCGACCTCACCCTGGCGACCGGCGGCGCGACGCTCGCCGCCCAGGGGGTGCTGCAGCCGGGCGGCGGCTTCGACGGGCGGATGGAGGCGGTCGGCCCCGATCTCGGCGCCTTCCTGCCCGCGCCCAACCAGCCCTTCCGTGCCGTCGGGCGGCTGACGGCGGCGGCCGACCTGCTCGCGGCCAATGAGCTGGCGATGGATCTCGGCGGGCAGGCGGTGCGCGGCGCGGTCACCCTGCGCCTCGCCCCCGCGCCGCGGCTCGACCTGACCCTCGCCGCGGGGCGCCTCGACCTCGAGGCCTGGATCGGCGCCGCCCGCGCCGCCCTGCCCCGGGCCGGCTCGGGCGGCCTGCCGGTCGGGGTGGACCTGGCGGCGGAGGCGACCACCCTCGGCGGCGTGCCGCTGCGCCGGCTGCGCGGCGCCTTCCTGCTGGACGGGGAGCGCATCCTCGTCTCCGACGTCTCCGCCCTGCTGCCGGGCGAGACCGCGATCCGGGCCGAGGGAGGGACCGCCGCCTCGAAGCGCCTCGAGCTCGACATCCGCTTCGAATCGGAGGCGTTCCGCGAGGTGCTCGCCGCCTTCGGCGCGAAGCTGGCCGAGACCGACCCGGCCCGCCTGCGCCGCGCCACGGGACGCTTCCGGGTGGCCCTCCAGGAGGGGTGGAGCATCGCGGTCTCCGACCTGGTCGCCACGGTGGATGGCGCGCGGCTGCGCGGCGATGGCGTGCTGCGCCCGGCGGCGGGCGGGGCGGGGCGCCTCTCGCTCGGCCTCGGCCTCACCTTCGACCGGCTCGACCTCGACGGGCTCCTGCCGCCGCCCTGGCTCTGGCCGGGGCTCGGCGGCGTCGCCTCCGTCACCGCGATCGACCTCAATTTGCGCCTCGCCGCGGAATCGGTCGCCTGGGGCGGGTTCGTCGCGCGCCGCGCCGCGCTGGATGCGACGCTCGAGAACGGGCGGCTCACCCTGCGCCGGCTCGGCTTCGCCTTCGCCGAGCTGGACGTGGCGCTGACCGGGACCGCGTCCTTCCCGGCGCAGGGCGGCACGCCGGCCCGCTTCTCCGATGTGACGCTCGAGATCGGCGGCATGGCGGCGTCCCTGGCGGAGCTGCTGCCCGCCGGATCGCCGCTCGGCGCCGCGCTGCCGGGCGATGGCCTGCCCGTGACGCTCCGCCTCGCCGGCGGCGGCCCGGCCGAGGCGGTGGCGCTGCGGCTCGAGGGCGATCTCGGCGAGCTGCGGGTGGAGGCGCAGGGCACGATCGATGCCCCCGCGCGGCGCGGCACGGGGAACCTGACGCTGCGCCACCCGGGCGCGCCGCGGCTGCTGGCGCCGCTGCTGGGCACGCAGGCGGATGCCTGGCTGGGCCAGGGCTCCTTCGCCCTGATCGCCGGCTTCGGCGCCTCGGCCGAGGGGATCGCGGCCGAGCATCTCGACCTGGTCGCCGGCGCGCTGCGGCTGCGCGGCCGGGGGCTCGGGCTGGCCCTCGCCGCCGAGCCGTCGCGCCCGCCGCGGCTGACCGGGCGGATCCAAGCCGAGCGACTGCCCCTGCCGGGGGCTGCGAGCCTGGCTGCCGCCTGGGCGGAGCCGCTCGGCCTCGACCAGCTCGGCCGGCTGGACGCGGAGCTGGCGCTGGAGGCGGAGCGGCTGGAGATCGAGGGGGCGCCCGCGGCCGAGCAGTTCGCCGCGACGCTCCGCCTGGCCGCCGGGACCCTGCGGATCGAGGGCGCGAAGGCGCGGCTCGGCGGCGGCGCGGTCGAGGGCGCGCTGGTGCTGGAGGCGGGCGCGGGCGGCGCCGTCCCGCGCCTCGCCATCGAGGCGCAGGGGGCGGAGGTCGCGCTGGCCGCGCCCCTGCTGGGCGGCCTGCCCTTCGATCTCGGCGCGGCGCGGCTGCGCAGCGTCGCGCTGCGCCTGCGCGCGGCCGGGCACAGCCCGGCGGCGCTGGCGGCGACCCTGGCGGGGGAGGTGGCGCTGGAGGCGGCCGAGGGCAGGCTGCTCGGCATCGACCTGGACGCGATCGGCGCCGCGTCGCGCCTGCCCGGCCTCGCCGAGGCCGAGGCGGCGCTGCGCCGCAGCCTCGGCGAGGCCGGCGGCGAGACGCCCTTCGAGCGCCTCGAGATCCAGGCGCGGATCGAGGAGGGGCGGGCGGTGCTGACCCGCGCGGTGCTGGCGGCCGCGACCGCCGGCGCCTCTGCGGCGGGATCCTTCGACCTCGCCCGCGGGACCCTCGACCTGGTGCTGTCCGCCCGGGTGGTGGAGGGGGCGCCGCCGGTCGATCTGCGCCTGACGGGGAAGCTGGCGGCGCCGCGCCGCGTGCCGGAGCCCGCCGCCTTCCTGCGCTGGAAGGCGGAGCATGGATGAGCGAAGGAGTGGGCCAAGGATGACGGGATCCCGGGAGGGCGCGCTGGCGCGCGCCGCGGCGTTCTTCGACGGGGGCGGGTTCAAGGCGCGTCTCGCCGACCTCGTCGCCATCCCCTCGACCGCGCAGGAGCCGGGCTTCGAGGCCGCGCTCGAGGACTATCTGCGCGGCGCGATCGGGCCGTGGCTCGAGCGGATGGGCTTCGCCGTCGCGGTGCACCCCAACCCGGTCGCGGGCTTCGGCCCGATCCTGGCCGCCACGCGCATCGAGGACCCGGCGCGCCCGACCGTCCTGCTGTATGGCCATGGCGACGTGGTCCGCGGCCTCGAGGACCAGTGGCGCGCCGGCCTCTCCCCCTGGGTGCTGACCGAGGAGGAGGGGCGCTGGTACGGCCGCGGCACCGCCGACAACAAGGGCCAGCACGCGCTGAACCTCTCCGCGCTCGAGGCCGTGCTGGAGGAGCGCGGCGGGCGGCTCGGCTTCAACCTCAAGGTCGTGCTCGAGATGGCCGAGGAGCGCGGCTCGCACGGGCTGCGCGAGTTCGTGGCGGCGCAGCGCGAGGCGCTGGCGGCCGATGTGCTGATCGCCTCCGACGGGCCGCGGGTGATGCCGGAGGTGCCGACCATCGCCACCGGGACGCGCGGCACCTGGCATTGCGACCTGGTGGTCTCGCTGCGGCCGGGCGGCGTGCATTCCGGCCATTGGGGCGGGCTGACGACCGATCCGGCGATCCGCCTGACCCATGCGCTCGGCGCCATCATGGACGCGCGCGGGAAGATCCTGGTGCGCGACTGGCTTCCGGCGAACGGCGTGCCGGCCGAGGTGCGCGCGGTGCTGCAGGGCTGCCCGGTCGGCGGCGGCGAGGGGGCCGCGACCATCGACGAGGAATGGGGCGAGCCCGGGCTGACCGCCGCCGAGAAGATCTATGGCTGGAACAGCTTCATCGTCCTCGCCATGACCAGCGGCCGCCCGGAGAATCCGGTGAACGCCGTCGCCCCCGATGCCCGCGCGCATTGCCAGATCCGCTACACCGTCGACACCGACCCCGGGACCTTCGGCCCGGCGCTGCGCCGGCACCTCGATGCCGAGGGCTTCGGCGATGTGCGCATCGAGCACGGCTATGTGCGGATGGCCGCGAGCCGCACGCCGCCCAACCATCCCTGGGTGCGCTGGGCGCAGGAGAGCATGCAGCGCAGCCTCGACAAGCGCGTGCAGATCATCCCGAACAGCTCGGGCGGGCTGCCGGGCGACGTCTTCGTCGACCATCTCGGCGTGCCGCTGGTCTGGGTGCCGCACAGCTACAATGGCTGCAGGCAGCACGGGCCGGACGAGCACTACCTGATCGCGCCGGCGCGCGAGGGGATCCTCGCCTTCGCCGGCCTGTGGTGGGACCTGGGGGAGGAAGGCACGCCCGGCCGCTGAGCCCGGGGCCTGCCCGTCCTCCCGGTCGCGGCGGGGTTGGCGGGGCCGGGGGGCGCGCAGACCCTCCGGCCCGGGACCGAGGGCGACCCGGCGTCGCCCTCCCCTTGCCGGCGGGGGAGGGCGCCTCGGGCCGGGGTCAGCCGATCAGCGTGAAATTCTCCGCCGAGAAGCCGGGCAGCGCGTCGATCGCCGCCTGCCCGGTCGCGTCCGTGAAGCGGGCGATGATCTGCAGGTCGGCGGTCGCGTCGCTCAGATCCTCGGAATAGACCAGCCGGTTCACGCCGAGGAAGCTGTTGTAGTAGACGAAGAAGCCCGCGCCCTCGGTCTCGACCTGCTCGGCGATCAGGGTGGCGGCGCTGCCGGCGTTGAAGACAGTGGCCGGGTTGGCGTCGTTGTCGGTGTCCAGCAGCACGATCACATTGGCCCCGCCGGACGGCAGATCCGCCGCCGCCCCGCTGAAGAAGAACAGGTCGCCCGCCACGCCGAACGCCCCGGCATCGAGCGCGAAGCTGTCCTTGCCGGCGTCGAAGTCGGTGACGAAATCCTCCGCCGTGCCGATCACCTCGCGCAGGCCGGGATTCGGGTCGACCCGGTCCAGCAGGTTGTCCGCGATGACGATCACGTCGGCGCTGCCGCCGGTCGTGATGGTGTCGTTGCCGAGGCCGCCCTCGACGGTGTCGCGGCCGCCGCCGCCCTCGAGGCTGTCGGCGCCCTCGCCGCCCGAGACGCTGTCCTCGCCCTCGCCGCCGCGCAGCAGGTCGGCGCCGGCGCCGCCGAGGATGATGTCGTCGCCTTCGCCGCCGCGGACCTGGTCGTCGCCCTCGCCGGCATCGAGGATGTCATGGCCGGCGCGGCCGCTCAGCGTGTCGTTGCCGCCGCCGCCCTCGATCTGGTCGTTGAGCTCGGCGCCGTTCAGCCGGTTGGCGTTGCCGTTGCCGAACAGGCGCAGGCCGTCGATGGTCGTCGTCATGATCCGTCTCCCATGCGCGCCCCGGCGCCGGCCCGCCGGGATGGCGGGGCATGGCGCGGGGTCTCTCCTGGGTGCCGGCCACCCGCCCGGCGGTTCAAGGCCGATCTTCCGATGAACCGGACGGCCCATCCGGGGTACGGATCCTCCGACGACATGGAGTGACCGCCCTGAACGCCCTCGCCCTCGCCTCCGGGGAGGCGCCCGCCGCCGATCCGGTGGACCGGGCGCTGCTCGACGCCATCGCCGCCGGCGACCGCGCCGCCTTCGCCGAGTTCCACCGCCGCCACTACCGCCGGCTGTTCCGCTTCCTGCTGCGCGTCACCGGCGACCCGGCGCGGGTGGAGGAGGCGCTGAACGACACCATGCTGGCGGTCTGGCAGGGGGCGGGCGGCTTCGGCGGGCGCGCGCGGGTGCTGACCTGGCTGTTCGGCATCGCCTGGCGCCAGGCGCGCAAGGCCGAGCGGCGCGACCGGCGCTGGCGCGACATGGCCCCGATCGACGACCTGCCGCTGGCCGATCCGCATCGCCTCGAGGACGCGCTCGAGACCGCCGACCTCACGGCGAAGCTCGAGGCGGGCTTCGCCCTGCTCTCCCCGGCGCATCGCGCGGTGGTGGAGCTGACCTACTACAGCGGCTGCGACATGGCGGAGGCCGCGGCGGTCCTCGACTGCCCGGTCGGCACGGTGAAGACCAGGCTGTTCCACGCCAGGGCCCGGCTGCGCGCCGTGCTCGGCCTCGGTGACCCAGGGTGAGGGAGGGGGGGATGGACGGGTCGGAGGCGTTCCGGCGGGACCACCAGGCGGTGTGGGAGTTGCTGCCCTGGCACCTGAACGGCACGCTCGACCCGGCGGACCGGGCGCGGGTCGAGGCGCATCTCGCCGCCTGCCCGGATTGCCGCGCCGCGCTGGCCGGGGAGCGCGACCTGGCGCGCGCCGTGCGCGGCGCCGATCCGCTGGACGCGATGGCGGAGCGCTCGCTCGCGGCCATCATGCCCCGCCTGGCCGGCGGCGCCGCGCCCGTCGCCC
>CAZMCV010000163.1:0-8736 GCA_964564645.1 uncultured Acetobacteraceae bacterium
TAACGATCGCTATCTGGTCAAGCGCCAAATAGGGACCGTTCTGTGGAGGACCGTGGCCATGGCGCATCGCACCGGCAGGAAGGAGGAGGGGCGGGCCCGCATCCTGGAAAGCGCCGGCCGCGGCTTCCGCCGGCACGGCTTCGGCGGCCTCGGCATCGACGGGCTGGCGAAGCAGGCGGGAGTGACCTCGGGCGCCTTCTACGCGCATTTCGCGTCGAAGGCGGACGCGTTCCGGGACGCGGTCGTGCAGGGCATGCGCGACCTGCACGAAGGGATCCTCGCCTTCCGCGCACGCGAAGGCGCGGCCTGGCCCGAGCGCTTCGTCGCGTTCTACCTGACCGAGCGCCGGACCTGCGACCTCGGCGAGGCCTGCGCACTGCAGAGCCTGACCGGTGAGGTGAGCCGCGCCGACGCGGAGACGCGCCGCGCCTACGAGGCCGAGCTCGCGCGCGTGATCGACGCCGCCGCCGCGGGCCTGCCGGGCGCGACCGAGTCGGCGCGGCGGGGCACCGCCATGGCGCTGCTTGGCCTGCTCGCCGGCGCGGTCGGCATGGCGCGCGCGGTCGAGGATCCGGCGCTGTCGCAGGCGATCGCCGAGGCCGCCGGCGCGGCGGCACGGCGGCTCCTGGCCGATGCAAGCGCCGATTGAGCGCTTTTTTGCTTGTCCCGCGCCGTGCCCACCCCCACACTCTCTGGCAGTCGTCAACAACCGAAAGGAGGTGATCCAGTGTCTCATTGCCATACGCCGCGTGTCCTGCCTGCGGCCTGGATCATCGTCTCCGCCACCGTGGGGACGGCTTCCTGAGTTCCGCTTCGGCCGACACAGGCTGACGCAATGGAAGGGCTCCGGGCGGCAACGCCCGGGGCCCTTCGCGTATCCGGCGGCGGCCGGCGCGGCTATCCTCCCCGCATCCAAGGGAAGGGGGAGGGGCCGGCATGAGCGCCATCCGCAACGTGCTGTTCGTGATGTGCGACCAGCTGCGCTGGGATCACCTCTCCTGCGCCGGCCACCCCTACCTCCGCACGCCGAACATCGATGCGCTGGCGGCCCGCGGGATGCGCTTCCCCAACGCCTTCGTGCAGTCGGGCATCTGCGGACCGTCGCGCATGTCCTTCTACACCGGGCGCTACGTCTCCTCGCATGGCGCGACGCACAACCGCGTCCCCCTCTCGGTCGGCGAGGTCACCCTGGGCTGGCATCTGCGCGAGGCCGGGCGGACCCTGGCGCTGGCCGGCAAGACCCATGTGCTGCCCGATGCGCATGGCATGCGGCGCCTGGCGCTCGACGGCCAGCACGACCTCGCCGCGCTGCTGAGGGAAGGCTGGTTCACCCTGATCGATGGCCGCCATGACGGCCATCATGCCGAGCCCGACAGCGCCTACGCCCATTGGCTGCGCGCCCGCGGCTATGACAGCAAGGATCCCTGGACGGACTTCGTGATCGCGGTGGAGGGGCCGGACGGGAAGCCGCTCTCGGGGTGGAAGATGCGCCACGCCCGCCTGCCCGCCCGGGTGCGCGAGGAGCACAGCGAGACCGCCTACACCACCGACATGGCGATCGACTTCCTCGGCCGGCAGGGCGACGAGCCCTGGGTGCTGCACCTCTCCTACGTGAAGCCGCACTGGCCCTACATCGCGCCCGCGCCCTACCACGCGATGTTCAGCCCCGACCAATGCCTGCCCGTCCGGCGGCATCCGGAGGAGCGCGGGCCCGGCGCCCACCCGATCCTCCGCGAGTTCCAGAACGAGGAGGTGGCGCGCAACTTCCAGTCCGACGAGACCATCCGCACCGTCCGCCCCGCCTATCAGGGGCTCATCCGCCAGCTCGACGACCATCTGGGGCGGCTGTGGGAGGCGATGGAGAGGCTCGGCCGCTGGCGCGACACGCTGGTGGTCTTCACCGCCGACCATGGCGACTATCTCGGCGACCACTGGCTCGGCGAGAAGGAGCTGTTCCACGACTGCGTCCAGAAGGTGCCGTTCCTGCTCTACGACCCCTCGCCGGAGGCGGATGGGAATCGCGGCCGCACGGATCCGCGCCTCGTCGAGGCGATCGACTGCGTGCCGACCTTCCTCGACGCGCTCGGCTGCGATCCGGCCGAGCACCTGGTCGAGGGCCGCTCGCTGCTGCCCGTCACGCGGGGCCATGCCGGCACCACCTGGCGCGAGGCGGCCTTCAGCGAGCTGGACTGGACCTTCCGCGGCGCGCGCCGGCGGCTCGGCCTGCCGAGCGGGCACCACCATGGCTGGATGGTGCGCACGGAGCGCTGGAAATACATCCACTGGACCAGCGGCTTCCGCCCCCAGCTCTATGACCTGGTGGCCGATCCGGAGGAGTTCCACGACCTCGGCGCGGAGGCGGCGCAGGAAGGTGTGCGTGCCGAGATGCGCGCGAGGCTGCTCGCCTGGTTCGAGGGCCTCAAGCGCCGCACCACCCTCACCTGGGCCGAGGCCGAGCAGCGCACCGACAGCTACAAGCGGGCGGGCGTGTTCTTCGGCGAGTGGTGATCACCCGGCCGCGCGCGGCTTCACCGCATGGTAGTCGCGGCCGAAATAGATCAGCCCGTGCTCGTCCTCGGCACCCAGCCGGATCGCCTCCACCTCGGCGAAGATCACCAGGTGCGTGCCCTTCTCGACGATCTCGGTGATCCGGCAGTCGAGCGATTCGAGCGCCCCGTCGAGCGCTGGCGCGCCCGTCGCCAGCGTCGTCCAGCTTCCCGCCAGGAACCGCTCCTCCATCGGGCATTTGGTGACGCCCGCGAAGACCATCGCGGCCTCCTTCTGCGTGTGCCCGACGACGTTGATGCAGACCGTGCCGTTCTCCTTCAGCCGCGGCGCGGCGGTGGCGTTGCGGTTCATGCAGAGCAGCAGCGTCGGCGGCTCGTCGGTCACGCTGCAGACCGCGCTGGCGGTGAAGCCGCCCCGCCCGGCCGGGCCGTCCGTCGTGATGATGTTCACCGCCGCGCCCAGCCTCGCCATGGCGTCGCGGAATTCCTGGCGCGAAACGGTCATCCCGACCCATCCCCTGTCCGGTCGCCGCGGATATAAGCACGCGCCGGGCCAGTGGGCACGGGGTCCCCGGGCCCGTCGACCGAGGAGAGCGGCCGCGCCACCTGCTCGAGCGGCTGGCCCTCCGCGCGCAGGCCGAGGAACCAGGCCGTGACGGCGCCGACCAGCATCAGCGCGGCCGCCAGCATGTAGCCCAGCATGACGTCGTGCCGGTCGCCGCCCTCGATCAGCACGCCGAACAGCGCCGGCCCGGCGACGCCGCCGACCGCCGTGCCGAAGGCGAAGAACACCGCGATCGCCAGCGCCCGCATCTCCAGCGGGAAGCTCTCGCCGACCGTCAGGTAGGCGGCCGAGGCGGCGGCCGAGGCGAAGAAGAAGATGCCGGCCCAGGCCGCCGTCTGCTCCCAGGCGGTGAGCGACCCGGCGGCGAAGGCGATGGCCATCGCCGCCATCAGCACGCCCGACAGCCCGTAGGTCGCCGCGATCATCGGCCGCCGCCCGACCCTGTCGAAGAGCGGCCCGAGCACCAGCGGTCCGCAAAGGTTCCCCAGCGCGAAGGGCAGCATGTACCAGCCGACATCGCGCGCGGCGATGCCGTAGAAGGTCGTCAGCACCAGCGCGTAGGTGAAGCCGAGCGCGTTGTAGCAGAAGGCCTGGCAAGCCATCAGCACGACGCAGAGCACGCTGCGGCGCGGGAAGGTGCGGAACATCGCGTGCACCACCTCCGCCATCTCCGTGTGTCCGCGGCGGCGCAGCCGCACCGGGCCATAGGCGGGCGGGGGCAGGGGGGCGCCGTGCTCGCGCTCCACGTCGCGCTCGATCGCGGCCATCACGCGCTCGGCCTCGCCCGGGCGGCCGTGCAGCATCAGCCAGCGCGGGCTCTCGGGCAGGGCACGGCGCAACAGCAGGACGATCACCGCGAGCGCCCCGCCAACGATGAAGGCCAGCCGCCAGCCCCATTCCGGATCGACCACCGCCGGGTCCAGCACCACCAGCGCCGAGACGGCGCCGATCGCGGCCCCGCCCCAGAAGGTGCCATTCACCGCGAGGTCCGTCGCGCCGCGCCGCCGCGCCGGGATCAGCTCCTGGATCGCCGAGTTCACCGCCGCGTACTCGCCGCCGATGCCCGCCCCGGTCAGCATCCGGAAGCAGGCGAAGGACCAGAAGTCCCAGGACAGGCCGGTGGCGATGCTCGCCGCCATGTAGACCAGCAGGGTGATGAAGAAGAGCTTCCGCCGTCCCCAGCGGTCGGTCAGCCAGCCGAACAGCAGCGCGCCGACGACCGCGCCGACCAGGTAGGCCGAGGCCGCGAGGCCGATCTCGCGCGGGCCCATGTCGAGGGTCGGGCTCTCCGCGATCGCGCCGGCCAGGCTGCCCGCCAGCGTCACCTCCAGCCCGTCCAGCACCCAGGTGATGCCGAGGGCGATGACGACGCGCCAGTGGAAGCGGCTCCAGGGCAGGCGGTCGAGGCGGGCGGGGATGTCGGTCTCGAAGACCTCGGCCCGGGCGGCGTTCTCCGTATCCGGCATGCATCCCTCCCTTCCCGCCGGCGGCGTGCGGCGGGCCGCGTCCGAACGCCGCGGCGGCCACCCGGGCGGCACCCGGATCGCGCGCGGCGCTGGGCATTTCCCGAAGAGTTGCGCGCCGCGCGGCCCGGCGCCGCGAGCGTCATCGCCCGAGGCATGCCAGGGCGCCGGATCTGCGCTTAGATGCCGCCCCCTTCCCCCCGAGCGAGGAGAACAGTGGATGCCCGAGATCGAGATCGCCGCGACGGACGGCGCCGGCCGCTTCGGCGCCTATGTCGCGATGCCGAAGGCCACGCCCGCGGGCGTGGTCGTGATGATCCAGGAGATCTTCGGCGTGAACGCGACCATGCGCCAGCTTTCCGACTGGGTCGCGGAGATGGGCTTCATCGCCATCAGCCCCGACCTGTTCTGGCGGCAGGAGAAGGGCGTGCAGCTCGACCCCGATGCGGGCCAGGCGCAGTGGGACAAGGCCTTCGCGCTGTTCAAGGGCCTCGACCAGGACAAGGCGATCGAGGACCTGAAGGCCACCATCGCCCATGCCCGCGGCATGCAGGGCGCGAACGGCAAGGTGGCGACGATGGGCTTCTGCCTCGGCGGGCGCCTGTCCTTCATGACGGCGGCGCGCACCGACGCGGACGCCAATGTCAGCTACTACGGGGTCGGCATCGAGGGGCTGCTCGGCGAGGCGGGCGCCATCCGGACGCCGCTGATCCTGCACATCGCCGAGAAGGACAAGTTCGTCCCGCCCGAGGCGCAGGCGCAGATCCTGGACGGGCTCAAGGGCCATCCGCAGGTCGCGGTGCATGTCTATCCCGGCGTCGACCACGCCTTCGCGCGCATGGGCGGCCATGCCTGGGATGCGCGGGCGGCGACCATCGCCAATGGCCGGACGGCGGAGCTGCTGGCGCGGGTCCTCGGCTGAGAGTTTGTGAGAGAATGCCCGCCAGCCCCGATTTCGGATGAAAATCTCCAATGATTTCAGCGGGCATTCTTTCGCAAGTTCGATTGATGCACGAACGCTGAGGTCTCGCGACGAAGTGCCCTGCGGCGGCGATGCGGGAGGGGCCCTCCCGATCACCTCGCAGGGCCTTCCTTCGCGCCTCCGTTCCCGTCTCGGGCGCCGGGGCACGGGCCCGGGGCCGCGGCGCCTTGACCGCCCGGACCCTCCCGCGCCAGGAGGATGGGGCATCGTCAGGGAAGGCACATGTCCACCGCCACCCGCCGCCGGCCCAGCGCCGCCATCGCCGCGAGCCTGGCGCTTCTCGCTTCCGCCGCGATTCCCGCCGCCGCGCAGGACCGCCCGCCCATCAACCCGACCCGCGACGTCGCCGTCACCTACCGCATCGAGGGGGGCGGCCAGGCCGGCGAGATGCGGTTGGCCTGGCTGAACAGCGCGCAATCCCTGCGCACCGACATGCCCGGCGGCGCCGCCTGGTCGCTCACCGACATGCGCACCGGCCGCATCCTCATGGTGCTGGAGGCCCAGCGCGCGGTGATGGAGATCCCCCGCGACGCGGCCGCCGGCGCCGGCCCGGTCCAGCCGAGCCCGACCGCCCGCTTCACCCGTGCCGGCACCGAGACGATCCTCGGCCAGCGCTGCACCGTCTGGCGGATGGAGGATGGCGGGAATCGCGGCGAGGCCTGCGTCACGGCCGACGGGGTGATGCTCCGCTCGCGCGGCGCCTCGGCCGGCGGGCCTTCGGGGGCGATGACGGCGGTGGCGGTCGATCTCGCCCCGCAGGACCCGGCCCGCTTCCGCGTGCCGGCGGACTACCGGACCATGCAATTGCCGCCGGGCCTGCCGGGCGGCCCGCCGCCCCCCGGGCGCTGAGGGGGCAGGTGCCGCGATCCGGCCGCGGCCGGGTCTTCCCCGCGCCGGGCGGCGGCGCCAGATGAGGCGCATGGATCGCCTCCGCCGCCGGTTCCTGCTCTCGCCCGCCCTGGCCGCCGCCCTGCTGGCCTCGCGCCAGGCGGTTGCGCAGCCCGCCCCCCGTGCGCCAGCCCGCGCCGCGCCGCCGGCCGGCACCGCCTTCTCCGCCCAGGACCTTGCCGACATCGCCAAGGCCGAGGCCTGGCTGAACCGGCTGGGCAGCGTGAAGGCGCGCTTCCTGCAGATCGCCCAGAACGGCGCCTCGGCCGAGGGCACGGCCTGGATCGTGCGCCCGGGACGCATGCGCTTCGAATACGACCAGGAGCCGATTCTGCTGGCCGCCGCGCACGGGCAATTCTTCTTCTACGACAAGGCGCTGCGCCAGCCGACGGTGGTGCCGGTCAACGCGACGCCGCTCGGCCTGCTGCTGCGCGAGAACCTGCGGCTGGCGGGGGACATCACGGTCAGCCGGGTGGAGCGCGGCGGCGGCCTGTTCCGCATCACCTTGCACCGCACCGGGGCCGCGGCCGAGGGGCGGCTGACGCTCGTCTTCGGCGAGGATCCGGTCGAGCTCAAGCAATGGGCGGTGGTGGACGCGCAGGGGCAGGAGACGCGGGTCAGCCTGTACCAGCCGCAGTATGGCGGCCGCTATCCGGACCTGCTGTTCGAGTTCAACGATCCGCGCTTCCGCGAATCGCTCGGCATCCCCTGACCGGGCCGGCTGCCCCGCGCCGGCGGGATGGCGGCCATACGGAACGCGGCGCGATATTTGCTGAGCCGTGCCTTGATCCTGCCACCCGTTCGGGCGATTCTGACGGCGCGATGAAACCGCTCATAGGCATTTCCTGCTGCGTGAAGCCGTTCGGCATCTTCGGGACGCCGAACCATGCCGCGTCCGACAGCTATGTGCGCGTCGTCCTCGGCCCTGTCGGCGGCATCCCCGTGCTGCTGCCGGCGGCGGGGGAGGCGCTGGTGCCGGAGATCCTGCCCCGGCTCGACGGGCTGATCCTGACCGGCAGCCGCTCCAACGTCTGCCCGGACCATTATGCCGGCCCGCCGCATGCCGAGGGCACGCCCGAGGACCATGCCCGCGACGCGACCACCCTGCCGCTCATCCGGGCGGCGATCGCCGCGGGGCTGCCGGTGCTGGCGATCTGCCGGGGCTTCCAGGAGCTGAACGTCGCGCTCGGCGGCAGCCTCGACCAGCGCATCCAGGACCTGCCGGGGCGCATCGACCACTCGACGCCCTCGGACCAGGGCCTGCCGCGCGTGCGCATCGGCAAGGCCCATTCGGTGCGCCTCGCGCCCGGCAGCCAGATCGCGCGGCTGGCCGGCGGGGCGGCGGCGATCCCGGTGAACTCGCTGCACAACCAGGGCATCCAGCTTCTCGCCCCGAGGCTGGTCGATGAGGGCTGGGCGCCCGATGGCACGATCGAGGCGGTCCGGGTGAAGGACGCCACCGGCTTCGCCCTCGGCGTGCAATGGCACCCCGAATACGATTGGGAGCATGATTCGCTCAGCCGCACCCTGTTCGAGACCTTCGGCGCCGCCTGCGCCGATTGGGCGGCGCTGCGGCACCGGCGGCTCGCGGCCGAGTAGGCCCGCCGGGGATCGGGGCGGCGCCCCTGGCCGAGGCGCGTGGCGGCGGCTGTGGCCTGCCGGCATCGCGCAATCCCCTTTTGCATCGGCGCCGCCGATTCGCTACTATGCGGCCGCCGGCCCACTTGGCCGGCGGTCGATCCGGTTTCCCCTGCCGGCTCGCCCGACCTTTCCGATCGGAAACAATAACAACGGCGCCCGGACACCCCCCTGTCCGGGCGCTTTTTTTGCGCGGTGCGCAACCCCCGCGTCAAGATGGTGACGCGCGATTCGTCCATCGGGGACATTCCTGCCGCCTTTCGGCCGATGGTGCCGGCTGCTATCGCTGTCGCGACGCTCCGCCGGAGAGACCGCGCCTCATGCCCGACTACGTGATCGCCCCGCCCGCCATCGCCGCCCTGCCGATTCGCGGCTCGACCGCGATGTTCCCGGTGCGCCGGATCTTCTGCGTCGGGCGGAACTATGCGGAGCACGCGATCGAGATGGGCTCGGACCCGACGCGCGAGCCGCCCTTCTACTTCGCCAAGCCCGCCGATGCCGTGGTGACCGGCGGCGCCGACATGCCCTATCCCAGCCAGACCCGTTCGCTGCACCATGAGATGGAGCTGGTCGTCGCCATCGGCACGGGCGGGTCGGACATCGCGGTCGCCGAGGCGCTGCGCCATGTCTGGGGCTACTGCGCCGGCCTCGACATGACCCGGCGCGACATCCAGAACGAGGCGAAGAAGACCG
>CAZMCV010000164.1:0-8640 GCA_964564645.1 uncultured Acetobacteraceae bacterium
AGCGCCAGATCATCGCCGGCGGCGCGCCGCGGCGTCAGCCATCCGTCTCGCCCTTTTCGTAGAGCGCGTCGCGGCCGATGCGGTCGATGCAGAGCTCGGCCGTCCAGGGCAGCATCAGGCTGCCGCAGCGGGCGTCACGGTAGATGCGCTCGAGCGGCAGCGACTTCAGCATGGCCTGGCCGCCGCAGGTGCGCACGGCCTTGGCGGCGATCGCCTGCGCGTTCTCCATCACCGTGTGCTGGGCGGCCCAGGCGCGCAGCACCTGCTCCTTCGTCGGATCGGGCCCGGCCTCGGTGATCGCCTGGAACCAGAGCGCCTTGGTCTGCTCGAGCATGACGCGCATCTCGGCCACCGCGATCTGCTTCGTCGGGTACATGCGCCGCTTCACGGGGGGCGTGCCGGGCCACTCGCCACGGAGATAGGCGATGGTGAAGTCGTAGGCCGCCTGGGCGACGCCCATGTAGGTGGGGCTGAGGGTCATGAACATGTGCGGCCAGCGGAGCGCGGCCTGGAAGTAGAGGCCGGACGGCATCAGCGCGGCGTCGTCGTCCACGAAGACGTCGCGGAAGACCAGGTTGCGGCTGACCGTGCCGCGCATGCCGAGCGGGTCCCACTCGCCCTCCACCGCGACGCCGGGCGCGTCGCGCGGGATCGCCAGGTAGAGCGTGTCGCGGCGCGACAGGCGGTCCTCGCCCTCGCGCGCCTCGGTGCAGAGCACGCCGTAGAAATCGGCATGGCCGGCGAGGCTGGCGAAGATCTTTTTCCCGTTCACCACGTAGCCGCCGGGCACGCGGCGTGCGGTGGTGCCGAAGGGCACGCCGCCGGCGGCCGCGGCGCCGCCCTCGCTGAAGGGCTGCGCGTAGACCGCGCCGTCGCGCAGGATGCGGGCGTAGTGCAGGGCGCGGCGGCGATGGTGCCCCGCGCGCGTCGGCGCATCCATCTCCAGATCCTCGCTCAGCGGCCCGGACCAGAGCGTGGAGCAGACATGCATGTTCCAGGTGAGCGCGGTCGCCCCGCAATACCGGCCCATCTCGGCCGCGGCGAGGCTGTAGGCCCGGTAGCCGGCGCCGAGCCCGCCCTCCGCCTCCGGGATGCCGATGCCGAGCAGGCCGTTCGCCGCCATGTCGCGGTAATTCTCGGTCGGGAAGACCGCGTCGCGGTCCCAGCGCGCGGCGCGCGGGGCGAGCGTTGCCTGGCCGAAGCCGCGCACGCGCTCGGCCAGCGCCGCTTCCTGCGGCGTCAGCCGCCAGGCGGCGGGGTCGAAGATCGGCGAATCCCGGCGTGCCGCCGCCGCGACCGGCGCGCCGTCATCGGGCACGGATCAGCCCTCCGGCAGCGCGCGGAGGAAGTCGCGCACCGCCGCGCCGAAGGCCGATGGCTGCTCGAGATGCGCCAGATGCCCCGCGCCCGGCAGGATGAGGAGGCGCGATCCGGCGATGGCGGCCTGCATGCGCTCCAGCGTCTTCGGCGGCGCCAGCGGGTCGCGCTCGCCGCCGATCAGCAAGGTCGGCGCGGCGATGCGCCCGGTGTCGTCGCGGCGGTTGAAGGTGGTCAGGCAGCGCACGATCGCGCGGTAGGAGGCTTCCGGCACCTCCGCCATGGCGGCGATGGCTTCGGCGCGGCCGGGCGCGGGCGCGGCCGGGTCGAGCATGGACGGGATCATCTCGGCGGCCAGTCCGGGCATGTCCCGCCCCTGGTCGAGCGGGGCCAGGCGGTCGCGCAGGAACTGCTCGGCGAAGGCCGGATCGCGGCCGCCGAAGGCGGGGGTGGTGGCGTAGAGCACGAGGGCCCGGACGCGGTCGGGAAAGGTCAGCGCGAATTCCTGCGCCAGCATCCCGCCGATGGAATGGCCGAGGATGTCGGCCCGCGCGATCCCCGCGGCGTCGAGCGAATCGCGCAGCGCCATGGCCCAGGCGGGGAAGCTGGTCTCGGGCGGCAGCGCCGTGCCGCCATAGCCGGGTAGCGGCCAGGCCTCGACCGGCGCCGGGGCGAGCGTCGCCGGAAGGATTCCCCAGGCCGCGCCGGCGATGCCGTGCAGGAGGAAGACGGGGGTCATGGCAGCAGCCTCCCTGCGGTCACCACCGGGTCGCCATCCAGCGCGATGGTGCAGTTTCGGACGGGAATATCGAAATGGCCGTCGGTGAATCGCCCGGCGAACTCATTGGCGCCGGTGGAGAAAAGAAAATTCCCCGCGAAGGCGCGCAGCTCGGTCCCGTTGGTGTCCCGGCGGTCATAAATCGCCAGCGATTCGTAGCGGGCCCGCTCGTTCAAACCCCAGCCCACATGCGAAACCGCGTAGGCCGCGCGGTCGCCCCAGGCGGCCAGGTAGCGGCGCATCAGCTCCGCATCGGTTCCCTCGCCATCGATCGCGATAATGTGATCATCAGCCAGGGTCAGGCGCACCGGCCGCTCGAGGTAGCGCTTGAAGGTCAGGTTCGCGTCGCCGGCATCCAGCACCAGCGTGCCCTGCACGCTGCCCGCGCGGGGGAAGGAGACGACGACGCCGCCCGGCCAGTGCGCGACGGTGCCGGGCCGGTCGGTCCAGCCCCAGACGCCGGCGGTGGCCGCGCCTTCCATCGCCACGGTCAGGTCGGTGCCGGCGGCGGAGGTCACGCGCATCTCGCGCGCCGCGCGGGCGCGCTTCACGGCGGCCTTCACGCGCGCCTCGTCCTCGGCGCGCGGCACCAGGCGCTCCAGCGCGTCCGGATGCTCGTTGCTGATCATCATCACGCGGCTGCCGGCGGCCAGGATCTCCTTGAGCTCCGGCGCGTGCAGCAGCCCCTCGAGGGTCAGGTCGAGCACCAGCGGCGAGGCCCTGGCCGCGGCGAGCGCGCCGGGATGGCCACGCAGCGCGCGGGAGGCGCCGGTCGATCGGACCGGCACCGGCGCCGTCTGCGGCGGCGTCGGCAGGATGCAGCGGAAGGGGCGGCAGCCGAGGCGGAGCGCGGCGAGCTCGGCGAGCTCGAGGTTGATCGGGCGCGACTGGCTCTCGGCCAGCAGGCAGACCGGCATCCCGGGCTCGGCGCGGCAGAGCCCGAGCACGGTCTCGAAGGCGGCGAGCCAGGGCGCTTCGATGCGGTCGGTGGTCAGCATGGGCGGGGTCGGAGCCTCGATGCATCCGGCGGGACACGGCGCGGGCGCGGCAGCCTAGACGGCGTCGCCGCACATGAAAAGTCATGGGACCGTCCCGCGGGGGAGGAGAGCCCTCGAAATCGGTGCGGGATCACGAAGAATTCGACCCAATGCCCTGGAATGGAAAATCTTTTTGCTTCGATCTTTCGACAAGTTTGATATCTTGTGCGGACATCAACCAACCTCTCTCAGCAGGGTGAACGTTCCCATGTCGGAATGCGAACCCCTCGTCCGGCCCAGCGCCTTAGAGGGGCGTTTCATCGAAGATTACCTTCTCTATCTGATGGCACGCGCATCGCACCTCATTTCGAGCGAGTTTCATCAGGAATTGAAACGCCGGCACATCGCCGTCCCGGTCTGGCGCGTTCTCGCCAGCCTCATCGGCAATCCGCGGGGCGAGACCGTCACACGCCTCGCGGAGATGTGCCTGCAGCAGCAGCCGACCATGACCAAGCTCCTGGACCGCATGGTCCGGGACGGGCTGGTGCGGCGGGCCCAGGACAGCAAGGATCGGCGCGTGGTGCGGGTCGAGCTGACCGCGGAGGGGGAGCGGCAGGCCAACGAGATGGTCCGCCTCGCCCAGGCCCATGAGGCGGAGGTGCTCGCCCGCTATCCGGAGGCGGAGGCGCTCGCGCTGAAGGCGCTGTTCCGGTCCATGCTCGACCGGCTCGATATCCGCGCCTCGCGGCGCGGCTGACGGGCCGGGCGCCATGCGCATGCCGCCGCCGCAGGTGCTCGGGCGCATCGTGCTGGTCCTGATGGTGGTCTCGGCGGTGATCCAGGTGCTCGTCCTGGTCTTCCGCTGACGCGGCCCTGGCGCGCGGCGTGCGGGGGCCCGGCCGCGGATCGGCCGGGCGCGCGACCATCCAGATGGTCACCCGGACCGTGGTCGAAGCCGGCGGGCCACCGTCCGGCCCGGGCGCGGGTGGCTGCGTCAATGCCTTGCCGGGCCGGGTCGGGGGGGGCGGGATGCGGCCGGAGCAGGACCTGCTCCCGGGTGATCCCCTCCGAGCGCACCACGAGCCATTGATCTGGCGCGCGCCTCAGGCCCCCGCCGCCTCCGGGACCATGCGGCCCAGCGGCCGGCCGCCGAAGATGTGCACGTGGAAATGCGGCACTTCCTGCCCGGCATCCTCGCCCATGTTCGCCAGCAGCCGGTAGCCCGGCGCTTCCAGGCCGAGCCGCCTCGCCACCAGCCCGACGGCGCGCCAGAAGCCGGCGATCTCGGCCTCGGTCGCGGTCGCGTGGAAATCCGCGGCGCTGACATAGGCGCCCTTCGGGATCACCAGCACATGCACCGGCGCCTGCGGGTGGATGTCGTGGAAGGCGAGCGCGTGCCCGTCCTCATGCACCTTCCGGCAGGGCAGCTCGCCGCGGAGGATCCGGGCGAAGACATTGCTGTCGTCATAGGGCGGCAGGCCGGAGACGGGCATGGCGGCGGGCTTCCCTCGGGCTTGGGGTCGGGCGGCAGAATGCCATGCGCATCGCCGCTGGGAAGGCCGCCGCGCCTGCCCGCCCGCGACCGGGCGCCGGGGTGGCTCCCGCCTAGCCCGCCCGCCCCAACGCCAGGTCCGTCGCCTCCCAGGGCAGGTCCAGCTCCGCCCGCCCGACATGCCCGTAGGCGGCGAGCGGGCGCAGGAACCCCCCTTCGGCCGCCCGCTCCCGCAGCCGCATCCGCGCCAGCAGCGGCCCCGGCCGGAAATCCGCCGCCGCCCCCAGCAGCGCGGCCAGCGCCTCGTCCGGCAGGCGCCCGGTGCCCTCGGTGCGCACGCCGAGATGGGCCGGCGCCGCCTGACCGGGCGCGTAGCAGAGATGCACCTCGCAGCGCCGCGCCAGCCCGGCCGCCACCAGGTTCTTCGCCGCCCAGCGCGCGGCATAGGCGCCGAGACGGTCGATGCTGGCCGGGTCCTTGCCCGAGAGCGCCGCCTGGGGCTGGCGCGAGAACTCGCCATAGGTGTCGATGCCGGGCTTGCGCCCGGTCAGGCCGGGATGCGTCGCCGGCCCGCCGCCGCGGCGGAACCCGCCCGGGTTCACCAGCACCGTCGCGTCCGCCGGCAGTGCCAGCGGCGCGCCGGCGAAGGCCGGGACGAGCACGCATTCCGCCAGACGCCCCGGCAGCGCCGCCACCGCGCCCGCCTCGCCGCCGCAGACGATCGTGACGCCATCGACGCGGACCGGCCTGCCCTCGCGGTAGCGCACGGCGACCTGCGCCTTGGCGTCCGGCGCGACCTGCCCGAGCGCGCCCGACACCCGCGCCGCGTCGAAGGCGCGCGCCACCCGGTGCGCCAGCACGATCGGCATCGGCATCAGCGCGGGCGTGTCGTCGCAGGCGAAGCCGAAGGCGTTGACATGCTCCTCGGCGACCGGCGGCGCATCCCCCCCCCGCTCGGCCTCCGGCCGCTCCGCCAGGCTGGTCAGGATCGAGCAGCGCCGGGCATCGAAGCCGCCCGTGCCGGCGCCGCCATAGCCCGCCTCCTCCAGCACCTCCCGCGCGAGGGAGGGCATGTCCACCGCGGCGCGCGCGGCGATGCGCGCGGCGAGGAAGACGATGCCGCTGGCGACCGCGCATTCCACCTCGGCCGAGGCATGCGGGTCCTGGCGCAGCAGCGCATCCACCACCGCATCGGCGATCGCGTCGCAGAGCTTGTCGGGATGGCCGGGCGTGACGGATTCGGAGACGAAGCGGTGCTCAGCCGGCATCTTCCTTTCCTCCCTCGCGGTGCCGCGCGGCGGCCGAGATCGCCTCGTTGACCGCGAGCGCCCCGACCCCGGCCAGGACCGCGGCGGCAAGCCCGCCCGGCGTCAGCGGCCCGAGCCCGAGCAGCCGCCGCAGCGGCGGCAGCGCCTGCGCCGCCACCTGCAGCGCCATCCCCCCGCCGACCGCGCCGAGCAGCTTGCGGTTGGGCGGCATCCCCGCCCGCGCCCCGGCCAGCATCCCGCGATGCTCGGACCGGCAGGCCAGCGCGTGCAGCAGCTGCGCCAAGGTCAGCGCGTGGAAGCCGATGGGCGACCCCGCCGCGCCGCGCCCGGCGATCCCCTGCGCCGCCAGCGCCGCCCCGGCGATCACCAGCCCCTCCCGCCCGATGCGCGCCAGCGCCGCCGGGCCGACCAGCGCCGCGCCGCGCGGCAGGGGCGGGCGCGCCAGCTCATCCCCCTCCGGCGGGTCGAGGCCGAGGGCGAGCGCCGGCGCGACATCCGAGAGCAGGTTCAGCCAGAGCAGCTGCATCGGCGAGAGCGGCTCCTCCAGCCCCGCGGCAGCCGCGCCCAGCATCACCAGGCTCTCCGACAGGTTGGTCGAGACCAGGTAGCGCAGCACCTTGCGGATGTTGCCCGTGGTGGCGCGGCCGAGGCGGAGCGCGCGCAGCACCGCCTCCAGCTCGTCCCCGACCAGCACGATGTCGGCGGCCTGGCGCGCCACCTCGCTGCCGCCCAGGCCCATGGCGATGCCGATATCGGCCGCGCGCAGCGCCGGGCCGTCATTCACCCCGTCGCCGGTCATCGCCACGACACTGCCGCCGGCCTGCAGCGCCCGCACCACGGCCAGCTTCTGCGAGGGGCTGACGCGGGCGAAGGCATCGGCGCGGGGCGCCAGCGCCGCCAGCACCTCCGGCCGCGCCTGGTCGAGCTGCCCGGCCTCCAGCACCGTGATCTCCGGCCCGCCGCGGCCGAGGCCGAGGGCGCGGGAGATGGCGATCGCCGTCGCCGCCTGGTCGCCGGTGATCATCACCGTGCGCACGCCCGCCGCGTGCAGGGTGGCGATGGCGTCGCGCGCATCCGGGCGCAGCGGGTCGGCGATGCCGGCCAGGCCGCACCAGACGAGCCCGGCCTCGGCCTCGCCCATCCCATAGGCGACGCCGAGGACGCGCAGCGCCTCCCCGGCCATGGCGTCGTTGGCGCCGCGGATGGCCTGCCGCCCGGCCGTGGTCAGCGGGGCGGTGCCGGCGCCGTCGAGGTGCCGGTCGCAGAGCGCCAGCACCTCCACCGGATCGCCCTTCAGCGCGAGCAGGGTTCCACCCCCGGGCGCCGCGTGCAGCGTCGCCATGCGCTTGCGCCCCTCCGCCCGCGGCGTGGTGGCCAGGCGGGGATGGGCCTCGCGCAGCGCGGCGATGTCGGTGCCGAGCGCCTCGGCCGCGCGCAGCAGCGCGGTCTCGGTCGGCGAGCCCCGCGCCTCCCCCGCCTCCAGCGTCGCGTCGCTGCACAGCGCGGCGAGGTCGAACAGCCGCCGCGCCTCGGCCATCGCGGCGGCCGCGTCCACCCCGGGCGCCGGCGCCAGCCGCCCCTCCGCGAAGCCGGCGCGGCCGGCGGGGAGGCGCGCCTCGACCACCGTCATCACGTTGCGCGTCAGGGTGCCGGTCTTGTCGAGGCAGACCACCTCGACCGCGCCCAGCGCCTCGATCGCGCCGAGGCGGCGGACCAGCACCCCGTCGCGCCGCATCTGCCGGATGCCGGTGGCGAGCGTCGTCGTGGCGACGGCCGGCAGCCCCTCCGGCACCGCGGCGACGGCCAGCGAGATCGCGCCCTTGAGCGTCGGCAGCAGCGCCCGGCCGCGCAGCAGCCCGAGGCCGAGCACGGCCAGGCAGATCGCGCCATTGATCGCGACCAGCCGCCGCTCCAGCCCCTCGAGCTCGCGCTGGATCGGCGTCCGGGGCGGGCGGAGGCCGCCGAGCAGCGCCTGGATGCGGCCGAGCTCCGTCGCCGCCCCCGTGGCCACCACCACCGCGCGCCCGGCCCCGCCCGAGACCGCCGTGCCGCGGAACAGCATCGTCGCCCGCTCGGCGAGCGGCGCGTCGGCGGGCAGCAGGGCGGTGGCGGATTTGGCGACCGGCAGGCTCTCCCCGGTCAGGGCGGATTCATTGACCGTCAGCTCCGTCGCCGCGACCAGCCGGGCATCGGCCGGGACCAGCGTGCCCGCCTCGGCGAGCAGGACGTCGCCGGGCACGAGGGCGGCGGGGGGCAGCAGCAGGCGCCGGCCGCCATCGCGGAGCAGGGCCACGGGCGCGGGATCGGTCTCGTCGAGGGCGCGGATGACGCGTTCCGCGCCGCGCTCGGTGGCGACCGCGATGCCGGCATTGGCGAGGACGACGCCGAGGATGATGACCGCATCCGCGACGCCCCCCGTGGCGACCGAGACGAGGGCGGAGGCGCCGAGGAGCAGGACCGGCAGGCTGGTCAGCTGCTCCGCCGCGAGGGCGGCGATCCCGCGCGGGCGGGGGCGCGGCAGCAGGTTGGCGCCGTGGCGGGCGAGGCGGGATGCCGCCTCGGCCGGGGAGAGGCCGGCCTCGGTGCCGGCCTGCGGGGCGAGGCCGGCGGCGATCAGGGCCTCGGGCGGCAGGGCGTGCCAGGCGGGGCCCTCGGGCGGGGGGGGCGCGCCGGGCGCGGGGCCGCGCGGGGCCGGGGACGTGGCCAAGGCCGTGGCGCTCGCGCGGCGCCGCGCCGCCGAGGCCAGCGCCGGGGCGTGCCGCCGCAGGACCGCGCGGCCATCGCCCGGGCATTGCTCAAGGACGATGC
>CAZMCV010000165.1:0-8549 GCA_964564645.1 uncultured Acetobacteraceae bacterium
CCGGCCGGCCGGTCGCGCGCGCCGCCCCCCTCCTGCCAGACGATCCCCAGCCCGCCCTCCGGCTGGCCGGCCCAGGAGACCTCGAGGGTCCCGCCGGGTGCGGCCAGCGCGCCATGCTTGGCGGCGTTGGTGGCGAGCTCATGCAGCACGAGCGACATCGGCTGCACCGCCTCCGGCGCCAGGCGGACCGGCGGGCCGGACAGGCGCAGGCGCTCCCGGGTGGCGTAGGCGGAGAGCTCGGCCTCGAGGAGATCGCGCAGGTCGCCGCCACCCCAATGCTCCCTTGCCAGCAGCGTGTGGGCGCGGGCGAGGGCATTGACCCGCCCCTCGACCGCCGTGGCGAAATCCTCCGGCCGGTCGGCCCGGGTCAGCCGGACGATGGATTGCACGACGGCGAGGGCGTTCCGGGCGCGGTGGTCCACTTCGCGCATGAGCAGCGCCTGGCGCTCCTCGGCGGCGCGGCGGTCGGTGATGTCCTCGCCCGAGGCGATGACCGCGACCAGCCTGCCGGCGGGATCGCGCAGCGCGGTGTCGCGCCAGGCGACCAGCCGCTCCGTGCCATCGGCGCGCAGCACCGGGGTTTCGTCGGCGCCATGCGCCGCGGAGGGGTCGGCGCTGCGCGCCGCGGAGGGGTCGGCGCCATGCGCCGCGGGAGGTCCGGCGCCATGCGCCGCGCGGGCGGCGTCGCCGGGCGCGGCGGCGATGGCCTCGAAGGCCGCGCGCGCCTCCTGCCGCAGGCGCGGCGGCAGGAAGGCATCGAACCAGTCCCGGCCGATCGCCTGGTCCTCCCGCGTCAGGGCGAGCACGGCCAGGCCCTGGCGGTTGATGCCGCGCACCCGGCCATCGGGGTCGAGCACGACCAGCACGGCATGGGCGACGTCGAAATAGAGCCGGGCGCGGTCGCGCTCCGCGCGGAGCGCGAGGGCCGCCTCCTCGGCCGCGGCGGCGCGCCCCTCGGAGACGGCGCGGGCCCGCCGCGCCTCGACCGCCCGATCCAGGGCGCGGCGCAGCGCCTCGAACTCGGCGACCGTCGCGGGCGGGCCGGTCGCGTCCGGCCGGGAGGTCCCGGTGGCGACGGAATCGGCCTCGCGGGCGAGGTCCCGCACCGGGGCGAGCAGCCGCCGGGCGAGCAGCGCGGCGAGGAGGAGGCCGGCGGCGAGCAGCGCGGCGCCGGTGATCGCGAGGCGCTCGAGCGGACCGCGCCAGGCGGCCTCGTAGGCTTCCTGCGAGGCGGTCACCATCACGGCCCAGGGCACGCGGTCGAGGCGATGGAAGGCGCCGACGATCGGCGGCCCCTCGAGCGAGGGGCCGGCGGCGAAGCCGCTGGCCTGCCGGCGCAGCGGCGTCGCCACCCATTCGGGTGCCGGCCGGCCCGAGGCCGCGGCATGGTTGACGGAGCGGGCGATGATCGTGCCGTCCCCGACCTGGATCAGCCCGGCGATCTCGCCCTCCCGCACCCGGGCGAGCAGGACGGCGAGCCGGGCGGGGTCGAAGGCCAGGAGCAGCGCGAGGGGGGCGGGCGCATCGGCCTGCCGGGCGCCGGGGGGGAAGACCGGCGCGATGGCGGCCAGGACCGGCTGGCGGGTGACGCTGCCGATGAAGAGGTCGCTGACCGCCGGCGTCCCGGTCGCGGTGGCGCGCTCGATCCAGGCGGTGCCGGCGGCCGGGGGCAGCGCCGTGCCGAGTGGCCGCCGCGTGTTGAAGACCTGTCGCCCGTCGGCGCGGACCAGGACAACCCAGCCGCCGAACGCGTCGCCCACGGCGCGGGCGCGCTCGTAGATTTCGAGGGCGGCCTCGCCCTCGGACGGGGTCGGCGCCTGGCCGGCCAGGGTGCGCAGCGCGCGCGAACCGGCCAGGGACCCGACGGCGGTCAGCGCGACCTCGATCTCGCGGTCGATGGTGACGGCAAGCGTGCGGGCGCCGCCGCGAAGCGAGGTCTCGACGACCTGGCGATAGGCGCCGCCGAGCTGCCAGGCGGTCAGCCCGCCGGCGGCGAGGGCGGGCAGCAGCACCGCGAGGGTGAGGCGGAGCAGATGCGTACGGAGCGGCAGGGGCCGCCGGCGCCGCCGGCCGCGGTCGATGTCCGACCCTGCGGGCCGGTCCGTGTCTGCCATGGCCGGACCGGCTCCCCGACGACGATCGTGACCGCCGGTTGGCGGTCCATGAAATCAAGGTATACACTATACCGTCAGTTGGAGAAAGCCAGGGAACGCCAGGAAGGAAGTCGGGCGCTTCACCCGGCCAGCAGCCGCTCCGTCCGCTGCCGGAGCTCGGCCAGAAGCTGGTCCGGCCCGCCCTGGCGCAGGATCGTCGTGAACTCCGCCCGGCGGCTCGCCAGCTCGCTGATCGTTCCCGTCAGGTAGATGTCCACCACCCGGAACTGGCCGCCGAAGTCGCGCATCAGGTAGTTGATCTGCACCGGTTCCTTGTCGGGGCGCGTCAGCTGGGTGCGGACCAGCCGGTCGCCGCTCGGCAGGGTGCTCTCGCCCTCGGTCCGGAAGGCGACATTCCCGCCATCGAAGCGGTTCGCGTAATTGGCGATCGACCAGTCCGAGAAGGCCGTCACCAGCGCCTGCTGCTGCGCCGGCGTCATCTGCGCCCAGGGGGGGCCGACCGCGATGCGGGTCATGGCGGGCAGGTTGAACACCCGTTCCATGGCCGGGCGCAGCAGCCGCTCGCGCCCGCGGACGCCGAGGCGCTGGGCGTTGCGCAGCACCTCGCGCAGGGTCTCGTGGAAGCTCTCGATGGTCTGGACCGGGCCGGACGTCGCCTGGGCGGCGGCGGGCCAGGGCAGGGCGAGGGCGGCGGCGAGGAGCAGGGGGCGTCGCGGTGTCATGGCGGCCATCGGTTACGGCAGATCGGCCCCCGAGGGAATCATCGCGCGCGTGATCCGGCCGGCAGGAGGTGGGGGCGACCAGCCGCGTCCGCCTCCCCCCAAAGGAAAAGTGCCAGAAGACGATGATGGGGGGCTGCGGGGGGAAGAAGTGTCTTCTTCCCCCCGCCGCGGCGCCCACGCCACCCTGGATTCCCCACCGCGCAGCCGTCACAACGCGCCGCTTCCCGCCCGGATCCCATGACCCCACCCGCCCGCACCGTGATGCTGACCGGCGCCACCGGCTTCCTCGGCTCGGCCATCGCCCGCGCCCTGGCCGCGCAGGGCCACGCCATCCGCGCCCTGGTGCGCGAGGGCACGCCGCGCGACGTGCTGGCCGGGGTCCCGGGCATCGCCTTCATCCCCGGCGACCTGACCGACGCCGCCTCCATCGCCCGCGCCATGGAGGGGTGCGATGCCGCCATCCATTGTGCCGCCGACTACCGCATCTGGGTCCCCGACCCGGCGCGGATGACCGCGGTCAATGTCGGGGGCACGGCGGCGGTGCTGCGGGCGGCGCGCGAGGCCGGCCTCGCCCGCCTGGTCCATGTCTCCTCCGTCGCCACCCTCAAGCCGCGCGCGGATGGCGCGCCGGCGGCCGAGGCCGATGCCGCCCGGCCCGAGGAGGCGATCGGCCCCTACAAGCGCAGCAAGACCGAGGCGGAGCGCCTGGTCGAGCGCGCCGTCGCCGAGCACGCCCTGCCCGCGGTGATCGTGAACCCCTCGACGCCGATCGGGCCGCGGGACCGCCGCCCCACGCCGACCGGGCGCGTCATCCTCGAGGCGGCGCGCGGGAAGATGCCGGCCTATGTCGATACCGGCCTCAACCTCGTGCATGTCGATGACTGCGCCGCCGGCTGCGTCGCGGCGCTGGCCCGTGGCGCGGTGGGGGAGCGGTACATTCTGGGTGGGCAGGACGTCCCCCTCGGCGCGCTGCTCGGCCATATCGCGGCGCTGCGGGGCGGGCGCCCGCCGGTGCGGCTGCCGCGCCTGCCCCTCTGGCCGATGGCGCTGGTGTCGGAGGGGGTGGCGCGGCTGACGGGGCGGGAGCCGATGCTCACGCTCGACGGGCTGCGCATGGCCGGGCACCGGATGTTCTTCAACTCGGCCAGGGCGGAGCGCGTGCTCGGCCACCAGGCCCGCCCCTGGCAGCGGGCGGTCGAGGACGCCATCGCCTGGTTCCGCGCGGCCGGGATGCTGGCGGCGTGACCATGGCCATCGCCCTCGCCGCTGCCCTCGCCTGGGGCGTGCTGCTGCTCGGCCGCGGCTTCTTCTGGCGGGCGCGCGACGACGACCGCGATGCCGCCGGCCTGCCCGACCCGCCGGCCTGGCCCGCGGTGACGGCGATCATCCCCGCCCGCGACGAGGCGGCGACGATCGGCGCCACGGTGCGCTCGCTGCTGGCGCAGGACTATCCCGGCGCGTTCCGGCTGGTCGTGGTGGACGACCGCAGCACGGATGGCACGGGCGCGCTGGCGCGCGCGGCGGCGGCGGGCGATCCGCGCCTGTCGGTGGTCACCGGCGGCGCGCGGCCGGCGGGCTGGACCGGCAAGCTCTGGGCGCTGCAGCAGGGCCTCGATTCCCTCGGCGCGGATCCGGCGACGCATCTGCTGCTGACCGATGCCGACATCGCGCACGACCCGGACAGCCTGCGGCGGCTGGTGCAGCGGGCGCGGGCGGGCGGCTGCGTGCTGGTCTCGCTGATGGCGCGGCTGCGCTGCGAGAGCGCGGCGGAGCGCTGGCTGATCCCGGCCTTCGTCTTCTTCTTCCAGATGCTCTACCCCTTCCGCTGGTCAAACGACCCGCGCGCGCGCACGGCCGCGGCCGCCGGGGGCTGCGTGCTGCTCGACCGTGCGGCCTTCGCGCGCGCCGGCGGCCTGGCGCCGATCCGCGGGGCGCTGATCGATGATTGCGCGCTGGCGGGGCGGATGAAGCCGGAGGGCCCGATCTGGACCGGGCTGACGGAGCGCGTGGTTTCGCTCCGGCCTTATCCATCCGTTCGCACCATCCGGCGCATGGTGGCGCGGACCGCCTATGCGCAACTCCGCTTCGATCCCTGGCTTCTGCTCGGCATGCTCGCCGCGCTGGGGCTCGTGTTCCTGGCCCCGCCGCTGCTCGCCCTGGTGGCGGGCGGCGCGGCGGGGGCGATCGGCGCGGCGGCCTGGGCGGCGATGGGGATCGCCTACGCGCCGACGCTGCGTCGCTTCGGCCTCTCTCCCTGGCGCGGCCTGGCGCTGCCGGGGATCGCTGCGGCCTACATGGCCTTCACCCTCGATTCGGCGCTCGCCGAATGGCGCGGACGGGGCGGGATGTGGAAGGGGGAGGCCGGGCCGCGCGCGGATTCGACAATGAGTTGACTTCGCAACTGGAACAAAGCACGACTCGGGAGAATTCTGTGGCGGGTCGGTAACACCGCCCTTCGCAGCAGCGAGATACAGGTCTATCGGAGACTTTTGGACGGAAGCCGCTTGCGTCCGACCAGGTGCGCCGCGGCAGATCCGGGGGATTTTGGGACGTGTCGACCTTGCAGGACCTCAGCGTGCTCCGGCTGCGCCCGCAGCTCGGGCCGGAGCTGTCCGACCCGGCGGCGGCACCGTCCGAGGCCGCGCTGGAGGCGGCGGTGGCGCGCGCGGCGGACCATCTGCTGGCCCGCCAGAAGCCCGACGGCCACTTCGTGTTCGAGCTGGAGGCGGATGCGACCATCCCCTCCGAGTTCGTCATGCTGAAGCGCTTCTTCGGCGTCGTCGAGCCCGGGCGCGAGGCGCGAATCGGGCGCTACCTCCGCCGCCTGCAGCGGCAGGAGACGGCGACCGCGAGGGGCGGCTGGCCGCTCTTCCATGGCGGGCCGATCGACGTCTCCTGCTCGGTGAAGGCGTATTTCGCGCTCCGGCTGATCGGCGACGCGCCGGACGCGCCGCATATGCGCCGCGCGCGGGAGGCGATCCTGGCCGCCGGCGGCGCCGAGCGCTGCAACGTCTTCACCCGCGCGGCCCTCGCCCTGTTCGGCCAGGTGCCCTGGCGGGCGGTGCCGGTGATGCCGCCCGAGATCCTGCTGCTGCCGCGCTGGTTCCCCTTCCACCTCTCGAAGATCTCCTACTGGGCGCGGACCGTGCTGGTGCCGCTGACGGTGGTGATGGGCCGCCGCCCCACCCCGCTGGCGCCGATCGGCGTCGACCTGGCCGAGCTGTTCCGCACCCCGCCCGAGGCGGTGCGCCACTGGCCCGGCGGGGCGCATGCCGCCCAGCCCTGGAAATCCGTCTTCGCCGGCGTCGACCGGGCGCTGCAGCGCGTCCACCACCTGTTCCCCGCCGGCCTGCGCCGCCGCGCCGAGGCGGCGGCCGAGCGCTTCGTGACCGAGCGGCTGAACGGGGAGGACGGGCTCGGCGGCATCTTCCCGGCCATGGCGAATGCCGTGCTGATGTACCACTGCCTCGGCGTGCCGCCCGGCGATCCGCGCGTCGTCACCGCCTGGTCCTCGCTCGAGAAGCTGGTCTGCGACCGTCCGGCGGAGGGGGAGGCTCCAGGGGAGGCCCCAGGGGAGGCCCGAGCTTCGGCCCCGGCTTCGGCCCCCGTGGGAGGGCCTGCGGGAGGCCTCGGGGACGACCTGGGCGAGACCTATGTGCAGCCCTGCCTCTCCCCGGTCTGGGACACCGCCCTGGTGGCGCATGCCCTGCTCGAGGCCGGCGGCCCCGCCGCCGAGGAAGCGGTGCGCCGCGGCGTCGAATGGCTGCTGCCGCTGCAGGTCAACGACGTCGCCGGCGACTGGGCGGAGGCGCGGCCCGGCGTCGCGCCCGGGGGCTGGGCCTTCCAGTATGCCAACCCGCACTACCCGGATGTCGACGACACCGCCGTCGTCGTGCTCGCCATGGACCGGGCCCGCCGCGCCCAGGGCCGGGCGGATCCGCGCTGGGACCATGCGGTGGCGCGCGCGACCGACTGGGTGGTCGGGATGCAGTCCCGGGACGGCGGCTGGGGGGCGTTCGACGCCGACAACACCCACCACCACCTGAACTCCATCCCCTTCGCCGACCATGGCGCGCTGCTCGACCCGCCGACCGCCGATGTCTCGGGGCGGTGCCTGGCGATGCTGGCGCAGCTCGGCCGCGGCATGGACGACCCCGCGGTGCGCCAGGGCGTGGACTACCTGCTGGCCGAGCAGGAGCCGGATGGCGCCTGGTACGGGCGCTGGGGCGTGAACTACGTCTACGGCACCTGGTCGGCCGTCACCGCGCTGAACGCCGCCGGCCTGCCGCCCGCGCACCCGGCCATGGCCCGCGCGGTCGGGTGGCTGAAATCGGTGCAGAACGCCGATGGTGGCTGGGGCGAGGACGGCTTCACCTATCCCCGCCGCGGCGGCACCCGCGCCGATCCGGACCGGCGCATGGGCAAGAGCACCGCCAGCCAGACCGCCTGGGCGATGCTGGCGCTCATGGCGGCCGGCGCCGCCGACGACCCGGCGGTCGAGCGCGGCGCATCCTGGCTGCTCGCCCAGCAGCAGGAGGATGGCGGGTGGGAGGAGAAGGACTACACCGGCACCGGCTTCCCGCGCGTCTTCTACCTGCGCTACCACGGCTATGCGCGCGTCTTCCCGCTCTGGGCGCTGGCGAGGCTGCGGAACCTGCGGCGGAGCAACACGCGGCGGGTCGCCTACGGGCTCTGAGGGTCCGCGGAACCCTGCCCGTCGGCCCCGCGCCCGGGCGGTGTTCCCCATTGACCGCGACGGGCAGGCGCGCGCCGGTCCGAGGGCGTCACGGGCCATGACAGGCCGGTGAGCCGGCCGCGCCCGGTCGCGCCGCCCGGCGATCCGGGGTAGGACGGGGCCGCCGCGACCCCCTTCGGAATCCCCGCCCCGCATGCCTCCTCCGCCCGACGCCGCCCTCCTCGCCGTCGTCGGCATGCAGCGCGAGGCCGCCCTGCTGCCGCCCGGCCTGCGCGTGCTGGTGACCGGTGGCGACCCGCTGCACGCGGCGGCGCTGCTGGCGGCCGAGCCCGCTTCCGGCATCGCGGCGGTGCTGAGCTTCGGCATCGCCGGCGGGCTCGACCCGTCGCTCGCCTGCGGCGACCTCGTGGTCTCGACGCGCGTGCGCGGGCCGGGGGGCGCCTGGCCGGCCCATCCGGGCTGGGCGGCGGACCTGGCGCGCGCGACCGGCGCGCGGCTGGGGGGCATCGCCGGCGCCGCCGCGATCGTCGCCGAACCGGCGGCCAAGCGCGCGCTCCAGCTCGCGACCGGCGCCCTGGTGGTGGATCTGGAAAGCGAGGCGGCCGCCGCCTTCGCCAGCGCCCGGGGCCTTCCCTTCGTGGCGCTGCGCGCGGTCGCCGACACGGCGGCGGACCGCCTGCCGGACGCCGTCGCGCGCGGCCTGACCCCGGATGGCCGCCCGGCCCTGCTGCGGATCGCGGCCGGCCTGCTGCGCGACCCGCGGGCGCTGCGGGAAATGCCGCGCCTGGCCCGGCAGGCCCGGACGGCGCTGGCGGCCCTCCGCCGGGCGACGGCGGCGCTGCCGGGGCGCTGGATCTGACAGCCCGACGAACCTCCCCCTACCCCCGACGCTCGCGGGGGAGGGCCGGGGTGGGGGAGCCGCCTACACTGCGATGAAGCCCTGTCCGGCGTGGGGGTGAGGGGCGCCCCGGGGGGGGGGGGGGGGGGGGGGGGGGGGGGGGGGGGGGGGGGGGGGGG
>CAZMCV010000166.1:0-8508 GCA_964564645.1 uncultured Acetobacteraceae bacterium
GTGGCCGAGGACGCGATGTCCGCCCTGCTCGTCGCGCCGACCGGCGGCGGCAAGACCCTCGCGGGCTTCCTGCCGAGCCTGGTGGACCTCGCCGGCGCCGGGCATGCGGGGCTGCACACGGTCTACGTCTCGCCCCTGAAGGCCCTGGCCGTCGATATCGCGCGCAACCTGACCACGCCCGTCGAGGAGATGGGCCTGGCCATCCGCATCGAGACGCGCACGGGCGATACGCCGCCGAACCGGCGGGCCCGCCAGCGCGCCGATCCGCCGCATATCCTGCTGACCACGCCGGAGAGCCTGGTGCTGCTGCTCTCCCTGCCGGATGCCGCGACGATGTTCGGCGGCCTCGCGGCGGTGGTGGTGGATGAGATCCATGCGCTGTCGGGCACCAAGCGCGGCGACCAGCTGGCGCTGGCGCTGTCCCGCCTGGCCGCGCTGGCGCCTCGCGCGCGGCGGATCGGGCTGTCCGCGACGGTCGCGCATCCCGGGCCGCTGCGCGCCTTCCTCGCCCCGGACGGCGCGCCGGAGAGCGTGCGGCTGATCACGGTGAGGGGCGGCGCGGCGCCCGAGATCGGCGTGACCCTGCCCGAGGGACGGCTGCCCTGGGGCGGGCATATGGGCCTCGCCTCCGCGCCCGAGATCTACCGGCGCATCCGCGAGGCGCGCGTCACCATCGTCTTCGTCAACACCCGCGCCCAGGCGGAGCTGATCTTCCAGGCGCTGTGGCGGCTGAACGACGACACCCTGCCGATCGGCCTGCACCATGGCAGCCTGACGGTCGAGCAGCGGCGCAGGGTGGAGGCGGCGATGGCGGCGGGGACGCTGCGGGCCGTCGTCGCCACCGCCTCGCTCGACCTCGGCATCGACTGGGGCGATGTGGACCAGGTGGTGCAGGTCGGCGCGCCCAAGGGCGTCGCGCGGCTGCTGCAGCGGGTCGGGCGCGCCAACCACCGGATGGACGAGCCCTCCCGCGCCACCCTCGTCCCGGCCAATCGCTTCGAGGTCATCGAATGCGCGGCCGCGCTGCGGGCGATCCGGCACGAGGAGCTGGATGGCGATCCGCCGCGCCCGGGCGGGCTCGACGTGCTGGCGCAGCATGTGCTGGCCATGGCCTGCCACGCGCCCTTCCGGCCCGACGCGCTCTACGAGGAGGTCCGGCGCGCCGCGCCCTATGCCGGGCTCAGCCGCCGCGATTTCGACGACGTGCTGCGCTTCGTCGAGGATGGCGGATACGCGCTGCGCGGCTACGAACGCTTCCGCCGCCTGTTCCGCGACGCCGAGGGCATGGTGCATGTCCGCGACCAGCGCGTCGCGCGGCAGCTCCGGATGAATCTCGGCACCATCGTCGAGACGCCGATGGTGAAGGTGCGGCTGCGCGGCGGGCCCGTGCTGGGCGAGGTGGAGGAATGGTTCATCTCCACCCTCTCGCCCGGCGACACCTTCCTCTTCGCCGGGCAGCTCCTGCGCTTCGAGGCGCTGGAGGCGGTCTCGGCCGTCGTCTCCCGCGGCGGCGAGGGCGAGCCGCGCGTGCCCGCCTATGCCGGCAGCCGGATGCCCCTGACCACCTGGCTTGCCGCGCGGGTGCGCGAGATCCTGCACGATCCTCGGCAATGGCGCCTGCTGCCCGAGCCGGTGCGCGAATGGCTGCGCCTGCAGCAGGCGCGCAGCGCCCTGCCGCCCAAGGACGGGCTGCTGGTCGAGACCTTCCCGCGCGGCGGCCGCTGGTTCCTCGTCGCCTACTGCTTCGAGGGGCGGCTGGCGCACCAGACGCTCGGGATGCTGGTGACCAAGCGGATGGAGCGGCTGGGCATGGGCCCGCTCGGCTACCTCGCCACCGACTACGTCCTCGCCGCGTGGAGCGCCTTCGAGCCGCAGGACGTCGCCCCGCTGTTCGAGGAGGACATCCTGGGCGAGGAGCTCGAGGAGTGGATGGCCGAATCCTCGATGCTGCGCCGCACCTTCCGCAACATCGCGACCATCGCCGGGCTGATCGAGAAGCACCACCCGGGGCAGGAGAAGTCCGGGCGCCATATGACCATGAACAGCGACCTGATCTACGACGTGCTGCGCAAGCACGAGCCCGACCACGTGCTGCTGCGCGCGACGCGGCAGGAGGCCGCCGGCGGCCTGACCGATATCGCCCGCATCGGCCTGCTGCTGGCGCGCGCCAAGGCGGGGGGGATCGACCACCGGCGGCTCGACCGCGTCTCCCCGCTCGCCGTCCCCGCGCTGATCGAGGAGGGGCGCGAATGGGTCGCGGGCGGCGCGGAGGACGCGCTGCTCGCCGAGGCCGCCGCGCTGGTCGCGGAGGCGACGGATGGCGCCGAGTTGTTCAACGAGGTGCTGGCGGAGGTGACGGAGGGCGTGCGCGTCCGCGGTGGCCTCTCCGACGGGCCGCGCCGGGGCGAACGCGAAGGCCGGCGCAAGCCCGGCGGCCGCTTCGTCCGCCACGCGCCGAAGATGGTGACCGGCGCATGAGGGCGGGCGCGCATCCCCTCCCCCGCCCGCGGGGGAGGGGAGCCTGGCGATGACCCCGGCGCCGATCCACCTGGCCGGGGAGCGTCTCATGCTCGACCCCGCCGGCGTGCTCGCCTGGCCGGCGCGGCGGCTGATCGTCGTCGCCGACCTGCATCTCGAGAAGGGCAGCGCCTTCGCCGCCGGCCCGAACGCCCGCTTCGTCCCGCCCTACGACACGCGCGAGACCCTGCAACGCCTCGGCCTCGCGCTCCGCCGCTGGCGCCCGGCGCGGCTGGTCGCGCTCGGCGACAGCTTCCATGACCGCGGCGGGGCCGCGCGCCTCGGCGCCGAGGATGCGGCGCTGCTCGGGCGGATGCTGGAGGGGATCGAGACGCTCTGGGTGCTGGGCAACCATGACCCGGTCGCGCCCGTCGGCCTGCCGGGCCAGGCGGTGCCGGAATGGGCGGAGGGCCCGGTGACGCTGCGCCACCAGGCGCGCCCCGGGCCGCCGCCGCCGGGGGCGGAGATCTCCGGCCATTTCCACCCCAAGGCGACCATGGCGACGCGCTGCGGCGGCGTCACGCGGCCCTGCTTCGTCACCGATGGGCGGCGCCTGCTGCTGCCCGCCTTCGGCGCCTATACCGGGGGCCTGGACGCCGCCGACCCGGCCATCGCCGGCCTGTTCCCGCGCGGCGGAAGGCTGTTCCTGCTGGGGCGGGAGCGGCTGTTCAGCGCCCCCTTCAGCCGCCGCGCGGCCATGGCCCGCGGCTGATCAATCCTCGTCGAGCAGGCTCGCGAGCTTGAGGGCAACGCCGGTCGAGCCTTCGATCTTCAGCCGGCCGGTGGCGTAGGCGATGGTCGGGCTGAGCCGCCCGGCGATGAACTTCGCCAGATCGTCGGAGGAGAGGCGGATCACGCTGTCCGCCGCGTCCTCGGCCGTCGCCGGCCCGATTTCGGCCGCGCCCCCCCCGGTTCCGTCGATGAGCAGGCTATCCCCGGTATCGGTCAGATCGAAGCGGATCCGATAGCCGAGCCGGCGCAGCCCGCCCGCCTTGCCACGCATCGCCGCCAGCAAGGACTCCGTGTCGGCCATGACGCATTCTCCCGGTTTCCTGTCGCATTGGATCAATCGTTGACCCTTAGGTCAATGCTGAATAAGCTTCGGTGCGACGCCGGCCGAAAGCGGCGGCGGTCATCGGGGGGAACCAAACGCCAATGCTCCGTCAGGGATCACCACGCCTGCGCATCCTTCTCGCCGGGACGCTGGCAGGCGGCCTCGCCGCCGCCGGGGACGCGGCCGCCACGGGCTACGAACTGCGCGAGCAGAGCGCGGTGGGCCAGGGCGCCTCCTTCGCCGGCTCGGCCGCGCGGAACGACGACCCGTCCATGCTGTTCTTCAACCCCGCCGCGATGGCCGGGCTGCCCGGCATCCAGGGCGCGGTGGTGGGGTCCGGCATCTTCCCGCGGGCGGAGGCGACCTCGGGCACGGCCACGCGGAACACCGCCCTCGGCGGGTCGCCGATCACCGGCTCGCTCGGCGGCGACCTCGGGCTCGATGCCTTCGTGCCGGCGCTCTACACGACGGTCGCCCTCGGCTCGGACTGGCGGGTCGGGCTGTCGGTGAACTCGCCCTGGGGCCTGGTCACCAAGTATCCCTTCGACTTCATCGGGCGCTATCACGCGCTGACCTCCTCGCTGCGCACGATCAACGTGGCGCCCGCGGTGTCCTGGCAGGCGACGCCGACGCTGGCCTTCGGCGCGGCGATGCAGGTCCAGTATGCCTCGGCGCGGCTCTCCTCGGCCGTCGATTTCGGCGCGATCGGCCGCGCATCCGGCCTGCCCTTCGTGCCGGGCTCGCGCGACGGGATCTCGACCGTCACCGGCCATGACACCGCGATCGGCTGGGTCATCGGCGCGCAGTGGGAGCCGATCGCGGGCACGCGCCTCGGCGCCTCCTTCCGCTCCGCTGTGTTCCACACCCTGCAGGGCGATGCCGAGTTCCAGGGCGTCCCCTCCCCGCTCAACCTCTCGCGCAATTTCCAGAACACCTCCGCGCGCGCCAAGCTCACGACACCCGAGACGGCGACCATCGGCCTCTCCCAGGCGATCGGGGAGCGCTGGACGCTGCTCGCCGGCCTCGAATGGACGAACTGGTCGCGCTTCCAGGACCTGATCGTCGATTTCGACAATGGCCGCGCGCCGAGCGTGACGGAGGAGCGCTGGAAGGACAGCGTCTTCGTCAATCTCGGCGCCGAGTACCGCTGGGACGAGAAGCTCACGCTCCGCGCCGGCTTCGCCTACGACCAGTCGCCGGTGCCGGATTCGACCCGCACGCCGCGCATCCCGGACAGCGATCGCTACTGGCTCTCGGTTGGCGCGAGCTATGCCGTCCGTCCGGGGATGGTGGTGAGCATCGGCTACACCCACATCTTCGCTCCGGCGGCACGGGTGAACCTCGTCGACCCCGGGCCGGACAACACCAACCTGTTCCGCGGCAATCTCGACGCGAATTACTCGGCCTCCGTCGACATCGTCGCGGCGCAGCTGCGTTTCGCCTTCTGAGCGGGAGGAGCGGGCGGCATGGACACTCCAGCAACGGCTTCCGGGACCCTGGCTTCCCGTCCCTGGCTGCGCGCCTACGCGCCGGGGGTCGACTGGCACATGGACCTGCCGCCCGCGACCCTGGTCTCGGTCTTCGAGGAATCGGTGGCGCGCTTCGGCGACCGCCCCTGCCTCGACTTCATGGGCCGCGGCTGGAGCTATGCGGAGGTCGGCGCGCTGGTGGCGCGGGCGGCGGCGGGGTTCCGGCGCCTCGGCGCCGGTCCCGGCACCCGGGTCGCCCTCTGCCTGCCGAACGGCCCGCACTACGTCGTCGCCTTCTTCGGCGCGCTCAGCGCCGGGGCGACCGTGGTGAATTGCAGCCCGCTCGCCGCGCCGGGAGAGCTGGCGGGGCAGCTGCGCGATGCCGGGGCGGCGATCCTCGTCGCCCCGGACCTCGAGCCGATCCTCGGCAAGATCCTCGGCCTTCTCGCGGATCCGGCGGTGCCGCTGCGCCATGTGGTGGTCGGCCGCTTCGCCCCGACCCTGCCGGCCGTGAAGGGGCTGCTGTTCCGGCTGCTCAAGCGCAAGGCGATCGGCCGCATCCCGCGCGGCGACGCGCGCGTGCTCGACTGGGACGCGCTGCTGGATGCGGCGCCCGACCCCTCCCCGCCGAGCGCGGCGCCGGAGGCGGTGGCGCTGCTGCAATACACCGGCGGCACGACCGGCCAGCCCAAGGCCGCGATGCTGACCCATGCCAACCTGGCGGCGAACATCCGCCAAGTGGTGGCCTGGTCGGCCCGCGACATGACGGCGGAGCCCGAGCGCGCCATCGCCGTGCTGCCCTTCTTCCACGTCTTCGCCATGACGGTGATCCTCGGCTCCACCATCGCCGCGGGCGGGCAGATCGTGATGCTGCCCCGCTATGAGGCCAAGGCGCTGCTGGCGGCGCTGCGGCGGACCCGTCCGACCACCTTCGCCGGGGTGCCGACGCTCTACCGCGCGGTCGTCGACAATGGCGCGACGCGGGAGGATCTCTCGACGCTCCGCACCTGCATCTCCGGCGGCGCGCCGCTGCCGCTCGAGATCAAGCAGGCCTTCGAGGGGTTGAGCGGCTGCCGGCTGATCGAGGGCTATGGCCTGACCGAGGCCTCCCCCGTCTGCTTCTGCGGCCCCGTCGCGGGCCAGGAGCGGCCGGGCACCATCGGCCTGCCCCTGCCACGGGTGGAGGCGGAGATCCGCTCGCTCGAGGATCCGGCCCGCGCCCTGCCGCCGGGCGAGCGCGGTGAGCTCTGCATCCGCGGGCCGAACGTCATGGCGGGTTACTGGAACCGGCCGGAGGAGACGGCGGCGGTGCTGCTGCCGGACGGGTTCCTGCGCACCGGCGATGTCGGGATCATGGACCAGGACGGCTACGTGACCCTGGTCGACCGGATCAAGGACCTGATCATCTGCTCCGGCTTCAACGTCTATCCCCGTGCCATCGAGGACGCGCTCTACGCGCATCCGGACGTGGTGGCGGCGACCGCGCTCGGCATGCCCGACCGCTACCGGGGCGAGAGCCCGGCCGCCTTCGTCCAGCTCCGCCCCGGCGCGACCACGACGGTCGAGCAGCTGCGCGCGCACCTGGCGGACCGCCTCTCCCCGATCGAGATGCCGCGCCTGATCGAGATCCGGGCGGAGCTGCCCCGCACGGTCGTCGGCAAGCTGTCGAAGAAGGAGCTGCGCGAGGAATTGCTCGTGCGGAAGGACGCGGCCGCGTGAGCCTGGCGGAGGAGCTCTTCACCGTCTCCCAGCTTGCCGAGAGCCTCGGCGTGACGCCGCGCGCCATCCGCTTCTACGAGGCGAAGGGGTTGTTGGCGCCGCGGCGCGCCGGGACGACACGGGTGTTCGACCGGCGCGACCGGGCGCGGCTGATGCTGGTGCTGCGCGGCAAGCGCCTCGGCTTCTCGCTGGCGGAGGTGCGGGAATTCCTCGACCTCTATGACACGGACCGCACGCAGCGCAGCCAGATCGCCCTGCTGCTGGACAAGGTCCGGACGCGGGTCGCCGATCTGGAGGCGCAGCGGCGCGACCTCGAGCAGACGCTCGAGGAGCTGCGCGAGGTGGAGCGGCAGGCAGCCGAGGCGTTGGCCGCGCGCCACGCCATGCCGGAGATGGAGGAACAGGGCGGCGGCTGAAGGCCGATGCGTCCGCGACCGAACGACAGGAGCACGCAGATGAGCTTCCAGGACGACGATGTGCTGATCGCGGCCTATCGCCGCAGCCCCTTCCACTTCGCCCACAAGGGCGAGCTGACGAAGGTGCGCCCCGACGAGATGACGGCGCAGGTGGTGCGTGCGCTGCTGGCCGACGCCAAGGTCGACCCGGCCACCATCGAGGACATCGTCGTCGGCTGCGCCTTCCCCGAGGGCGAGCAGGGGCTGAACGTGGCGAAGCTGATCGGCTTCCTCGCAGGCCTGCCGGAGAGCGTGGCGGGGGCGACGGTGAATCGCTTCTGCGGCTCCTCCATGCAATCCGTCCACCAGGCCGCCGGCGCCATCCGCATGGGCGCGGGCGAGGCGTTCCTCTGCGCCGGCGTCGAGAGCATGAGCCGCGTGCCGATGATGGGCTTCAATCCGATGCCGCATCCGGGCCTGGCCGAGCGCTACCCGCAGGCCTTCGTGTCCATGGGCGAGACGGCGGAGAATGTCGCGCGCCGCTACCAGATGAACCGCGCCGAGCAGGAGGCCTTCGCGGTGCGCAGCCACCAGAAGGCGGCCGAGGCGCAGGCGCAGGGACGGCTTGAGGGCGAGATCGTCCCGATCGAGGACGGCAAGGGCAAGCGCGTCACCGCCGATGGCTGCATCCGCGCCGAGACCACCGCGGAGGGGCTCGCCGGGCTGAAGCCCGCCTTCCGCGCCGATGGCACGGTCACGGCCGGCACCTCCTCCCCGCTGACGGATGGCGCCGCCGCCGTGCTGGTCTGCACGGGGGCCTATGCGAAGCGGCACGGGCTGACGCCGCTCGCCAGGGTGAAGTCGGTCGCCGTCGCCGGCTGCGCGCCGGAGGTGATGGGCATGGGCCCCGTGGAGGCGACGCGGAAGGCGCTGGCGCGTGCCGGCATCGCCGCGCGCGACCTCGACGTGGTCGAGCTGAACGAGGCCTTCGCGTCGCAGGCGCTGGCCTGCATGCGCGAGCTCGGCCTCGACGAGGCGAAGGTGAACAGGGATGGCGGCGCCATCGCGCTCGGCCATCCGCTGGGCGCGACGGGGGCCCGCATCACCGGCAAGGCGGCGCAGGTGCTGCAGCGCGAGGGCGGCCGCTACGCCCTGGCGACGCAGTGCATCGGCGGCGGCCAGGGCATCGCCACCGTGCTGGAGGCGGTGTGATGTCCGGCACGACAGGCGCCGTGATGGTGCGGACGGAGGCGGATGCGATGGCCGCCCCCGCGCCGCGCGCCCAGGGGGCGACGCCCGCCATCCGCAAGGTCGGCGTGATCGGCGCCGGCGTGATGGGGGCCGGCATCGCCGC